>JAJRSJ010000069.1 GCA_024278855.1 Alphaproteobacteria bacterium | reverse complement strand
TCCGGCTTTAGCTTCTTGCTAGGCGGTTCATTGGGGTCAATATTTCAGACGCTATTATGACCTGAAAATGGCTCTCACTTGGCTCCCTGCCCGCCATTCCGGCGTGGCCGGCGTGTTTGTGGCTTTCATCAATTATTTCCAACTGTGTTGGATTGAAAGCTTTTTCAAGTTTTTCCTTGATTGTAGCGGCGATAAGTCCCATTTTAATTTGCCTTTTTTAACACGCCGTTTTCCGTTTTTGGAGCTGGCGAAAAGTGAGTATAGAGTATGAGCGACGGATTTAAATACCGCATGAAGGGTATGGATATACGAATTAAACCACCCGGCAAGACATTAAAACCGGAAGATATGCCATGCGAATGGGCCGGATGTTTATCCAAGGGTGGCTGTAAAGCCCCCAAAAGCCCGGACCGCCTGCGGGAATACTATTATTTTTGTGCGCCACACGCCCGTGAATATAACAAAAACTGGAATTTCTTCTCGGAAATGAGCGACGAAGATATTGCCACTTGGCAAAAGGGCGCCCGCCACGGTCACCGCCCAACCTGGGATGTACGCAAAAACACGGGCGACCGCGCCAAAGCCCGCCGCAAAGCCAAAGCAGGGGCAGCGGATTTTGCCGATGATTACAATATATTCGGCGACGGCGCAGAAACTCCGACCGAAGCCCCGCGTATCCGGTTGTCCAAATTACAGATGAAAGCGCTGAACGACCTCGGTCTCGACGAATTCTCCGGCCCGAAAATGGTGCGCGAACGTTATACCCAATTGGTCAAACAATTACACCCAGATGCCAACGGCGGCGACCGCACCACCGAAGTTTCTTTCCAGCGGGTCGTCAAAGCTTATAAAGTCCTCAAAACAACCAAATTAGCATGACAATTAAACCCCATAATCCAGGCGGCCTGTTCCCTCAATATCTCAATCACCATCACGGTGTGGAAGTCTCTGGTGAGAACCGTTTGCTGTTTATCAGCGGCACGAACGGCTATGAGCAGGATGGTCGTTCCATGCCGGACAGCTTTGAAGGGCAGGCGGATCTGATCTGGCAATATATTGGCACTATATTACAGTCGGCCAATATGGACTATGAGAACATCATCAATTTGCGCATCTATCTTGCTGATCCCAAATACGACGCGGACAATATGCGGATGCGGAAAAAATACCTTGGTGATCACCGCACTTCATTGACAGTCATTGCCTGTCAGCTATTAGAAACTAAATGGAAGCTTGAAATCGAGGCCGTTGCGGCAAAATAATTTTCCACAAAACTTTGTGCTAGTTTAAGCGTGTAAAGGTAATTCATGAACAATCATTTCCCTATTATGGAGCCGGACATAGAAGTCTCGGCCAAAGACGTTTTTGGCGTTGATTTTGGTGCGCCCATTCCGGCCTTTAGCAAGCCGTGCGAATATACGCCAGCCTTGGACGAAGCTTACCGGTTCGATCCGGAAACCACCCGCGCCATTTTGGCGGGATTTGTTTATAACCGCCGGGTCATGGTGCAGGGCTATCACGGTACGGGTAAATCCACCCATATCGAGCAAGTGGCGGCGCGGCTCAATTGGCCTACGG
>JAJRSJ010000068.1 GCA_024278855.1 Alphaproteobacteria bacterium | reverse complement strand
GTATTTGGTTTGATATGGGCCCAGACTTGGCCGTGTAAAACCCATGTCCTTTGTACACCACCAAACTCGTCCGGCGTGGTTTGGGGTATATAGATGCCGAGCCGGGTGCGTAAATTCCCGATCATCGCCGCACAACACGATATGGCGCCAGCAAAGCCTCGACAATGACGGGAATGGCCGGGGCTTCAGCGGCCTCGCGAAATTCAAATACATGGGTTAACAACAGGACAATGGCCTGTCTGATCGGCAAGGGAATATCATCAGGTGTATCGCCGTACCCGGCTTCAAACTGGATTCCCAAAATAGTAAATTCGGCCAGATAGTCCGTCCAGGTTTTGCCTGGGATAAGCTGAATTTCACCGGGTTGTTTTTTCGTTGAAACGGTGTAGTCGCTTGGGGGGATATCCACCGCCTGGTCATTTTCCGCAATCAATGTCATTCTTGTTACTGACATCAATGGTGGGCGGGGGAGTTGAACACACCGGCCATGGGGTACAGATATTCTGGCAATTAATTCGCGCCGGATCAGGGTGCGGCCAATCATATTTTCCACTTGATGGCGGGCGGTTTTGATCAGGGTTTCGATGAGCGTATCTTCGGACGTACCGTCAACGCGCATAAAAAGTTTTGCATAGGCAAGATCAATGGGCTCGACCAAAGGCGGCGTCAAATCTATAAGGGACATAATTTTTCTCGGATAATATGTGGCTGTCGGTATCGTAACTCGCTGCTCTGCCAATATTTTATTTGGTTAAACTAGTTTAACAGTTTATTGGGTGTGGCGCTTGAGGTTGTTACAAAGCACGATTGGTAAAATAAGTTCGGCTGCCCCCATAAGGGGGAGGATGGGGACAGCCGTTTTGCCGCGCAAATACGCACGGCATATCGCGGATTGAGCAGGGTTAACTCACCGCGAATTTAAGTAGCTTGATGGCATTGAAATCTTGAATGCCGCCGCCGACCCGTTTGGTTGTATAGAACAAGACATAAGGTTTGGCCGAATACGGATCGCGAAGCACCCGCACGCCCTGACGGTCAACAATCAGATATCCGCGGCGAAAATCACCAAAGGCGACGGATGTGCTATTGGCAGAAATATCAGGCATGTCTTCAACTTCAACCACAGGATAGCCCAAAAGGGAAGACGGCTGACCAGCGGTAGTGGCAGGTTGCCAGATATAATTTCCGTCCGCATCTTTGAATTTGCGAAGCACGCCAACCGTGCGTCTGTTCATGACGAAATTTGCGCCGGCCCGGTAACGTGTATCGGGCGCATAAATCAAGTCTATGAGCGCATCAATGGGCGCAGTGCTGGCAAATGCACCGGCGGCACCAGTGGCAATATAGCCGACATTGCCCCAGCTTTGTGTCGCATCAGCAACTGCGGTATAGTTCAAGATGCCGTTTGGTTTGTTGATGCCGTCTCCAGATGTGAATGCGGCAGTTTCTTGCGCGGCAAATACATCCCGAACCTCGTCGGCCAACCATTGGTCGACATCGGCCACACCATCATCTAGCAAAACCTGTGTTGCGGCGGGCATGGCGTATAGCTCTCCGGTCGGGAAATCCAATAGCTGCATTTGCGGTGCCGTTGTTTCGGGTCTGGCAGCAGTTTCGCCGGCCCACCCAGATGCGGCTCCACCCGCACTAATAGGTTTTTTAAAGCTCACCGCGCCAATCGAGCGAAGGCTTGCGATTGAGCGAAACGGCGAGGCTTCTGCCAATGCCCGCTCAATGCGGCTTTCGGTTTCAGCCGGGGCAACATAGCCGCCCTCTGCGCCGACACCTGCGGTTAATGCCTTGCCTTCAATAGTGTTAAGAGCGCCCAAAGCTTGCGCATCACCGGTTCGGATATAGGACGACCATGCGGATTTTGCCTCGCTGTTTTGCGGGCTTTCCCCAATATGGGGCTGTGCGGTTTTAATGGCCAAGCGTTCGATTTTACTGGTTTGTTGATCCAGTGCCGTATTGAGGCGCTCGACTTTCTCCGTCAGCAAAATATCTGCAGACTGTTTGGCTTCAATTTCGGCCAATCGTTGGTCGTTAGCGTCTTTAAACGCGGAAAAAGTTGCGGAGAAATCGGCTTGGGCCGTGCGTAATTCAGCCGATTTGATCATCTTGGTTTCCTTATGGGTGGTTTCTTTTTTGCAGGTTTTGGGGTTTCTCACATTATTCTCCTTCGTGAGGTTGGGGGTTCATAAGCGAACCTTTTTTCGGTTTGGTCATCGATTTGAATGTCGATTTGGGTGATGCGTGCAGCACGCAGCATTGGGAAAGCGACGATAGAGACCTCCCAAAGCTCTAGTTCGTACAAGGCCCGACCAGGGTTTAAAGGCCGACTGCGCAGCGTTCTGTAGCCAATGGAGAGGCCTTTTAAGGCCCCGGCGCGCACCAGTCGGGCTGTGCGGTCGGTGCGCTCTGTCCCTAGATAAATATCACCGGAGACAAATAGTCCTGTGGCGTCTTCGAAAATGCGGTTCCACACCCCGATCGGGTCTTTGGTCTCGTGGGCGCACAGCATGGGTAATTGGCCGTCTTTGAGGGACAAAAGACTGGCAGCAAAGGCACCGCGCTGAACAATATCACCGCCCAAGTCTTTTTTCCCAAACAGGCTCGCATAGCCGGAAATACGCATACGGCCAGTATGCGGTGTGTGGTTTGAGGTCATGTTTTGGTTTCTTTATTGGTTTTTTTCTTCGTCGAGACGGCGCTCAATTCTTGCCAGTGACTGGCGAGCCATAATCATTTGTTCTTCCAACCGCGCCATGCGCTCAACGACAAGCGGGCTAGTTGCTGTTGTTTTCTCCAGACCTTGTAATCGGGCCTCTGCCGCCCCGCCCCACATAAGCGCCCCGGCGCTTTGAATGGCCAGTGTGACGATTATGCCGATACTAATGCTGCGCTCTAGCTTGAACCCGTTCATTCTTTTAAGGTTGCCAATTGCGGTAATCCGGCCCGTTCGCGTTTTTCGTCGTCGCTCATAAAGTCAATACCGTTCAGGGCCGTCAAGACCGCGTTGCGCTGCATGCTTAACGCCGGAATATTATTTTCGTCAGGTATTATACGCAAATCATCCCCGAACCAGTCAGACAACCAGACCCCTAGGCTATCGGCAGTTTTGCGCGTTAACGGCAAAATTGTTTGACGCCAAAAAGCCAAATTGGCTTCTTTGTAATTGGCATAGGTGTTGTCACCGGGAATGCCGAGCAACATGGGCGGCACGCCAAATGCGAGCGCGATTTCCCGGGCCGCTTCGCGCTTGGCGTTTATAAAGTCCATATCGCTAGGGCTCATGCTCATGGCTGTCCAGTCAAGCCCGCCTTCCAGCAAAAGCGGCCGCCCGGCCATGTTTGGCCCGGAATGCTTGTTTTCAAGTTCAGCTTTCAAGCGTTCAAATTGCTCATGGCTTAAGTTTTCTGCGCCAGCACTGCCCTTATAAACCAATGCGCCGCTTGGCCGCGCCGAATTATCAAGCAGGGCCTTAGTCCAGACACTACCTGCATTGTATATATCGACAGCTTTTGCGGCGGCTTCCAGGGGAGAGAAGCCGCGAATATCATCAAGCGGATGAAACAGCCGCATATGGTGTAGGTTCAAAAGGCCGGAACTTGGCTCAGGCGTAAAGCGGCGGATTTTTCCAGCCACTTGATAATCCCAAGCCGCCGGCCACCCGGTATTATCTGTTACGGCCCGCATTCTGTCGGGGCGCAGGGTAAATAATGCGACAGGAAACCCGTCCATCAGAACCGCTTCAATAAAACTGTCGCCGCCCAATTGTAAATATCCGTACAGGCTTTCAAAAAATTCGGCCCGGGACATTTTCGGGTTGGGCGCGTGTAATAGTTTTGTAACCGGGTCATTAGCGGCACATATGTCGTCGCGCCTGACACAAAACGGTACTGATGCAGCCGTCTCGGCGATCAAGCGAATGCAGCGGTACGCCACCGCATTGCCCTGATAACCTTCACGGGCCAGTGCATTAAAACTATTGGATGTCCAACGGGCAGAATTAGCCAATTGCAAAGCAACCAAAGGCGAATTTGTATTGGAATGTGATTTAGTTTGAGGGGGTCGGGCGAATGCCGTCCGCAACCAGGTTTTCATAGGATATCCATTTTTATAAGATTTCAATGCGTTTGATGGCTCTGGCTCAAAACTGCTCATTCTGTAACTAGCGCAATGTCTGACCATGGATGAAATCTACCGCAATTTGCGGAGACATGGAAATATCTCTATTTTACTTTAGTATATCTATGATTTTGTTAGGTTTTAAGCAGCGCCCATGAGGGAGAGACTGCGGTCGCGTTGGCCTTTTCCGGCATAATTCAATGCCAACGCATAGCTTTTACGGGTCTCTGCGCGCAGGTTTTGAGCGCCGAGCATTGATGAAATGGTAATTGCGCCCCGGTAGGCGGAAATCGCGGCGTCTATTGCACACATATCTTCTTCATTTTTGCCAATATTCAACAACACATCGCCAAGTTTTTTCTGGACACGGGCGTCTTCAATCTGGGCTGTATCAGGAGAATAAAATTCTTCGGCAGTGCGCATAGCTTCTACGGCTTCGATTAACGGCAATATTTCACCGGTTTCGTTCGCCAGTGTAATCATCCGCAAAGCCATTTCGCGGTTAAGTGCTGTTAGTTCGACTGTGGCGGATTTGTGTTCGCGCCGTAATGTTAATTTGTTTACAGTTGCCATTCTTCACTCCGCAAATGCATATGTATGCGTGTATTTTGAACGGTTATGGTTAAAGACCCCTTAATTATCAAGGTTAAACATTGCTACAAAGCCAAAAGAGAAATGCGAACGAAAGCAGACAACTAGGCGCAGGGCCACTAAAGTTATAACCTTCTAAGCTTGGGGCGTGGTCTGGGTTTAAGGAGTAAATCCGTTACGGCCCAAACCAATGCATCGGCGCGGTCGGGGCTTTTTTTGGCCCGTTTGTTGCGCCTAGTGAACATAGTTCGTCCTCCAGTGCCGCCATGCTGCGCACATGCTTAACTTTGCCGCGTTCATAAAGTGCTGCAACAGGTTCGGCGCGGGCGGTTTTGGACTTGGACGCATAAACGGTATGTACCGGGGCTTGCGCACCAATAGCGTCCAGTATTGTTTTGACCATCTCGCCGCCTTGGTTGATTTCTGCAAGTAGATAATCCGCGTCCCAATCATCCCATAATTCCACTGCTAATTCCGCCCATTCATTTGGCGTTAAGCCTTGTACGGTGGCGTCGTGCAAAACATAGACCACCGCTTGCGCCCCGAAACCGACCCGCGCGGCCACAATCAGCCCGCACGCATCGGCAGTGGCACCAGAACTGGTCGGCGGATCAATGGCAATGACGGTTTTTTCCAGCTCTTGCGGTGCTGTGTCAACCTGTACCCGGTCGATCAATGCCCGCGTCCATAATGCCCCCTCATGGTCTTCGAGTATTTCGCCGTTCAGCTCTTGGCGGCCAAGCCTTGTACCGCCGTAAGTTTCGTATATAGCCGCCATAAAAGCGGGGGACAGGTTTTTTTCATTATCTATTGTCTTCGCCCGACTTACACTTACGCCCGGCTCGGCCATGAGTTTCTTTAAGGACGTTATCGGTTTTGGAGTCGTTGTTATTACCAATTTGGGCATCTCTCCAAGCCGCAGGCCCATGCGCAAATTAGACAATGTATCTTCCGGATAAGCCCAGGCACAGAACTCGTCCGCCCAGGCACAATCAAATTGTGGCCCGCGTAACCCGTCCGGGTCTTCGGCGGAAAACACATGTCCGACGGCGCCGTTTCTCCATTCTAGCCGCCGCCGTGAAGACATGTAATGTGGACGTTCAATTTCTGCACCTATATTAAGGAGACCGCTCTCGCCTTCGATCATGACCTCGCGGGCTTCATTATATGATGGTGCCACCAGAGCGATATGTTTGGCCCCGTCTGCCACCTGTTGGCGAATCCATTCTGCACCGGCGCGGGTTTTACCAGCCCCCCGACCACCCAGAAACAACCAAATGAGCCAAGTTCCTAAAGGCGGTTTCTGGTCATCCCGGCGGGTTTGGTCCCAGGCGGAGTATTTATGTATATGGTGTTTTAATTTGTCGCCGCCCAGAGAAACCAAGGCACGGGTTATTCTCTCCTGGGTCAAACAATGCTCCCGGTTTTGAAAATAAGTGCGGCCAATTCTGCGGCCAAAGCTTCTTCTTCCTGGGAGGTGAATTTACGTTTTTCAGACGTTTGTAGCTTGGCAATTATAGTGTTGTGGGCGTGTATTTCTTTAAGGATCTTTATGTGGATTGATATTTCGCGGGCATGTTTATCGGCTGGTGTTTCAGCTCCCAAATCACTTGAATACATAATCAAAGCGTTTACGCGTTTAAGCAAGGGCCTAGCGTCAATGTAAAGGTCGTCATCGGAACTGGTGTTTATTGGTATCAAGTTTAAAGAACTGATGAGTATGTCTTGTTTGGTCATGTCTGGACAATGGGTGCAGAGTACCAATCATGGATAAGGTTTTTGAATTTAAGATAATTAGCTAAATGGGTGCGGATTTACTTTACAAATCATCCTCATCGACAATTGGTTTATCTTCCGAGTGCAAAATTCTTGAGGCATCACCCTTTGGGTCTTCGTATTGGCCGGAGCGGATTGTCCAAAAAAAAGCGGTTAGGCCAACAGCGCCAAGTCCGATAGCCAAGGGGATGAGATAAAGCAGAGCTTCCATCAGCGCCTGCTCAATCTTAATGCGTTGAGCGTCACGAGCATGGACGAGCCGGACATGGCCAGTGCGGCAATGAGCGGGGTGACAAACCCGAACACGGCCAGAGGCACCGCGATCATATTATAAATGACCGCCAAACTTAGATTTTCAAATACCCGCCGACCAGCGGCCTTGGATATGCTGAGAGCGGTTATTAGCCCGGATAATTTATTGCCCTGCAAGATGATATCAGCGGCGGCGCGTGATACATCGGCGGCGCCTGAAGGGGAGGCGGAAGCATAGGCGGATGCGAGGGCAGGGGCATCGTTAATGCCGTCCCCGATCATTAAAGTGAGATGACCTTGTGCCTTGAGTTCATCCAGCCGCGCCAATTTGCCTTGGGGGGATATTTCGGCCTGCCATATGTCTATGCCGAGTCCAGCGGCGGTCTCAGACGCGATTTCTTTTTTATCACCAGTGAGCAGTTCGACGCCAAGTCCGCGTTTTTTAAGGTCTTCAATCGTAGTGCGGGCATCCAGACGCGGTGTGTCTTTGAACATGAAGCAAACCGGTTTGGCCTTGCCGATGCGCAGCCAGCTTTCGGTACCGCTAGCTTTGTTATGGGCGCCGACAAAGCTGGCTGAGCCGAATTTGATTGTTTTGCCGCCTATAACTGCCTCGACCCCTTGTCCGGCAATTTCGAGAATGTTTTCAGCGGCGGGGCCGGGGCCAGCCGCAGCAGCGACGGCGCGGGCAACAGGATGGCGCGAAGCACGCGCCAACATTGCGGCGGTCTCTAGAGTATTTGCGGCTATTTCGTCCATATTGGAAAGCTGTAAACTGCCCAGGGTCAGGGTTCCGGTTTTGTCAAATACAATATAATCGGCCTTGGCTAGTCGTTCCAGAGCATCCCCGGATTTTATCAAAACGCCTTTCCTGAACAACCGTCCCGAAGCCACGACCTGTACGGCGGGAACCGCAAGGCCAAGCGCACACGGACAGGTGATAATCAGCACAGCAATGGCGTTGAGCGAGGCGGTGCGCAAAACCTCATCACCACTGCCGAGCAAGAGCCAACCAATGAAGGTCATGGCTGCCAGTGAGTGGACAACGGGCACATAAAGCTGCGCGGCCCGGTCTGCAATGCGGACAAATTTGCTTTTTTTCTGTTCGCCAACCTCCACAAGTTTGGAGATTTCCGACAAGACACTGTCGCCTGATACGGCGAGGGCTTTCATGGTCAAGGGTGCAGACAAATTGATCATGCCTGAATATAGCTTGTCGCCCGGCGCGGCCGCCAATGGCAAGGTTTCGCCGGTCGCGATGGAGGTGTCGATATCGGAGTGGCCCTTGATGATCTCGCCGTCCACCGGAATGCGCTGTCCGGCCGCAATCATCAGGTGGTCATCAGGTTTGATCATAGCGGCGGGCACGGACATGATGGTGCCATCACTGCTAATCAACGAGGCGGTACTGGCCTGCATGGCGGCCAGGCGTTGGGCCGCCTCGCCAGTTTTAAGGCGCAAGCGATTATCGAGATACCGCCCGATTAACAACAGAAATAACAGCATCATGGCAGCGTCAAAATAGACATGTTGGTTATTGTGTATGGTCTCGTAGATCGACAGGCTGATGGCCAGGATTACGGCCAGAGAAATGGGTACATCCATATTGGTGTGTTTGTTTTTAAGCGCAGCGAAAGCAGAGCGAAAAAACGGCTGACCAGCATAGGCGGCGGCAGGGATGGCAATTGCGGCTGAAATCCAGTGCATGATTTTGCGCTCGGATGCGATCATTTCGCCGCCGTCCCAAACGCCGACAGATAACATCATGACATTGACCATGGCAAACCCGGCAACGGCCATGGCTTTGAGTAAAAAACTAACCCGCTTTTTTTGGGCCAAAGGTTCAAGCTCCATATTAAACGGCTTGGCCCCGTATCCCAGTTGTTCCAGTTTTGCGACAATGGTTTCGGCTTCGCCGTCATCGCCGCGCCACTGCACGTTCAGGCGCATGGTCGATAAATTCATACGGGCCAAAAGAATACCGGGCAGGGCGGTGGTTTCGCGCTCAATTTTGGCCATACAGCCGGAGCAATGGGCGCCGCTAATCATCAGATCGATAGATTTTTCGCCGCCGGTTTTTGTTTGCACATAGGGCGTCAGCGCATCTGCACCCAAGGCGGGTTCGGAACTCATCCGGGCCAGGTCTTGGGCGGTTGTTTGCCCGCTTGGGCAGAACTTTGCGTCTTTAATGCTTATTGTTTCAGCCATATTTCATTGCTTGTTTTGAAGCTTGTTCCGTCTGATTTTTGTGTAGTTGTCAAGATACGCCATTGCTTGCCTGAGCCCGTACCGAAATTCGCCTTGTCTATTCTGGCAAGATAACCACCGTCCGCCGCTTGGGCAAATTTTAGCGGCACATCTAGGTCGGTTTCCGCCGGGTGTTTAAGCTTGCCGTCTATGGACAGCCCGCGAACGGCTGCGCCCTCACGGTTGGTTATTTTCAGGCTGATAGTGTGATCAGGGTTGATGGTTATATCAGCGTGCCAACCACTGGCGATTTGCGCGGCGCGTTTCTCTATGGTCTGGTTATAGGCCAAGCCTTGGCGGTATGACCGTTTCGTATCTTCGCCGCGAAATGTACCAAATGCCCAATAAAACATGATGGCATTTACAATAAATATAACGCCGAAAAACGCACATATCATGAGCAGGACATGTTTGCCCGTCAGTTTTTTCGCCAATTTTTTCGCCTGTATTTTTGTCTCCGTCGTCATGTTTTTATTCCTGTACTGGGATGTTATTTTTCTTGACCTGTAACAAATAGGCTCGGTGTTTGCGTGGTTTCGCCGTCGCCCATATCAGTGAGCTTAAAGGCAAAGTCCTCGCGCAGGGAAAGGTGACTGGTATCAGTAAGGGCGATATATATTTTATAGTTCCAGGTCTCATCTGCCGGCACTTCCAAAATGAAAAAACCGTCTTGTTTTTTCAAGCCAACGACGGAAATATCTATCCCGCTCTTATTGTTATCAAAGCCTGTGACTTCCAATTTTAATTTTCGGGTTTCCGGTCTTTTGTTGAGGATTTTAACCGTATAACCATTGCGCACTGACCCATCAGACAAACGTACATAGTTGGGGATACGGTCACGTAGCACATTCATGTCTAGTACCGAACGATGGGTCATGCCCCATAACATCACGGCCCCTACCGCCAGTAATATGATTGTATAGGCAATTGTGCGCGCCCGTATGGGGCGGTAGCGGCTTTTCTTTCCGTCTAAGCGGCGGGTTATATTCTCGTCTGTATCATAGCCAATCAGGCCTGTGGGGCGTCCGACTTTCTTCATGATTGCGTCCCAAGCGTCGATACAGAGTGAACAACCGATACATTCAAGTTGCAGCCCGTCGCGAATATCAATGCCGGTCGGGCAAACGGCGATACATTGACGGCAATCTATACAATCGCCCCGACCTTCCCATGTCGCCCCTTTTTGTGCGGGCCGCGCGGCTCACCCCTATCGCTGCGGTAGGTGACGTTTAAGGCTTCAACATCGGTCATAGCCGCCTGGATACGTGGCCAAGGGCACATATAGATACAGACCTGTTCGCGCATAAATCCGGCCAGTAAATATGTTGAGGCTGTGAGCATAGCAACAAACACATAGGCCGTTAAGGGCGAACCGCCCGTAAAGAAATGCGAAAGCACATCTGGCGCGTCGTGAAAATACAAGATCCACGCCCCACCAGTCGCCATGGCGATAAATATCCAGACAATATGTTTTCCAGTTTTTTTAAGGATTTTCGAGGCTGTCCATTTGGATTTTTCCAATTTGATACGGGCATTGCGGTCGCCTTCAAACAAACGCTCGACTTCAATGAACAGATCCGTCCATATGGTTTGCGGGCAGGCAAAACCGCACCACAAACGCCCAAACAAGGCAGATGCCAAAAACAGCGCAATGGCCGCAAAAATCAACAATCCCGTAATATAATAGACTTCCTGGGGCCAAATTTCGATAAAGAAAAAATAAAACCGCGCATTGACAAAATCAATAAGCACGGCTTGGTCAGGCGCACCCGGCCCGCGGTCCCAACGGATGAACGGCACGAAATAATAGATAGCCAACATGATAATCAGGGCAATCCATTTTATGCGTCTAAAAGTGCCTTGGATGCGCTTTGGGAATATTTTCGTTCTGGTTTTATACAGGCTGTCCGTATTGGATTTCGTTGATGTGGTAACGGCTTTCCAACGGGATTTTTTAATTCCGGGGGCGGCTTCACGACGGTTGCGTTTTTTGTCGCTTTCAGACATTTGGGGGTTCCATTCTCGGTACGGCCAGATAGCTGAGGCCTGTATTAGGCCCCTTATGTATCAGATTTACTCGCCGCCGCCTAGGTCTGAGTGGACATAAAAAGTTAGCGCCGCAATTTGTTCTTCGCGCAAACGCTCATTCCAATTGGGCATGACACCATTTCGGCCATCAAAAATAGAGGCCCGCACGGTTTTTGCATCACCAGCGTAGAGCCATTCTGCATCGGTCAAATTGGGCGCGCCGTTTTCGCGAGAGCCTGTGCCGTCCACTGCGTGACAACTCGTGCAGTTTTCAGCAAACAAAGTCGCGCCGCGCATGGAAGCGGCCCCGTCCGAAGTTTGCCCGGAAAGTTGCAACACATATTGCACAAGATCGTCAATTTGCTTTGGTTCCAGAATTTCGTCGCGGCCATAGGCCATCATGGTGCTGAGGCGGGTGTCGTCATGGGCGGCGCGAATGCCGTAATTGATTGAGTATTTGATCTCGTCAAAACTGCCGCCCCAAATCCAAATGTCGTCATTAAGATTGGGATAGCCAACAACACCCAGGCCGCGCTTGCCGTGACAGGTTTCGCAATTATCCCCAAACAAGGCTTTGCCTTGCTCGGTAGCGAAACGCAGCAGTTCAGGATTGTTTTCAATTTGCGTGATGCCAGCGCCGATGAGAGCTTGCGCATTTACGGCCCGTTCCGCGTGCATTTCGTCGATTGCTTCGGCGACTTTAACCCGGTCAGACCAACCAAACAGGCCTTTGGTATAGCCGTTGAGGAGCGGAATGGCGGGCATGGCGACGGCGTAGCCTACGGCCCATAAAATACTGATATAAAAAATACCAATCCACCATTTAGGCATTGGCGTGTTCAGTTCTTTAACACCGTCCCATTCATGGTCGGTTGTTTCGGTTCCAGTATGTTGGTCAATATTTTTATTGTCGCTCATGATTGTTCCTCATTTTTGGTAGCGTCAACTATGGGGTGGTCATCGTGAAACAGCACGTCTGCGGCTTCTTTGGCCCGTTTGCCGCCGCCTGGCCAAAACACATAGGCAAGCACACACAGGAAAAATACAAAGAAAAATAGCGTGCCGCCATATTTCGCTAAAAATGCTATTTGTTCATATTCCATTGCGTTGGCGTCCTTCTATCTAGAATTGTCTTTGATATTGGCTTCGTACTCGTCAAAATCCACCAGTGTGCCAAGGATTTGCATATAGGCGATAATGGCATCCATTTCCGTGATATCAGCCTGTCCGTCGAAATTGCGCACCTGGGCTTTTGGGTAACGGGCCAAAAATGCGTCAACGTCATCGGCGTCTGGATTGACCTGGGTCTCTATATCGGACGCGGCAAGTCGAACCATTTCGTCGGTGTAGGGGACGCGCAAGGCTTTTTGAGCTTTTAGATGAGCGCCAAAATTAGCGTAGTTAAGTTTGGTGGTCGCCAAAAATGCGTAGGGCGGCATGACCGAGTCTGGTACGGCTTTGCGCGGCTCACTCATATGCATAACGTGCCAATCATCGGTGTATTTACCGCCAACCCGGGCCAGATCTGGCCCGGTTCGTTTGGAACCCCAAAGAAACGGCCTGTCATACATGCTTTCCGCGGCCAGAGAATAATGACCATAGCGTTCAATCTCGTCGCGCAAGGGGCGGATCATTTGCGAATGACATGTATAACAGCCCTCGCGCACATATATATCCTGTCCGGCCAATTCCAACGGGGAGTAGGGGCGCATACCGTCCACTTCCTCAATGGTACTGTCTATATAATACAAGGGCGCAATTTGCACGATACCGCCAACCATGACGGTCAAAAGAATGCCGACCATCAGGGCAAAGGCGCGTTTTTCCATAAAATCATGAAGACTATTCATCACTATGCTCCTTGTTTCAGGTTATGCGCCAATTCAGGGATTGCCGATACGGACGGTTTTTTCGCTGGCGGGGTATCGTCGCCGAGGGCGTGGGCATCGCCCTTGCCTTTGACGGTTAACCAGACATTCCATGCCATCAGGAACATACCCAACATGAACAATGTTCCGCCGAGCGCCCGGATTACATAATAGGGGTGCATGGCTTTGACGGTTTCGATGAAGGAATACTCCAAGAAACCAAAGTCGGTATAAGCACGCCACATCAGGCCTTGCATAATCCCCGACACCCACATGGCGGTAATATAGAACAAGATACCAATGGTCGATAACCAGAAATGCCATTCTACCATACGCACGCTATACATTTGTTTTTTCTTCCACAGCCACGGCACCAGACAATATAGCGCACCAAATGTCACCAGACCGTTCCAACCAAGAGCGCCCGCATGGACATGGCCGATCGTCCAGTCGGTATAATGCGACAGCGCATTGACGGTGCGAATGGACATAAGCGGGCCTTCAAAGGTCGCCATGCCGTAAAACGCCACGGACACGGCCAGCATACGCAAAACCGGATCGGTGCGTAATTTATCCCATGCGCCCGATAAGGTCATCAGGCCGTTAATCATGCCGCCCCAACTTGGCATCCACAACATGATTGAGAATACCATGCCCAATGTTTGCGTCCATTGCGGCAAAGCGGTAAAGTGTAAGTGATGTGGTCCGGCCCAGATATAGATGAAAATCACAGTCCAGAAATGCACGATCGACAGGCGGTAGGAATAGACTGGACGCTCGGCACGTTTGGGAATGAAATAATACATCATGCCCAAAAAACCGGTAGTTAGGAACAACCCAACCGCATTATGACCGTACCACCACTGGGTCATGGCGCTTTGCACGCCGCTGGACAGGGAATAACTTTTAGCCCCAAGCCAGTCTACGGGTAAGGCTAGGTTGTTGACAATATGCAACAAGGCGACTGTGACAATAAATGACAGATAGAACCAGTTGGCCACATAGATGTGCCTTTCTTTACGCTTGACCAAGGTCATCATGAATATGCTTAGATAAGCCACCCAGACAATGGTCAGCCAAATATCCACATACCATTCAGGTTCGGCGTATTCTTTGCCGTGGGTGATACCCATGAGGTAGCCAGTGCCGGCAATAACCAGAAATAATTGATAGCCCCAAAACACAAACCACGGCCACATGCCGCCGGCCAACCTGGTGCGGCTAGTGCGTTGAACCACATAAAACGAAGTCGCCAACAAGGCATTGCCGCCAAACCCGAAAATAACCCCCGAAGTATGCAAGGGGCGCAAACGGCCAAAGTTGAGCCAGTCAAGGTTTATAGAGTATAATAATTGCGGGAAAGCCAATTGTAGCGCGATGATCACGCCGACCAACATGCCGGCAACGCCCCAAAAAATTGTGGCAATGACACCCGCCTTGATAACACTGTCATCATATTCATAAGGGTTATAGACAAATTTGTCTTTGGTCACGCCGTAGACTAGCGCAAATATGGCCAAGGCAAAGGCGAAAATATACATATAGGCATGGGGTTTGATCACCGGGTCAACCCCGCGTGCGGCAACCATAACGGCCCAAACAAAGCCCAGGATGCAAATCAAACCAATAGGTATAATCGCCCCGTTGGCTCTTTTTATAATCGACGAATTTTCAGACACATTATTAGACACAAAGGTCCCCCCTGTTTTTAATTCCCGTTTTTTAATTCTCTTTGCAATAAATCCAGATAAACAGATTCTAAAGCAAATAGATACTAGCACATAATTGCAAATCGTAAAATGGAAAAAATACTATGGTTTGTCACTGCCTATTGCGTACCCTAGCCTGCGACAAGTCCGCACACCCTGTCGTTTGGGCGGCATAATTGCATGAATATTAGGACATTTATGAGAGTGTTTCACTCTTGGAAAAAGTACAAGCCCTGAGGTGTAAATCTAACGGGTATAATGGAGATAGACATGCAACTTATTCAAAATTGGACAGAAGAAAACCGGGTTAATTATGGCAAGCAGGTCATGGTGGTCAAACATGCCATGAACGAAACGGGTTTGTTTACGGACGCGGCTTTGGCGAAACTGCTGGACGAGCATCCAAACCATTTAATTGATTTTCAGCATTTACCGGACGATCCAGATTATCCGCACCAACCAGTAACGGTTGATTTTAGCGGTGCGGACGGGGCCACCATGATCAAGGCGGCCAAATCATCTGCCAAGGTCTGGATCAATGTACGCGAAGCCATGAACCAGAGGCCAGAATATAGCAAAATTCTGGATCAGTTACATGAAGAATTGGAAGGCCATACCGGAAAAAACGCGGACCGGCGCAATTGCCGGGGCGGGATTTTGATCTCGTCAGCAAGTGCGGCCACCCCCTATCATTCTGACCCGACCATGACGCATTTGTGGCACATTCGCGGGCACAAGAAGGCTTGGGTATATCCAAAAACGCAAGATTTTCTGCCGGACATTGCCTATGAAAGTATCGTGCTTGGTGAAGTCGACGAAGATATGCCGTTTAGCTATGACATGGATGCGTTTGCCGTTATTGCGGGCGCGGATTTACACGGCGGCGAGATGGTCACTTGGCCGCACCGCTCGCCGCACCGCGTCGAAAATGTCACATTTTGTGTCTCAATGGTGATGGAATTTTCCACCAGACGCAGTGCTTTTACCAATGCGGGTATGTTTGCCAACGGTGTGTTGCGGCGTAAATATGGACGTAATCCAAGCTGGGCCAATGCGTCCGCCCCTGAAAAAGTCGCGAAAGCCGCCCTTGGCCGGGTGATGAGAAAACTGGGTACGCGCAAAAACTTCCGCCGCAAAGACCTAGTGCGCTATAAGTTGGACGAAACGGTTGAGGGGTTTGTCCGCGCCGTCGCAAAACCCTATGAGCGCGTGCACTAGGGCGAATAGGTGCAGTAGGGAAAACATCGAAACTATTTGTTTAGCATCTCCCTATATTGGGTGGCGGCAGTAGAGCAATCACCATGTTCGATTTACGTTCTTAAAAATCGAGGTAATTCGCGCAAAAACTCGAATTTATACTTAATAAAACAATAAATTGGCATTGTGTCCCATCCTGTCCCATGCTATCCCCTTTGGGTGCAGCAATGGTCTGCTGCGGGGGAACGTATGTTTTTGTCACGTGTCACCAGTGCGCTAGATGCCAAAGGACGGGTTTCCGTGCCTGCGGATTTTCGTGCAGTCATCGCAGCGGACAAGTCTGTTGGAAATTTTGACGGTATTGTTGTCTGGCCCAGCATGAGGGGGCGGTGGCTTGAAGCTAGTGGCATGGCTTTGATGCGGACATATCAGGAACTCCTTGATAATGCGGATCCTTATGACGATGTGCGGAATATGTTTGAGTGGACGATATTTTCGGAAGGTCGCCGTTTGGCATTTGACGGTAATGGGCGGGTGTCCTTGCCCAAGGATTTGGCTGCTGGCGCTGGCCTCAACGGGCAAGTGACCTTCGTAGGATTGGGGAACCGTTTCGAAATTTGGAATACGAACGATCATGAAGTCAAGGCAGAGGCTACCCGTGCGATGGCACGGGAAGGCCAATATAGCCTTCGTGCAGTTGGCAAGCCTGGAAACCCTGGAAACCCTGGAAGTCCTGGCTCCGGGGGGCAGGTATGAGCCATATTCCCGTATTGCTAGATGAAATTTTGGCGGCGATATTGCCGACGAGCGGTGAGACCTATATTGACGGCACATTCGGCGCGGGCGGGTATAGTGCGGCTATTTTGCAATCCGCGAGTTGCAAGCTTATCGGTCTTGACCGGGACCCACGGGTTCGGCCCCATGCGGAAAGGTTGGCGGCCGAATTTGGCGAGAAGTTTTCGTTTGTGCGTACCGAATTTTCCAAACTGGATCAGGTCACAAATAATGTGCCGGTTGACGGTGTTGTGCTAGATATTGGTGTGTCGTCCATGCAGTTGGACGAGGATATACGCGGGTTTTCTTTCATGCGCGACGGACCTCTGGATATGCGCATGCCAAGCGCGGGGCCGAGCGCGTCGGACGCAGTAAAATATATGTCCCGCAATGACTTGGAGCGAATATTTAAAGTCTACGGCGAAGAACGCCGGGCTCGAAGATGTGCGGATTTTATTGTCCGGGTCCGGGAGGAAAAGCCGATTGAGACCACGGGCGCACTTGCAAATATTCTCGCATCTGCTTTGGGTCAATCCGGTAAACGCCATCCGGCGACGCGGGTGTTTCAGGCGTTGAGGATTTTTATCAATGACGAGCTCGGCGAACTGGTGCGCGGCCTGTTGGCGGCGGAGCGGATATTAAAGCCTGGCGGTCGTTTGGTTGTTGTTAGTTTCCATTCCCTGGAAGACCGGATTGTTAAATCGTTTCTGCGCCGCCGCTCTGGTGAGGTAAAGGGTGGTTCACGCTATTTGCCGCCGCAAGCTGCCAATGAAAACCAGCCGTCGTTCATACTCCAAAAGCGTGCCGGCACCGGTGCCGGCAAGGACGAACTTGGGGCAAATCCGCGCGCCCGTTCTGCCAGGTTACGCACGGGTGTGCGTACAAATGCTAAACCTTGGCCTCAGGACGATAATCTGTTGGCGAATATACCTGGGCTTGATGTTCTTGAGGAGCTTATCCCATGAGATATCGGAGTTCCGTACTGCCGCGCACCAGTAAACTGGGTTGGATTGTGCTGATGTTGATCGGTGTCGGATTGGTCGTGGTTTTATATTCACTCAAAGCCAGAACATTGGCTGTTAAGCACAAGGTCGAAGTTTTGGAGCAAAACCTTGCCGATGAGAAACACGCCGTACATGTATTGCGTGCCGAGCTTGCGCATTTGTCGCGCCCTGGTCGTTTGCGGACATTGGCCACGCAGCAGTTGGATTTACAGCCAACACCTGTTGAGCGGACATTGACATTAGACGGCGCAGTGAAGGAGTTGCGCGCACGTAATTACAAGCCGAAAGCGGGTGGATAATGAAAGATTTATCGCCAATAGCCTTGCCGGAACTGCCAGACCAACCCGCATTTATGGCATCTGCGCCAACCTTGAATGTGTTGGCCGACGAAGTACAGCTTGTCCGCCAAACCCGCGTGCGCATTATCATGGGCATGGTGGTATTTAGTCTGTTTTTCCTGCTTTTGGTGTCGCGCTTGGCGGAAATTTCTTTGCTGCGCGCCCCAAAAACCCTTCACGGGATGCCGACGAGCCAAGTTAAAGCCCGCGCTGATATTGTTGACCGTAATGGTGCGTTATTGGCCACAAGCCTGCGCACATATTCGTTAAGCGCCAATCCAAAAAAAGTATGGAATGTGGTGGCTTCGACCGAGGCGATTATTTCAGCACTGCCAGACCTTGACCCGGCGGTGGTAGAAAGCCGGTTGTCATCAAATAAATCATTCGTTTGGTTGCGCCGCAATCTTACGCCCAAAGAACGTCAGGCGGTGTTTTCACTGGGCTTGCCGGAGTTGGAATTTGCAGTAGAGCCTAAGCGTGTTTATCCACGTGGCAGATTGGCATCCCATATTTTAGGTTTTACCGACATTGACCAAAACGGCACTGCGGGTGTTGAGCGGGCTTTTAACGCGCAGCTTTTTGAGGCAGGGGGTGCTGACATACGTTTGTCTTTGGATATGGGCGTACAATTCGCCGTTGAGGACGAACTAAGAGCCGGTATGAAAAAATATGGAGCTGATGCGGGTTCTGGAATTGTGATGAATATCAAGACCGGTGAAATTCTTGCAATGGCATCTATGCCGGACTTTAACCCGAACCGGTTCGGCGCGGCTTTGCCTCATGAGCGCCTTAACCGTGCCTCAATGTCCTTGTATGAACTTGGTTCAACTTTCAAGCCGATCACCATGGCTCTGGCGCACGAGACCGGGGTTATCGGGCATGAGGAGAAGCTCGCGGTGCAAGATAAATTGGTCATACAATCCAAATCAATCACAGATGATCATCCAAGTTCTGTTGCTTTGGGGGCTTATGATATATTGGCAAAATCATCCAACCGTGGTGCGGCCATGATTGCGCTGAGATCTGGCGCGGAGGCGCAACAAGATTTGCTAAGAAGACTTGGTTTGTTTTCCCGTGTACCTATAGAACTGCACGAAAGCGCCGCGCCTTTGGTGGCAACCAAGTGGCAGGATATTACAACGGCGACCGTATCTTACGGTCACGGTATTTCCGTTACTCCCTTGGCACTGGCCTCAGCGTTGGCGACCCTGCTTAACGGCGGTGTATATGTTGAGCCGACCATTGAAAAACACCGTATAGGCAAAGCCATCAAATCCCAACGTGCGGTGTCGAGCCAGACATCCGAATATGTGACCCAAATGATGCGCTATGTTGTGACAGACGGAACAGGCCGAAATGCCGCCGTTAAAGGCTATGAAGTTATGGGTAAAACCGGAACTGCGGAAAAATTGATAGACGGTGCCTATGTCAAAAACCGTCTGGTAACATCTTTTGTCTCCGCATTTCCCTATTCCGATCCGCAATATTTGGTATTTATTGTTTATGATGAGCCCAAAGCTTATGAGGGGAGTTGGGGGTATGCCACGGCTGGCTGGAATGCGGCTTTAAGTGCGCGGGCCGTTGTTGAGCGCATTGCGCCCCGTCTTGGGGTTCGGAAAATTGTGGAAACAAGCGCCCTCAGCCATGGGGTAGCCGGGGGTGTGCAATGATGTTATCGACACTCATAAGCCCAAAACCGCTTAAGGGGCCGGATGTTGTGATCACCGGAATGACTTCAGACAGCCGCGCCGTGCAGGCAGGTGATTTGTTTGCCGCCATGCCGGGGACATTGGCGGATGGGCGTGATTATATTGAAGGCGCCCTAGAGAACGGGGCTGCGGCCGTGTTAAGTTTGCCGGGCTTGGCGGATATGCCCGTGCCTTATGTAGAGGCAAAAAATCCCCGCAGGCTCTATGCGCATATTGCCGCCAAATTATATCCTGGCCAGCCAGAGATCATTGCGGCGTTAACGGGTACGAATGGGAAAAGCTCAACCATAGAGTTTTTGCGGCACATTTGGGCCTATGCCGGGCTTAATGGGGCTTGTTTCGGGACCTTGGGCGTGACTAGCAACGCAGGTATTTTGCCCTTAAAGCACACCACACCTGATGCGGTGGCTCTACACCAAACTTTGGCCGGATTAACCGCAGACGGAATTAGCCATGTTGGCATGGAAGCATCGTCCCACGGTCTTGTGCAATTCCGCCTTGACGGTGTGTCTTTGGCGGCGGTCGGGTTTACCAATTTGACCCAAGATCATTTCGATTATCATGACAATATGGAAGACTATTTTTTAGCCAAATCTCGTTTGTTTACCCAGTTGGCGCCAAAGGGTGCGCCCGCAGTGATAAATGTTGACGGGGAGTACGGGCGGCGCATGTATAAGCTAGCCGAAGGCGCGGGGCTTGACGTGATGAGTGTTGGTTGGGCCGGCGCGGATATCCGTATTGCCGAGTTAACCCCGCGTGCATCAAGCCAAAGCCTGCAATTGATGTGGGAGGGGGAGCGCATTAAAATTGACTTACCCTTGGCTGGGGAATTTCAAGCCCTAAACGCGGTGTGCGCCCTAGGCTTGGCGGTTAAAACCGGCGTAGGCAAAGATATTGCTCTCAAGGCGTTGGAACATTTGCACGGGGTCGCCGGGCGGATGCAATTGGCGGGCCGCACGCAAATGGGTGCGCCGGTATTTGTAGATTTTGCCCATACACCTGACGGGTTAGAAAAATTGTTACGCGGGGTGCGACCACACACAATGGGGCGCATAATCATTGTGTTTGGTTGCGGTGGCGACCGCGACCCGGACAAACGCCCGAAAATGGGCGCAGTCGCGCAAAAATTGGCAGATTTGGTGATTGTCACAGACGACAATCCGCGCACGGAAGTGCCTGCTCGCATTCGAGGGGCGGTAAAAGCGGGCTGTCCCGGCGCTCAGGAAATTGCCGACCGGGGCGAAGCGATTGCCCACGCTATATCTCTGTTACAAAAAAATGATTGTTTGGTCATTGCCGGTAAAGGCCACGAGACCGGTCAAATTATCGGCGATAAAACCGTCCCGTTCAGTGATGTTGATGTGGCCCGTGCGGTGTTGTCATGAGCGGGTTATGGTCACATACGGACGCCGTGTCCGCCACAGGCGGGCAGGCAGTCGGTGAATGGGCTATAAACGGTCTGTCAATTGATACACGTTCGCTAAAACCGGGGCAATTATTTGTGCCGCTCAAAGATATTCGCGATGGGCATGATTTTATTCCGTTAGCCTACGAAAAAGGCGCGGGGGCGGTGATTTCCGAACGCCAGATTACGGATGCTCCTGCCTTGATTGTTCCCGACAGTTTGAAAGCTTTGGAAGACTTAGCCGTTGCGGCGCGGAAACGCTCATCCGCGACCCGCATTGCTGTGACAGGTAGCGTTGGTAAAACCAGTGTCAAAGAAATGATTGCAAATATGTGCCGCCTCAGCGGAAATACCCATGCCTCGATCAAGTCCTATAACAATCATTGGGGTGTGCCTTTAACATTGGCGGGCATGGCCCAAGACACACAATACGGTGTCTTTGAAATGGGCATGAACCACGCCGGTGAGCTGTCGGATTTGACCGGGATTGTCAGGCCGAATATTGCGGTTATCACTAAAATTGCTCCGGCGCATTTGGCCCATTTTAAAAATGTAAAAGCGATCGCAAAGGCGAAAGCGGAAATACTGTCGGGACTAGTTAAAAATGGTGTCGCCATACTGCCAAGAGATAGTGCGTATTATTCTTTGCTCGCACAACACCTACCCAAAAATGCAATAAAAATTGCATCATTTGGCTGGCACAAAAACGCCGATGCCTGCATTTTAGAAACGCGCTTGTTGGCGAATTCAAGCCAGTCTGTTATGCGCATTGCCGGACGTAAATTTGACGTCGAGCTGCCTTTGCCAGGCAAGCATTGGGTGGAGAATGCAGCCTGTAGTTTGCTAGTTGGACACTCTGTAGGTTTGAAATTAAATGATATGCTTATCTCGTTGAAAAACATGAAAGAAATACAAGGTCGAGGCGAGATCAATTGCCTGAATATTGGCGAGAAAAGAATTTACCTAGTCGACGAAAGTTATAATGCTAATCCGGAAAGCATGAAGGCGGCCATTGCGGTTTTAGGGTTAAATAAGGGGCGTAAGATCGCCGTGTTGGGCGACATGTTGGAGCTTGGCGACGACGAGGCGGCGCTTCATGCCGAGATGCTTGACCCCTTGCACGCGGCCAATATTGACTTGGTGGTCACCTGCGGCCTGCGTATGAAACATCTGGGCGGTGTTTTGCCCACGGCCATAAATGCAGGTTGGTATGCAGACCATAAGGCTTGCCTAAGCGGGATTTTACCCTTGCTTGAAAACGGGGATACCTTAATGGTCAAAGGATCTAATGCCTCTGGTATGGGCAAGCTCGTCGCGGCTTTAAAGCAGTTGCCGTCCGCAAACAATAACAATAACAAAAAGGATTTTACCCATGCTTTATGAATGGTTGGCACCCTACGCCGAACAATTTCAAGTGTTTAACTTGTTTAATTATATCACATTTCGGGTTGGCGGGGCCGTAATGACTTCAATGCTTATTGCCTTTGTTTTCGGGCCAAAGCTGATCCGGGTGTTGCGGATGAAACAAGTTAAGGGGCAGCCAATCCGTAATGACGGCCCCCAGAGCCATATTGTTGCAAAGGCGGGCACACCCACCATGGGTGGTTTGTTGATTTTGGTTTCTATGGTGGTCACCACATTGCTTTGGGGTGATCTGAGCAATCCGTATTTATGGGTTGTTTTGTTGGTCACAATAGGATTCGGCGCCGTCGGTTTTGTCGATGATTATTTGAAGGTTTCCAAACAAACACCAAAGGGCCTGAACGGAAAAATAAAATTGGTCATCGAATTTGCTATTGCCGCCACCGCTGTTTATGTCCTGTCCAGAATTTCGCCGTCAGAGCCTTCGCATTTTGGTACTGGGCTTGCGGTGCCGTTTTTCAAAGATACATTGCTAAATCTGGGTATATTTTTTATTCCGTTTGGTTGCATTGTCATCGTCGGGGCCTCCAATGCCGTTAATATGACAGACGGGTTGGACGGGTTGGCCATTGTGCCTGTGATGATTGCGGCGGCCAGTTTCTCTGCCATAGCCTATCTGGTCGGCAATGCCGTATACGCACCGTATCTGGGGGTGCCCTATGTGCCCGGTACTGGCGAAATCACAATTGTACTTGGTTCTTTATTGGGGGCAGGGCTTGGGGTTCTTTGGTATAATGCACCCCCCGCCATGATATTTATGGGCGATACTGGCTCTCTGGCCTTAGGCGGCGCATTAGGGGCGGCGGCCGTTGCGACCAAGCACGAAATCGTCCTCGCAATTATTGGCGGCTTGTTTGTTTTGGAAATGGTGTCGGTCATTGTACAGGTGGCTTCGTTTAAACTTACGGGGAAACGCGTGTTTCGTATGGCACCCATTCATCACCATTATGAGAAAAAGGGCTGGGCTGAACCCACCATTGTTATTCGCTTTTGGATTATAGCCGTAATTTTGGCCATGATCGGACTTTCAACACTTAAACTTAGATAGGTAGCAAAACCACAATGATTGAGGCAGGCACATTTAAGGAAAAAACCATTGCCGTTTTTGGCCTTGGGCGCAGTGGTATCACTGCGGCATTGTCCTTGCAAAAGGGCGGTGCCAATGTTCTTGCCTGGGACGATAATAAAACTAGCCAGAAAATGGCCAAAGACCTGGGTGTGCGCGTCAAGGATTTAAGCAAGGCCAATTGGAAAAAAATTGATGAGCTAGTCTTATCTCCCGGCGTGCCCCATGATTTGCCGAAAGCCCACTGGAGTGCGAAAAAGGCCAAGGACGCAGGCGTGCCAATTATCTGCGATATAGAAATTTTCGCCCGTGAGGTTATGGTCCGCGCCCCGGAGCGCCGCCCTAATATTATCGCCATTACCGGCACAAATGGAAAATCGACCACGACGGCGCTCATTGGGCATATATTGGATCAGGCCGGGCGCGACTCGCAAGTCGGCGGCAATATCGGGCGCGGCGTGCTTGATTTGGAAGACATATATGACGGCGCAAATTATGTGTTGGAATTGTCGTCCTACCAGTTGGAGCGCACATTTAGCTTGAAACCCAATGGGGCCGTTTTTTAAACTTGTCTCCGGATCATCTGGAACGCCACGGGGATATGAAAGGCTATGAGCAAGCCAAGCTTCGAATTTTTGCCAACCAGACAAAAGAAGACACTGCGATTATTGGCGTGGACGGGGCGCAGGGAAAGCGCATTTGTTCGCGTTTAAAGGCGCAAAATGGCCGCCGCGTCTTGCCCATATCCGGCAAATCTTCATTGGGGGGCGGTGTTTGTGTTATTAAAGGTCAGCTTTATTCTATGATGGATGGGCGCTGCGAATTGGTCGTGGATTTGCGAAAAGCTGTGGGCCTTGACGGCGAACATAATTGGCAAAATGCCGCCGCAGCTTACGGGGCGGTGCGGGCTTTGGGGTTAAAGCCTGAAACAATTGGCAAGGCTATTCTTAGCTTTCCCGGCCTTGAACACCGACTTGAAAATTTGGGCTCCGCAGGCCCGGTGAAATATGTCAATGATAGTAAAGCTACCAATGTGGACGCTGCGGCACAGGCACTTAAAACCTATGATAATATTTACTGGATTGCCGGAGGGCAGGCTAAACCGGGCGTGATCAAGCCGGGAAAGGGCCAGTCTGACAAGGGCCAGTCTGACAAGGGCCAGTCTGACAAGGGCCAGTCAAATACGGGCAAATCTGGCGAAGAGAGTGCGGGCGCTCTTGATGGCTTGCGTCCCCATTTTGGCAATATTACCCGCGCATATCTGATCGGCGAGGCGGCGGATGAATTTGACCAGTGTTTAAAGACCAATAAAGTTTCCGCCAAGATATCTGAAGACCTGAAATTGGCCATAATGTGTGCCACGAAAGACGCGCTGGCATCACGGGCGCCCAATCCGGTTGTTTTGCTGTCCCCGGCCTGTGCCAGTTTTGATCAATTTAAGGATTTTGAAGATCGCGGCGATGTATTTCGCAAGCTAAGTCTCGAGATCATCGACTTATATGAACGCGAGAAAGCAAATTTTGGGCATAACGCTAATATCAAGAATAGCACTAAGACTACTAAGAACATTAAAACAGATGAAAATGCCGCATGATAGGGCGTTCGCGCACAAATCGGTTTGTCCTTTTGGAGTGGTGGCGGAGTATTGACCGGATCACTTTGGGGTTGTTCGTAGCTCTGTTGATTTTTGGATTTGTATTGTCAATAGCTGCCAGCCCGGCGGCGACTTACCGATTGTCCTTGTCCTATAGTTTTTATGAGGACAAGCCGTTTTTTTTCTTAAAACGTCATGGGATATTTGCCGTCATGGGGCTCGCTAGTGCCATTATAGTTTCGATGTTACCCATAAACAACGCCCGCCGTTTAGGGGTTTTGGCACTGATTGGTGGCATAGCTGTTCTGGCGGTTTTGCCGGAATTGGGAATGAGTGTCAAAGGTTCGAAGCGGTGGATAAAAATTGGGCCGCTCTTGTTACAACCATCCGAATTTGTCAAACCGGGCCTCATAGTTTTTGCGGCGTGGATGTTCTCGGTTCGCAAAAAACACCCTGAATTTCCCGGCATCATTATTTTGTTCATGGTCTTTGGTGTGCTGATCTTTCTTTTGATCAATCAGCCAGATGTTGGGCAGTCTATTTTATTGACACTGTGCCTAGCTTCGGTGGTATTTTATGCTGGCCTGCCTATGAAACTCATTAGCGCACTGTTTGGCGTATCGCTCATTGGTGGTATTTTGGCTTTTCAATTTCTGTCCCATATGCGCGACCGTATCATCAGCTTTCTATACCCTGAAAACTTGGCGGCGACCCAAACGGGCAAGGCCCTGCAAACCATTGCCAATGGCGGGCTGTTCGGCGTAGGCCCAGGGGAAGGGCGCGCCAAATACAATTTGCCTGATCCCCATACGGATTTTATCTTTGCTGTAGCGGTTGAGGAGTTCGGGTTTTTACTTTCGGTTGGGCTTATTGTATTGCTTTTGGCTTTCGTTGCCCGCAGTTTCAGAAATGCTTTGCACTTGAATGATTATTTTTCCCAACTGGCCGTCGCCGGACTTGCCACTATGATCGGCTTGCAAACCATGATTAATCTTGCGGTTAACCTCAATATTGCGCCGGCAACCGGTATGACTTTACCATTTATTTCCTACGGTGGATCGTCCATGTTGGCGTTGAGTTTTTCTGTCGGGCTGATTCTCGCATTTTCGCGCAAACGTCCGGGGGCATATGGGTTCGGGGTTAATTAAGTGAGCAATAAAAGCAAGCGCATATTGTTGGCGGCTGGCGGTACAGGCGGACATATGTTTCCGGCCCAGGCTTTGGCTGAAAATTTGAAAAATAATGGTTGGGACATAGCCTTGATGACGGACGCCCGGGGTTTGAAACATGCGGGCAATATCCCGGCCGAGACTTTGGTAGAAGTTCAAGCGGCAAGTCTATCGCCAAAACACCCAATTCGGGCCATTGGCGGCATGTGGCAATTGATGCAAGGTGTAAAAACAGCCAAAATTTTCATTGGGGAATGGCAGCCTAATGTGGTGGTCGGGTTTGGCGGTTATCCGGCCTTTCCGGCGTTAAAAGCGGCGCAATCAATGAACATTCCGACAGTTTTGCATGAACAAAATGCCGTGCTTGGCCGGGTCAACCGGGTGTTTGTCCGCAAGGCTGATATGGTGGTTTCCGGGTTTGATATTTTGGAAAAATTACCCGCCGGGATTAAAAAAAATACTAACTGGCAAGTGCTGGGAAACCCGCTGCGGGCAAATATTATTCGGGCAAGCAAGCGGGTGTATCAACCGCCTGAAGATGTGATAAATTTACTGGTTGTTGGCGGAAGCCTGGGCGCGAAATTGCTCAGTGAAACCGTACCAAAAGCGGTAGCATTGCTGCCGCAGGATCTGCGTAACCGCTTGTCAGTTGTCCAACAAACCAGAGCGGAAAACCTGAACTTGGCCAGAGAGGTTTATGCCAAAGCCGGGGTTAGAGCAGTCTGTGAGCCGTTTTTTTCGGATATTGAAACCCACCTTGCCAAAGCTCATTACATTATCGCCCGTAGCGGCGCATCAAGCGTCTCGGAAATTATGGCAATGGGGTTACCTTCATTATTGGTTCCCTTGAAAATTGCTATGGATGATCACCAGACCTTGAATGCAATGCCTTTAAAAAACCTTGACGCTGCCGATATTTTGCCAGAATTCGAGTTTACGCCAGACAAAGTTAAATCTATTCTTACGGAGAGAATAAATGATTCGTCCTGGCTCACTTCCGCGTCTGGTGCGGCCCGCCTTGCGGCCAAACCCGATGCCACTACTAATTTGGCGAAATGCGTCACCCATATCGCAGGATATTGATGGCCCGACGCCTATTGAGGAAATAACGCATATGCAAACCCAAATGCCATTTGAACAGATGCCATTCGAAATTGGGCCAATCCATTTTGTCGGGATTGGCGGTATTGGTATGAGCGGCATTGCCGAGGTTATGCTCAATCTGGGCTATCAGGTGCAAGGCTCGGACCTCCGCGAAAATGACATCATCAAGCGGCTTCGGCATTTGGGGGCTACAATCTATATTGGGCAAAAACGCCAGCAAGTTCACGGGGCCGGGGCTGTTGTCGTCTCAACGGCTATAGGGCAAGACAATGCGGAATTGGTTGAGGCCCGCGCCCTATCTATTCCCGTTGTTCGCCGGGCTGAAATGTTGGCCGAACTGATGCGGCTCAAATGGGCGGTTGCGGTGGGTGGCACCCACGGAAAAACCACGACCACATCCATGGTCGCGGCGCTTCTGGACGGCGGCGGGCTGGATCCGACGGTGATAAACGGCGGTATCATAAATGCCTACGGGGCCAATGCCACATTGGGCGCAGGGAAATGGATGGTGGTGGAAGCGGACGAGAGCGACGGTTCATTCTTAAAGCTGTTTCCGACCGTGGCCATTGTCACCAATATTGATCCTGAACATATGGAACATTATGGGAAGTTTGAAAATCTAAGAGCCGCTTTCGATAAATTTGTTGAAAACCTGCCCTTTTACGGGTTTGCAGTTCTGTGTATTGATCATCCCGAAGTGCAAGCTTTGGTCAGCCGGGTTACAGACCGAAAAACTGTCACATACGGATTTAATGCCCAGGCCGATGTGCGTATTGAAAATTTAAGATACGAAAACGGCGCTGCCGTATTTGATGCCGTATTTCGTTCACGCGCCGATGAGGACGAGGCGCGGTGGGCGGATTTGACCTTGCCCATGGCCGGTGATCATAATGCGCAAAATGCCTTGGCGGCTATCGCCGTTGCTTATGAGCTCGGTATAAGCGAGGCGCAAGTCCGGGCGGCCTTGCAAGGGTTCGGCGGGGTTAAGCGCCGCTTTAGCCATGTGGGAAGTTGGAATGATGTCAGCATTATTGATGATTACGGTCATCATCCGGTTGAAATAGCTGCTGTCCTTAAGGCGGCAAGACAGGTTTGCCCAATAAGTAGCAAGGGGAAAATCCATGCGGTGGTACAACCGCACCGATATACGCGCTTGCAGGATTTGTTTGATGAGTTTTGCACGTGTTTCAATGATGCGGACGGGGTGTATGTCACAGATGTATTTGAGGCTGGCGAAGCGCCCATTGACGGTATTGACGGCCCGGCTCTGGTGGAGGGTTTAGTTCGTCACGGCCACAGAAATGTGCGCTCGGTTGAACGCAAAACATTGGCGAAAATCTTAAAACCTGTTATAGAGCCGGGAGATTATATTGTCTGCCTTGGTGCTGGCGATATTACAGTGTGGGCAGCAGAGCTTGCCGATAAGCTAGCGGAGACGTAAATATGACCTTTCCCTCCATCCTTCACAGATTGCCTGAGGTTCGGGGGCGGTTGAAAGAAAATGTGCATCTCGCACCATTTACCTGGTTTCGGGTCGGCGGCATGGCGCAAGTTTTGTTTATCCCTGAAGATGAAGCCGATTTAGCGCTTTTTTTGGCCGCAACGCCTTTGGACATTCCGGTGCAAGTGTTGGGCGTGGCCTCCAATACATTGGTGCGAGACGGCGGGGTTCCCGGCGTTGTCGTGCGGCTTGGGCCAAGTTGTGGCAAAGTGGAATTGTTAGGTGAATACAGGATACGGGCCGGAGCTGCATGTCTGGATTCCGTGTTGGCAAAACATGCAGGGGCGTCTGGCATAGGCGGTTTGGAGTTTTTCGTTGGTATACCAGGGACGGTTGGCGGTGCTTTGCGCATGAATGCTGGTTGTTACGGAGGCGATACCAATAGTGTGTTACTGGAAGCTATTGCACTTGATCGGCGCGGGCGCAGACAAATATTGTCGGTTCGCGAAATGGGGTACGGGTACCGGCACAGTGATGTCCCGGAGGATTTGATTTTCGTCGAGGCCATATTTCAGGGCTATGAGAAACATCCAAGCCATATTTTTACCCGCATGAAAGAAATCAAATCAGACCGGGAGCTTTCACAACCCCTTAGAGAAAAGACTGGCGGCTCGACATTTAAAAACCCTGATCCAAGCCTTTCTGGTGACCGGGGTGCCTGGCAAGTCATAGAGGCGGCGGGGGGGCGCGGTTTTCAAATCGGCGGCGCAAAAATGTCCGAAAAACATTGTAATTTTATGATCAATAAACAGGATGCCAGTGCGGCTGATCTGGAAGAGCTCGGCGAAACTATTCGTGCGAAAGTCCTGATTAGCGAAGATATTTCTCTGGAATGGGAAATCCGGCGCATAGGTGTTAGGCTTAAAAAACATGGTTGAAAAAATCGCGATTCTTTTGGGCGGTCTATCAGCGGAACGTGAAGTCTCGTTGGTTTCAGGCCGTGCCGTGGACGCGGCCTTGTCCGAGCAAGGCTTTAAAACGGTAACAATTGATGTGGGCCAAGATTTATGGGCCCAACTCTCCCGCATCAACCCGGATGTGATTGTCAATTGCTTGCACGGTGAATGGGGGGAGGATGGTCGGGTGCAAGGCGTGCTGGATCTGTTTGGCAAGCCCTATACCCATAGTGGTGTATTGGCATCCGCCTTGGCTATGGATAAGCACCGGGCAAAAATCGTCTTAAAAGCAGCCGGTATTCGCGTTCCCGTTGGTAAATTAATTGCGCGAAAACTTGCAGCACAAAAACATGTCATGGCGCCTCCCTATGTTATCAAACCCAATGCTCAAGGTTCCAGTGTTGGGGTTTATATTGTCATGAAAGGGGCCAAACGACCGCCCCTTGATATTGCCATGAACGAAAAAATGGGATCTTTGGTGCTGGTAGAACGGTTTGCGCCGGGGCGGGAATTAACTGTTAGCGTCATGAACGGAAAAGCTTTGTGTGTGACGGAAATCGTGGCCAATTCGGAATTTTATGATTATGAGGCCAAATATGCCGATGGTGGCTCTAGCCATATTGTTCCGGCTAAAATACCTGACCTGGTTGCTGATATCTGTATGAAATGGGCCGAAACCGCCCATAAGGCTCTAGGGTGCAGGGGGCTTACCCGTTCGGATTTTCGCTATAACGATAAAAAAGTGACAAAAAAATCCACAAAAAAGGATATAGTAAACAAAATCGTAATGCTTGAACTCAATACTCAACCGGGAATGACCCCAAAATCCCTTGCGCCTGAGCAAGCGGATGTGATGGGGATGAATTTTCGCCAGCTTTGCCGCTGGATAGTTGAGGACGCTACATGGCCAAGGTAGGAAATAGAGCACGGGCAGGCAAGCCGGGACGATCGGCAAAATTTGGAAGTGCGCGGCGGGTTAGCCCCCTCAAGCCTGGTTTGAACGGTGCGCGCAATTGGGCGACAGCGCAAATTCGCGGTGCCAGTTACTCTCGCCAAAAATTTAAACGCCTAGTGGTCGCGGCATTGGCATTGGTTTTTGGGATTGTTTGGGGCGGGTTATGGCTCGGCGGTTTTTTGCCGCAAATTTCCTCAAATATAGAGCAGTATAAGAAGCAAAAATTGCTCAATATGGGTTTTGTCGTGAAATATGTGGATGTTGTTGGAGAGGGGCGTGTTCAGGAAGCTAAGATCAAGCAAATGCTGGGCGTTAGGCCAGGCGATTATCTGTTTGATATGGATATCGAAAATGCCCAAGAGCGCATTCAATCTCTAAGTTGGGTGGAAACGGTTGTCGTGCGGCGTTTGTGGCCAGACAGTATCGTTGTACATATTAATGAGCGCAGACCCTATGCCTTGTGGCAAAATAACCAGATAATCCATGTGGTTGACCATACGGGTACAATCGTTTTACCCGCAGACATAAGGGCGTTTTCAGATCTTCCATTTGTGGTCGGGCCAGGGGCAGCAGACCATGTGCAATCTGTTTGGACAATGCTTGACGCTCAGCCTGCCCTACAAGAAAGAACTGAAGCCATGGTTTTTGTGGGCGACAGGCGTTGGGATATTGTGTTGAAAAACGGGACACGTATATTATTGCCTGAGCAAAGGCCTGCTTCGGCCCTGCAAAGACTTGATCGATATCAAAAACAATATGGCCTGCTTGATTTGAACTTGCAACATATTGATATGCGCGTGGGTGGTCGGCTTATGTTAAAGCCAAAACAAACAGATGGGCGCGAACAAAAACACCAAAGGGCGTAGTTATGGCACTGTTTTCTGGTGGCCTAGGTACACCACAGCCTGAAATATTTGCTATTCTTGATATTGGTTCCAGTAAAGTTGTGTGTCTGATCGGTCACCGCGAACCGGGCGCGGACATACGCATACTGGGCGCGGGCTTTCATGCCAGTGCAGGTCTAAAGGCGGGGGCAGTGGTGGATATGGAGGCGGCTGAATACACGATCAGGCACGTAGTCGAGAAGGCTGAGCGTGCCGCTGGGTTTGCTATTCAATCGGTTATTGTCAATGTTTCGACCCGCTCTTTGGCATCCAGACAAATCAATGTGGAAAGCGCATTTTCCAGCGCCGAGATTGTAGACAAAAATTTGCGGCGCGTGGTGGAGGCGGCCATGGTCGAATTTGCAGAACCGGATCAGGCTATCTTACACGCCTTGCCGCTGAATTGGACTTTGGACGGGGAGCGCGGAATCCGGGATCCTCGCGGTATGTATGGGAGCAAGTTAGGCGTTCATATGCATTTCGTCACAGCAAATATCGGCGTGTTGCGTAACCTTTCCCATTGTATTGAGCGCTGTCATTTACGCATTGAGGGCATGGTAGCTTCGCCCTATGCTGCCGGGGAGGCGGTGTTGGTCGATGACGAGATTGATCTTGGGGTGACGGTCATTGACATGGGGGCCGGTATCACGACGGCGGCGGTGTTTCGTGACCGAACATTAGCATTTGTTGATGCTGTCGGGGTTGGCGGTAAAAATGTAACAAGTGATATTGCGCGCGGTTTAACCACGCCGTGGGAAGCGGCAGAGCGCATTAAAGCCATTTATGGTTCGGCTATGGAAAGCCCCAGCGATGATCGTCAAATGGTGCCTTGCCCGCCAATGGGTGCCAAAGATGAATTACACCAAGAGCCGTTATCATCCTTGACCGCTATTGTCCGCTCCAGACTTGAGGAGACTTTCGAAATATTACGCGACCGTTTTAATGCTGCCGGTATGGGAGAATTTGCCGGAAGGCGAATCGTATTAACCGGCGGCGCGGCACAACTGACCGGGGCCGTGCCTTTAGCCGAGCAAATTTTTGGCAAGCGGGTCCGAATCGGTGAGGCCCACGGGTTACTTGGTTTGCCGAAGGCCATGGCTGGGCCGGATTTTGCCGTGGCCGGGGGGTTAATGAAACATGTTTTCCAAGATAAAACTGAAGCCATTAGCGGCCCGCCGGATCTATCAGGCAGGCGGGTACGGCAACGTCGTTATGCGGGCGGCGGTGTTGTTCGGTCGTTGAAGTGGTTTAAGGAAAACTTTTAACCATTTGATTTGTAAGTTTAATTCCCAAAATTTACTTGATGAAAACATGCTGTATTATTACGCAGGCAGTCTTAAGCGGCTTTCTTTTCATATATGATTTGATTGGGGTTTGATATTTTGAGCCTGCCTCATTCTTTGATTTATTAACGGATGTGAAAGGATTTGCCGACATTTTACATTAACAATTTGCAAACCATAAAATGTAGGCCAACTCATGAGTATCAATATATCCATACCGAAGTCCCCTGAGCTAAAACCCCGTATTGTTGTTATTGGGGTTGGTGGCGCCGGGGGAAACGCTGTTAACAATATGATTAATTCCGGCTTGGACGGGGTGGATTTCCTGGTGGCTAATACGGACGCTCAGGCGATCGCATTGTCAAAAGCGGAGCGGCGTATCCAAATGGGCAGTGCGATTACACAAGGTCTGGGGGCTGGCATGCGCCCGGAGGTCGGCGAGGAGGCTGCGGAAAGTTCTTTGCAGGAAATTATGGAACATCTTGACGGTGCCCATATGTTATTCGTTGCCGCAGGCATGGGCGGCGGTACGGGTACAGGGGCGGCACCTGTGATTGCCAAAGCAGCCCGTGAGCGCGGCATATTGACTGTTGCGATTGTCACCAAACCTTTTCAGTTTGAGGGCTCCAAGCGTATGGCCTTAGCGGAAGTCGGTATTGAAACCCTGTATAATTGTGTCGATACACTGATTGTTATTCCGAACCAGAATTTGTTTCGAATTGCCACTGAAAACACGACGATGGCAGATGCATTTGCAATGGCAGATGAGGTGCTTAACTCTGGTGTGCGTGGTGTCACAGATTTAATGGTCGTACCAGGGTTGATCAATTTGGACTTTGCCGATGTTCGAACTGTAATGGACGAGATGGGCAAGGCAATGATGGGAACAGGAGAGGCGACCGGTGAACGCCGTGCCATCGAAGCCGCAGAAAGTGCAATAGCCAATCCGCTATTGGATGATGTATCGTTAAAGGGTGCAAAGGGCGTTTTGATTAACATTACAGGCGGCGCCGATTTAACCCTCTATGAAGTTGACGAAGCCGCGAGCCTCATTCGTGGCCAAGTGGATCCAAATGCCAACATCATCATTGGCTCCGCCCTTGATAATGATTTGGACGGTATTGTGCGCATTTCAGTGGTTGCCACAGGTGTGGAGAGGCGCGAGATGGAGACGCCGATATATACAGGTGCTGAGACGGGCATTAACGCTGCTAATCAGGAAGAAATAGATGAAATACCGGAAGCCAGTTCGCAAAATTCATATGAAAATAGTGATGTGGGTGGAAATTCTGAAGAAATACTTGATACACAGGGCGCGGATATAAGTGAAGATGAGGTATTAGAGAGCAGTGGGGCAGAAACACTCACCCGCCCTGCACAGGCGCCGCCGTTTACCTATACGAAGCCTAAATTTGAGGCACCGGACACACTGATCGTTTCCCCTGCTGAAAATTGGGCTGAAGAAACCATGCGACCCGTTGAAACTCAAACGGTTGTAAAGCGCCCGTTCGGGTTTTTTGGCCGCAAGAAAACCAAACCGCCTGCCCCTGTGGCCATGCCGGAGACTTCAATAAACAAAACGGGTGATTTGTTCGGCATTGATGAGGATGACGAGTTGGAAATTCCGTCTTTTCTACGCCGTCAAAACAAGTAGAATTAGCCAAATAAGCACCTCATACTGGTTTCATAAACCTCGGCTTGTTTTTGGCCTGAATTTGACTAAGTTGTCATTATTAGGAATATGTAAGGGGGTGTCATGTCTACACAAAACGCTAAATTCGATGTTCAGCCATTATTCGTTGAGCCAATTGTCAAGGTTTCACTAGCGAGTGCCATTGATGAACGGCAAATAAAATTTATCAAAAACCTGAAAATGGTTAAAAATCGCACTAATCTTATTTCTGAAGATTTGTATATTTTTGAGAATCCTGAACTGCTTTTACTTAAGTCGGCCATTCAAGATGCACTTGATTTTTATGCAGATGTGGTCATGGGTATTCGCCAAAAGCTTTATATTACCCAGTCCTGGGCTTTAACCAACCCGCCCGGCGACGGCATGCATGGTCATTCTCATTCGAACTCGGTAATATCGGGCTCTTTTTATTATGATGAACTGCCAACCCCCGGAGCCAATATGGTTTTTGACCGCCATAACAATTACCAACGTTTGGTGCTTACCCCTGAACCCGACAAGCATAATCTGTATAATACGCCCGCCAGTACCGTGGAGCCAAAACCCATGATCTGGTTTTATTTTGCTCCAGCTTGCAACACCGTGTTGAGCCGAATACCACGAAACAACCAAGGCGTGCTCTCGCGTTCAACACATTTATCAGGGGTAAACTTGGTGATTACAGAGATGTTTCAGAGCTAAAATTATAACAGGTTAACTGTGGTTAACCTATTGAATAATTTGATGTTAAATTTCGAACACAAATTGTAACATACTGTAACAGGGCTTTTGTTTTCGCAGCGAGTTTAATGCGGTATACAATGAGCAACAACAACAAAACTGGTCTTCAAAACTGGTCTTGTTGACTTAAGATAACCCTTGCGACGCTTCTTCATGGCAATATATTATGGCAGTTCTTTATGACAATTGACGTATCAATTATTCCTGTACAAAGACAGGCCACATTACGCGGCTCTGTAACGTGCGAAGGTGTCGCTTTGCACAGCGGGCTGCACGTCAGTCTTGTCATGAAGCCTGCGCCGGTCAACACTGGAATTGTCTTTGTGCGGACGGATGTGCGCGGGATTGAAAACAATATTGTTGTTCGCGCCGATGCCGTCACGGATGTTAAGCGGTGTACGACGATTAGTAATATGGCGGGCGTCCAAGTGTCCACAATAGAACATTTAATGGCGGCCTTTTCTGCTGTTGGCATTGATAACATTATCATTGAAATTGAAGGCCCGGAACTGCCGGCACTGGACGGAAGTTCGGAGCCATTTTTACGCTTGATCGAGCAAGCCGGGATTTTGTCCCAAAAGGCACCCAGGCGTTATATCAAGGTTTTGAAATCTGTGGAAGTTCAATCAGGGGATGCCTATGCCCGCATTGATCCGTCCCCTTGTCTTTATCTGGATGTGGCCATTGATTTTGCCGATGGGGCCATTGGCCGCCAACGTATTGAAATCGAGCCGGACGTGAAGGTCTTTAGGGAACGTATGGCCTCTGCCCGGACATTTGCCCGTGCCCATGAGGTTGTGGCGCTGCGCGAAGCGGGTCTAAGCCTCGGCGGGTCTTATGACAACGCTATTGTTGTTGATGGCGACAAGGTTTTAAACCCTGGTGGATTGCGCTTTGCCGACGAATTTGTCCGCCATAAAGCGTTGGATTTATTGGGCGATATGTATATTGGCGGGCCGCTTTTGGCGCGTGTGACCACAATCCGGGCTGGCCATGCTCTTAATCATCAATTGTTACTTGCCCTGTTTGCTGATCCGACGGCATGGAAATTCACACATCTCGCGACGCCGCAAATGGTGCAAAAAATTCATGGGAACAGGCTAGAGGGTATTTCTAGGCTTGAAGATACCGTATCTGCCCTGTAAGAGCTGTCTTTCGTAATCTTAATGCTATTTTGTTTGACCTAATGCGCGTAATCTGCGAGTCGGAGTGCGTAATTGAACAGGCAAGTGAACGAGAGCCGTAATATGAATTTTTATTCAAACACAGGACGTATATTGCGCCCAGTAATTGTTATGTTTATCGTTGGGCTTCTGCTCAGCGGGTGTTCGACATTTGGTCGCAAGCAAAAAATTAAACTGGCCTATGTAGAGCGTCCCGCAGAAACCCTATATACAGGCGCTTTGCAAAGAATGGATACAAAGCGTTGGGACGAAGCTATTTTATTTTTTGATGAAGTAGAGCGCCAACATCCTTTTTCCCGCTGGGCTCGCCGGGCCATGTTGATGTCTTCTTTCGCCCATTATCAGTCTGGTGATTATGATGATGCAGTTGCAGGTGCGCAACGTTTCATCAGCCTGCATCCGGGTAGTCAATCGACGCCCTATGCTTATTATTTGATCGCCATATGTCATTATGAACAAATTTTTGATGTTGGTCGCGACCAAGGCACCACGGTTTTGGCAGAGGCGGCACTGCAACAGGTGGTCCGCCGTTATCCAGATTCGGATTATGCTCGTGATGCCCGGCTAAAACTAGAACTTACCCACGATCATTTGGCCGGTAAGGAGATGGATGTCGGCCGTTATTATTTACGCCAGAACCAGCATTTGGCCGCCATTGGCCGGTTTAAAAATGTTGTGAAAAAATACGATACCACCTCCCAGGTAGAAGAAGCTTTGCACCGTTTGGTGGAAGCCTATGTGTCTTTAGGACTTATTGTTGAGGCCAAACATGTCGGCTCTGTTTTGGGGTATAATTATCCAGGCGGGGAGTGGTATTACGACAGTTATGACTTGCTCGCAAAATACGGCGTGGATCTGCACGAAGAGATCAAAGTGGACCGCGAACGTGGTTATTGGCAGCGGTTAAAAGAGCGCTTGTTCTAGGGGTTTACGGGGGGACGCTAAATGCTCAGCGAAATATCCATTCGCAATGTTGTTCTTATCGAAACTCTTGACCTTGAACTAGGCCCAGGTCTCTCGGCAATGACCGGAGAGACGGGGGCCGGTAAATCCATTATTCTTGATGCGCTTGGTATGGCTACGGGTGGGCGCTCCGATAAAGGTCTGGTGCGCTCTGGGGCCGATAAAGCCAGATGTAGTGCCAGTTTCTCAATCACGCCTGACCACAAGGTTTGGGATGTGTTGGCAGAAGCTGATATAGATTTTGACCAAAGCGAAGATATAGTTTTGCGCCGTACCATTACGGCGCAAGGTCGCTCACGGGCTTACATCAATGATGCGCCTGTGAGTGTTAAATTACTGGCGCAAATCGGCGGACATTTGTTGGAAGTCCACGGCCAACATGATGGGCGCGGCCTGCTTGACCCGTCTACCCACAGAGGGCAGTTGGACAGGTTCGGCGGTCATGATGAATTGCTAGATAAATGTTCGGCTGCCTTTGAAATTTTGAAAACGGCGGCTGATGCTCTGGAAACTCTTAAATCCCGCCAAGCCAAATCCGACGAAGATCGAGTATATTTTGAACATGCCATCGGCGAGCTTGACCGTCTGGCGCCAAAGCCGGGCGAGGACGCGCAATTGGCTATAGAGCGCACATTATTACAACATGCAGAGGGGGCGCTTGGTGAACTGCGCAGCGCCGGGGACGCGCTTGGCGCGGACGGGGCTTATGAAACCCGTATCGCTCAAGCTTTGTCCGGTTTGGAGCGGGTGCGTGCCAAGATCGGGGCCGGTGCTGATAACACGGCCGTTACAGCCCTTACAACTGCCGTATCTGCATTGGAAAAAGCTTTACTAGAGTTGGAAGAAGCGCGGACTGCGGTGGGGGACGCCGCCGGGATCTTTACGTTTGAGCCGGGCAAGTTGGACAAGACGGAAGAGCGCTTATTTGCCTTGCGTGCTGCGGCCCGTAAATACAATGTGGACGTGGACGGGCTTGGGGATTTACGCCAGAAATTCGGAGACGAATTGCTAGCTTTAGAAGGCTATGATAAAAACCTGGCCAAGACGCAAGCGGCGGTGTTACAAGCGCAAAACCGGTATGACCGGATTGCCGCCAATTTAACCAAAGCCCGTAAAACAACCGCCAGACGATTGGACGAAAACGTTATGGTTGAATTGCCGCCCTTGAAAATGGATAAAGCGCAATTCGTGTCTGAAATCATCGAAATCCAAGACGGCCCCTATGGTCGGGACCAGGTGCGGTTTATCGTGTCTACAAATCCCGGAACGCCCATTGGCCCGTTGGAAAAAATAGCTTCAGGCGGTGAATGGTCTCGTTTTGCTTTGGCGATTAAAGTCGCCTTGGCCGGGGCTGTTAGCGCTAGCGGGCAAAAAGTGATGGTTTTTGACGAAGTTGACCAAGGTGTCGGCGGCGCGGTGGCTGATGCGGTTGGGCGCAGATTATCCCGTTTGTCGGGGACCGCACAAGTGCTGGTTGTCACCCATTCCCCGCAAGTGGCTGCAAGTGCTGACCACCAAATATTGATCAGCAAATCTAGCAAATCTGGTTCGACCCTGACCCAGGTTGAGGCTTTGGACACAAAAACCCGCACCGAAGAAATCGCCCGCATGTTGGCCGGAAAAACTGTAACCGATGAAGCTCGCGCCGCCGCACGCAAATTGATGCGGGTGTCGTGAGTAACGAATTTACGCAAGCCAAGCGCGAGCATCACGCTTTGGCCGTAGAAATGCGCATCCATGATGACGCTTATTACGGACAGGACGCGCCCAAGGTTAGTGATGCAAAATATGATGCTTTGCGCCAACGCCTGTTGGACATAGAAGCTAAATTCCCCGAACTGGCCACCAAAGACAGCCCGTCGCAAAATGTCGGCGCGAAACCGTCTGGAAAATTCGGTAAAATCACCCATACCGTACCGATGCTGTCCTTGGACAATGCTTTTGACGAGGGCGATGTGCGGGACTTTGCCGCACGGGTCAGACGGTTTTTGAATATGGCGGAGGATATCCCTTTGGCCTTTACAGCAGAGCCGAAAATAGACGGCCTGTCTGCGTCCATTCGTTATGAGAACGGGGTCTTGGTCAATGCTGCGACGCGCGGCGACGGACGGATCGGCGAAGATATTACCGCCAATATCCGCACCCTCAAAGACATTCCCGATACGCTCACTGGAGCAGGCTGGCCGGATGTGGTGGAAGTGCGCGGCGAGGTTTATATTGACCACGAAGATTTCGCCGCCATGAACGCCGCCCAGGAACATGCAGGCAAAGAGCCTTACAAAAACCCGCGCAATGCGGCCGCAGGTTCGCTCAGACAAATTGACCCACGTGTCACGGCCAACCGCCCATTGAAATTTTACGCCTATGCTTGGGGAGAGATGAGCGCACCCATAGCGGATACGCAAATGGGGGCGGTAGAAAAATTTGGGCAATGGGAGTTTAGCGTCAATGATTTAATGCGGGTTTGCCTTAGCGCCGAAGACATGATTGCCCATTACAAGCAGATCGAAGCCGACAGGAGCGCGCTTGGTTATGATATTGACGGGGTGGTGTACAAGGTCAATGATTTGGCTTTGCAAGGACGGCTCGGTTTCGTATCTCGCGCCCCGCGTTGGGCCGTCGCCCATAAATTTCCGGCGGAAAAAGCCACGACAATTATCGAAGCCATTGACGTACAGGTCGGCCGCACGGGCGCACTGACACCGGTGGCTAGATTAAAACCGGTAACCGTCGGCGGTGTCGTGGTTTCCAACGCTACTCTGCATAATGAAGACGAGATAAAACGTCTAGATGTGCGCCTTGGCGACACCGTAGAAATCCAGCGGGCCGGGGACGTCATCCCGCAAGTCTTACGGGTTTTGGACGCAGATAGAACCGGGCGTCCAGACCCATTCACCTTGCCAAAATCATGTCCGGTCTGCGGCGCAGATGCGGTGCGCGAAGTGGACGAAAAGGGCAATAGAGACGTGGTTAGACGCTGCACAAATGGCTTGCAGTGTCCGGCGCAAGCTATTGAAAGTTTAAAGCATTTCGTCTCGCGCCGTGCCTATGACATTGACGGTATGGGGGCTAAACAAATTGAGGCTTTTTATCATAAAAAACTGGTGTTAGAACCTGCCCATATCTTTACACTGGAGGCCCGCAACGGCGAAATCAAGCTTGAAACCTGGGAGGGCTGGGGCGAACAAAGTGCGGCCAATCTGTTCGCCGCTATCAATGCGCGGCGCGAAATAGAGTTTGTGCGTTTTCTGTACGGCTTTGGAATTCGTCATGTCGGTCACGGTAACTCAAACCTCATTGCCAAACACTATCTATCCTTCGGTAAATTTTTAAAAGTCGTGCAAAAAATGACCCGAGGCGATGATGATAGTTTGGCGGAACTCCTGTCCATAGACGGTGTAGGTGAGGCTTGCGCCAACGCATTGGTCGGGTTTTTTAAATCCCCGCAAAACATGCAAGTGGTGGGTGAACTTTTGACCCAAGTCACGGTCATGGACGCCGAGGCTCCAAACACCGACAGCCCGGTCGCCGGTAAAACGGTCGTGTTCACAGGCAAGCTAGAACTATTCTCCCGCGATGAAGCCAAAGCCAAAGCGCAGTCGCTCGGCGCAAAGGTCTCTGGCAGTGTTTCCAAAAAAACCGATTATCTGGTTGCCGGCCCCGGCGCAGGTTCCAAACTGAAAAAAGCGGGAGATCTGGGCGTAAAGGTGTTGAGCGAGGCTGAGTGGCTAGCGTTGATCGAATGATCTTCTTCCCCCATTTTTTATGGGTTTGAGCTAAAGCAGGGCAAATGCCCTGTGACGCGAATTGTACCCCGAAGCGGGGATGATGTCGCGCACCATCATTTGTGAGCAACAATTTTTCGTCTATCGTACTTGCCCTAACGACGCCGCAAGAGCGGCGGCCCCCATCGCCTCCACAAGAGCTACGGCACTTCCCCCATGAAAAAT
>JAJRSJ010000067.1 GCA_024278855.1 Alphaproteobacteria bacterium | reverse complement strand
TCCAGCCTAGCCCGTTCCCCGCCCGACAGGCGCGAAATCGGGGTGCGTTGTTGTTCGGGCAGAAATAGAAAGTCTTTCATATAGCCAATGACGTGCTTTTGGATGTCGCCGACCATAACACTGTCGCCGCCGCCGCCCGTCAGCGCATCTTTTAAGGTTGTGGTCGGGTCAAGGCCTTCGCGTTTTTGGTCGAGGATTAAGGGCTGTAAATTGGTGCCGAGTTTTATAGTGCCGTCGTCTGGTTCAAGTTGTCCCATAATCAGCTTAAGCAATGTAGTTTTACCGCTGCCATTGGGGCCAAGAATACCGATCCGGTCGCCGCGTGCTATGCGGGTAGAAAAATTGTCTATGATCAAACGGTCGCCAAAAGATTTGCTGACATGCTCCAATTTTGCCACCAATTTGCCAGATGTTTTGCCCTCTGTGACGCTAATATTGGCCTTGCCAACGGATTGTTTTTCGTCCCGTTTGGTGGTGCGTAAATTGCCCAGTTCTTTCACGCGGCGCACATTGCGTTTGCGCCGACCCGATACACCGTGAACCACCCAATGTTGTTCGCGCTCTATTTTGCGCGATAATTTATGGCGGTCCAATTGTTCTTGCTCCAGGAAATTATCGCGCCAGTCTTCAAAGGCCCCAAAACCTTTGTTTATTTGCCGGGTTTCGCCCCTGTCGACCCATATGGTCTCGCGGGTCAGTTTTGATAAAAATCGCCTGTCATGGGAGATGAGAATAAGCGCGCCTTTAAAGCTGGCCAATTCATCTTCCAGCCATTCAATTATTTGTAGATCCAAATGGTTGGTCGGCTCGTCCAACATCAGCAAATCAGGCTCAGGTGCGAGGGCGCGGGCTAGGGCGGCGCGGCGGGCCTCCCCGCCAGAAATGGTTTTTGGGTCGGCGTCTCCGTCGAGATCAAGCGCGTCCAGTAGATAATGTAAACGATAGCCATCATCCGCACCCTCAAGCCCGCCGGCAATAAAGTCGCCCAATTTTGCATAGCTCGATAAATCCGGTTCCTGATGCATATAGCGTATGGTGGTTCCCGGCTTTACAAACCGTTCGCCCTCGTCAGGCAGGATCAATCCGGCCGCAATTTTTAGCAAGGTCGATTTGCCCGAGCCGTTACGCCCGACCAGACATATGCGTGCGCCCGGCTGGACTGCAAATTCCGCACCCTCGATTAAAGGTGTGGTGCCAAATGACAAATGGATGTTTTTTAAAGTGAGTATAGGTGGTGCCATCGGCTTTCTTTTGCTTGCTTGTGGTTCTGTGCTTGTGGTGGTGCTTATATGGGTGAGCGGCAATAGCACAAGAACAATAACACCAGAAAATGCGTAAGTTTCGCTGATTCTATCGTGTATTTGTCAAAGTTTCGCAAAATCGCCATAATTGTGACAAAGATCACGGATACAACCGCTCCAATCTGGTATAAGCATGACTATCACTGTGTGATGTGTTGCATAAACACATCATTAACATAGATTAACGTAACATTACGGCGGATTAAGCTAGAATTTACGTTTGTAAGCTATATGTTGAAATTACAAATCATGAGATTTGTGTCAATGTGTGGGAGCGAAATGGTCAATGGACGTAACATCAACACCCCGGACAGGCGTTTTGCCGGGGCATTAGAGGCCAAAAAGCTGATTGTGGTTGGGTGTATTCTTGTACCTTTATTTGTGTCTACATCTGCTTTTGCGCAACAAAGCCAAAAACAGCAAAACCCAGAACAGCAACATCAAGAAATACATAACCACGAACAACCATTGGCCGCGACTTCGAACCCGCTAATGTCTCATCTCGAAACATTGCCAGTTGATATTTCGCCTGAAACTTTAAACAAACCCAGTTTGCGTACCATCAACCCCAATGACATTGCGCGGCAAGACGGTGACAGCGAGAGATGGAAAACGCAAACATTCACCCAACCGACCGGGCTCAGTTCAGCCGGGCTTAATGGCGGCGTTAACAGGCGTGGCAGTAATAGCCCAAACGTGGGTGCTAAGCGTATTCCCACGGACCTAATAACGACAGACCTCTTATTGGCGGGCAGTGCACCAGTCGTGCCTGCTGCGGTTCCTTTGGGCATGGCATCGCGCTCTGACGGTGTTATCAATTTAAGCTCGACATTGCGCGGTGCATTGTTTGCGTCGCCAGGTTTTGACAATGTAAACACGTCGGTTTTCAAGCTGGATCTTGGCGGGCAGCCTTGTCTTGGCACGGCTGGGGAATGCCGGGAAAATGTGACGCGGCGCATTGATATTGGCTATTCTAAAAACATCACAAAAGGAAAAATGGACGGGTTTAACCTGCAATTGACCCCCCACGGCGGCTTACGGGTTGACGAAGATGGCCAAAGTGCCTTGGTTGGTGCCTTAGTGCGTATCGGCGATAATTTACGCGAGGGGGCCGATAAAAAGTCCAATACTTGGTATTTCTTTGCCGGCGCCGACGCTGAGGCGGTTACTTATGCGCCCAATTCTGTGCGCCGGTTAACCAGTGGTGATTTTGCCTTGCAAGACCAGATTGTTATTGGAGACGCGCAAGCTGGACTGGGTTATAGGATTGGTGATGCGGATGTGGCATTGACATATTATAAACGCCAAGCAAAAGCCGAAAATTACAGCTACGACGAAGACGCTGCCGCGCTTTCCATTACCTGGAAGCGCTAAACGCGATCAATTTCCTTTATGTCGTATTCGTTTGACCAAGCCGAAAATGATTAGTCCCAAAATGATGCTGACAGCCCAGCTAATGGTGGTATATTTTAACGGTGTCAGGATGTTTTTTGCGGTCAGCATATTTTCTGATCCGGCGAGGGCAAAAGCCTGCACGGTGTTTTCTGCAAAGTCCGCCAGTACGCCTAGCAATGCAGGAACAACCAAGAACTGCCGGAGATTGCGACCAAACCGCCCACTAAACCGCCAAGCAAGACCGACCAGTAAGCCGCCGTAAGCCAGTGGGTAAAATGTATCCAGAGTTAGGGTGGCGATTAAATGCATATGCTTTTGCTCGTCCGACATGGCACCAAGGCGGGCCAAAGCATCTTTCGCGTTCATCTGCATATCGAGGAGCGGGCCGCCGACTGCTTGTTGGGCAAAATAAAAGCCCCCGCCGAGAATAACGAACAGCACAAACAGCCCCCAAAGCACAGGCGTCCGCGCCAGAAAATCCAGAAATTTGGCCATGATATAATCCCCAACAATCCAAATAATTATTATACGGGTAGTATAGCAGAAGAATTCAAAAATGCGAGGCTTGTCTAATTTGAACCGCCCCGGGTTTGCCGGAGGCTGTTTAGTTTAAGTTATGCAGCCTTTGGGACTTTGTCCAGTGCTGCGTAGTATAGTTCCTCTGCTTCGGCAGGCGGGATGTTGCCAATCGGCTCCAATATTCGTCTATGATTG
>JAJRSJ010000066.1 GCA_024278855.1 Alphaproteobacteria bacterium | reverse complement strand
CTATCACATTCGTGAAAATAAATAAAGTAATAATATCAGTAGTTTAGTGACTTTGCGGGACTTCTGGTGACTTATCGGTAAACAGAAACGTGCAAACTCCGAAGGCAGAGGTCACAGGTTCAAATCCTGTCGGGTGCGCCAATATTTTCTAGTCATATCAATAACTTACGGCGCTTTCAGCTTTGTCTAAATATTTTCACTGGCGCGCAACTGGCGCGCAAAATAATTCCGGTAAATGTCTTGCAAAAATTAGCTGCAAAATTTGAAGCATACAGCCCGGAAAGTTTATCATATACGTCCCCAAACTGAGTATGACCAATAGTACATTGTCCCCTATTTCAGCGACATTGCCTGCCGCCCCCTATATCGGCGGTAAGCGCAATTTCGCCAAAAGAATTGTCGCTCGAATAAATGAAACCCCACACACGCTTTATGCCGAGCCTTTTATTGGTATGGGCGGGGTGTTTTTTAGGCGCACTTTTCGCCCAAAAGCTGAGGTCATCAATGACAGGCCAAAAGACGTAAGCTCATTATTTTAACTTCTCCCAATAAAGTGACCGGCGCAGGCTTCCGTCTGGGCGTACGCTTTTTATTTCGCCCATTGGTGTGAAGCCCAAATGGTTTATGATTTTTTGAGACCGAACATTGTCCAGCGAGGTTGTTAACACGATCAAGCCTACGCCAATTGTTTCAAACACCCAATCACACATAAACTTTATTCCGTGCAGGCCCAAGGACTGGTTTTGATAAGCATGTGCAAATGCACCCCCAAATTCACAAGCTGAGTGTTCTGGCCAAAATTGAAAGTCGGTTATAGACATGATCTCGCCGCTTGGAGCGCGGCTAAAGAGCAAAAGCCCCTCGCCTGCCCGTGCCTGGGCTTGATGGTCTTCAATCCAACTTGTTACCGATTGCAAATTGAAGGGTCGGGGAAAGGTATAAACATCCCCTGAGACCCGCTCGTCTTTGAGCAGCTCTAATATCTCCCCGGCGTGGTGTAGCTGCACTAATTTACTGCCGCCGGTTTCGCCATCTATTTTGCGAATATTTCGAACCTTGCGGCGGATATGTTCCGCCTGCCTTTTTGAGGTTTTCAATTTAGTTTTTGGCTCCATAACCTATATTAGGTGATGAAATTTTGTGCATCAAGCAAATTTTACGGACAAAATTTGGGCAAATTACTGCTTTTATGCAGGTTTTTCGAAAAATGTGTCCCCCTGCCTCGACAGGCCATAAACGCCCACACTAGCAATCAGCCAGCATAAACTGGAGGATTGAATGAAAAAAGTTGAAGCCATTATCAAGCCGTTCAAATTGGACGATATCAAAGAGGCGCTGCAAGAACTGGGCATTACCGGCATGACCGTGTTGGAGGCCAAAGGCTTTGGCCGCCAAAAAGGCCACACGGAAATGTATAGAGGCGCGGAATATGTCGTTGATTTTCTGCCCAAGCTGAAAATCGAACTGGTCGTACCAACGGATCAGGTTGAGGTGGTTTTAGAAGCCATCACCAAAGTCGCCAACACCGGGAAAATCGGAGACGGCAAAATTTTCGTCCACGATATCGAACAAGCCGTGCGCATCCGCACCGGCGAAACCGGCGCGTCTGCTCTTTAAGACACAAACACCACCATATTTATCTGGAGACACTTAAATGTCATATTTTAAAACATCCCTGAAATTTCTACCCTTGTTACTGCTAGCGGCTCCGGGCGCCAATGCACAAACCGCTGATATGGCGGAGTTAGCCGCAAAACTTGATGCCAGTAACACCCAAACCGCCTATATATTCAACACATTACTTTTCCTTATCGGCGGTTTCCTCGTCATGTGGATGGCTGCAGGTTTTGCCATGTTGGAAGCCGGATTGGTGCGCACCAAAAATGTCTCCATGCAGTGCCTCAAAAACATTTCTCTGTACGCCGTCGCAGGCATTATGTTCTGGGCGGTCGGTTACCAACTGATGTACGGCATTACCGAGGGCGGGTTTATTGGCGTGCCTAAAATCATGAGCTTTGGCGCACCGGACACAAACACCGGGTATTCAGACCACTCGGACTGGTTCTTTCAAATGGTATTTTGCGCCACGACGGCCTCTATAGTCTCGGGCACATTGGCCGAGCGGATTAAGTTTTGGCCGTTCTTGCTGTTTACGGCTCTGCTGACCGGGTTTATCTATCCAATCGTCGGCTCTTGGGAATGGGGTGCAGGTTGGCTTGACGCCAAAGGTTTCTCCGACTTTGCCGGCTCCACACTCGTCCATTCTACGGGCGGTTGGGCGGCGCTAGCGGGCGCGATCATCCTGGGCGCACGGGCCGGGAAATATGGTAAAAACGGCCAGATAAACCCAATCCCCGGTTCCAACATGCCGCTCGCCACCCTTGGCGTGTTTATCCTGTGGCTCGGCTGGTTCGGCTTTAACGGCGCTTCACAATTGGCTATGGGCACGATTAGCGATGTAACAGATGTTTCGACCATTTTCGTCAACACCAATATGGCGGCTTGCGCCGGGGCTGTGGTTGCGGTTGTCTACACACAATTACGCTATAAGAAAATTGATCTGACCATGGCCTTAAACGGTGCATTGGCCGGGCTAGTGGCGATTACGGCGGAACCGTTAACGCCGAGCGTCCCTGTCGCCATGTTGGTCGGCGGGCTTGGGTCACTTCTGGCCATGTTATGTGTGCCTTTATTGGACAAGTTTAAAATCGACGATGTTGTTGGGGCTATTCCGGTTCACTTGGTGGCAGGCATATTCGGCACTCTGGCCGTGGCCTTCACCAACCCGGATGTTAATTTCTTGCCGCAATTGATCGGCGTCGTGGCAATCGGGTTTTTTGTCTTTACTGTCAGCTCCATTATTTGGCTAGCCCTAAAAGCGACAATCGGCATCCGTGTCTCCCCAGAAGAAGAGCATATGGGCCTCGACCAGGGCGAGCTTGGTGTCGCCGCTTATCCTGAATTTGTTTCTTAACCCCTTTATTTTACACCCTTTTTTAGATAGGAAAATATAATGAAAAAATTTGTAGTAAAACTGGCCTTGGCACCTTTAAGCCTGCCACTCCTCATACTTGGCTATTCCGCCTATGCGTCGGTGGCAGAGGACGACAGCGACCTCAGTGCCAATGCCAGTGCCAACTCCACTATCAGCATCAATGTTAGCGTCGATTATGTATCTGAATATGTGTTTCGCGGCGTCACTCTGGCCGGAGGCGCCTTTCAACCCGGCGCCGAAATTTCTACTTCGGCCATGGGAGGTAATTTCACCGCCGGGGTTTGGGCCTCTGTAGCTAGCGGCGAGGAAAGCAATAGCTTTGCCGATGAAATCGACTTCTATGTGGACTACGGTTTTGACTTAAACGAAAGTATGTCCGCTAATGTCGGGGCTGTCCTGTATCATTATCCGCAATCTGGCGGGCTGTTTGACATAGGCGCAAATGATGCAGGCACGGTGGAGATTTACGGCGGGCTCGGTTTTGATGCTGCCCTCGCCCCCAGCGTCACGGCCTTTTATGACCTCAACTTGAAAGCCTTCACTTTGGAAGGCGGTGCGGAGCATTCATTCCCGCTCGGCGAAAAAACTAGCTTTGACGTGGGCGTCGCCGCCGGGCTTGTGACCGTTGACGGCGCGGGTGATTACCAATACGGTTCATTGTCCGGCGCATTGTCCTACGGATTTAATGATATATCTTCCGTTTATGTGGGGGTGAACGGCGGGCTAAGTTCGCAAAATACTTTCCTTGATACCAATTTTGACATCACCAACCCGGCCACGATTTCCGCGCCGAACAAATCAAGTATCTGGTTTGGTGTCGGAATTTCGTCCGGGTTTTAAGCAATCATCCCAAGTTTTATCTGCCAATGTTTTGTCTACCAGTGTCTTGAGGCTTTATCTCAAAGGCACTGGTACCATTTATAGCGTATAACAAGCTCCAATAATCATAGGCGTCTACTAGCCCGTCCGTCCAAACCACCCGCCCTGACTGGTTGACGGCCCAAAAAACCGGGGCAGTTTTTATGTCCAAATCCGAAATAAAACTGCCACTTTGTTCGAGCAAAATCGTAATAGGCAGACCACTTTTTAAAGCTAAACCCTCTTGTTTATACCAATAAGCCTGATCGGATTTCTGCCGTAGTTTGTTGGTAATCACCACCAGTGGTGCCAAATTATTGCCGATAGAGTTATGCATGGTACGGTAGGCTTTGACCGCCTGATTATAGGCAGGGTTTGCCCGACAATCGGCCATAAAACATAAGGGTACGACCTGACCGTCTTGTAGATGCGAAATCAATGCTGGAAGATCTATTTTTAGTTTCGTCCCCCGCGCCCCACCAAGAGGCTTAAACTTATAGTGTAAAGGCAACATCCGCCCCAACATGGGATTGCTAAGGTCTATATTGATTTTAGCCTGACGCGCCCCTTGGCAAATACGCATCGATGCTGGATTTAGCATATAGGCTTGATGCATATATTCTTGGTAATACAACAAATCCGCATCAGCTCTCGCCAACCGGGCCAGATAATAATACCCCAAAGCCTGAACATCTGCGGCGTATGTATTGGCGTAAATTTCGGTAAATGTTCGTAAAACTTCCGCCGCCTCGTCCTGGCCCGTGCGCTCATAATCACAAATAGCTTGCATGAAATTTACAATGGGTTCGATTTTTGCCCGCCCTAACAATGTAGAGACCAGACTAGCCGAAGACTTTGACCCGATCATACGCGCCAACGCCTGGATATTGGCGTAATCTTCTTGTTCCCACAAGGCATACAGCCCGCCCGCACCGTCATAACCGTGCTTTCTGGCACGGCCTAATATACCCGGCGCAGATGCCAAAAACCGTACCCCAAGCGGCATACAGCGCATTCGTATATCCAGTATATTTCTGTGGGACGGGCGATAGAAGCGGTAAATAATCACATTTGTTTTGAGCAAAACCTCATCAATATCCAACCCGCTAGCTGCAACTCCGTTGACACTAAGCAAAGCGTCTCCCGGCGTGAGCCCCAAGGCATGTGCAGGCGAACCGGGGGCGATTTCGTAAATTATTTTCGCAGCAGATAAATCCGGAGAAAATTTAACCGTGTAATGGCGTATGGTATCAAGCCAGTCTGTCGTTTGCATATACATAATTCGTCCTAGTCAACCAGACCCCGCTTCCAAATTTGACCCAGAAGGAATTATTGCCAATTTGCCCCAAATATCAAACCATAGCTAGCTTTATGCTTAACCTTTCATAAGTAAATGAAACGCCTGTGTTTAGATAATGGCTTGCAAAGCCGTCCAGGGTTCAATAGCTAGGACATATGTTAAAAAATGCAAATTCTGGCAAAAACACCCTCAAATTATACACAATGGTCGCAGCTATTGTTCTGATTTGGAGTACGGCTTATAATTTGATGTATTATACGGTTTACTCCGGCGGCTTTCCGGCCGAATGGATCCCGGCGGCCCGCACCCTCCTCCCGGCATTGGCAATCACCCTTTATGTCTATGCACGCGGCATGAAATTGCCAAACCTTGCTGATCAACGCTGGCTTTGGTACGGTTTGATGGGTTTTTTCGGCATGACCGCCCCGTTTTTACTACTGGCACTGGGCAATGCGCGCGGAGTGGAAAGCGGTATATCGTCGATTTTGACCAATGGTGTTACACCTTTAATCACGATTGTTCTGGCGCATTTTCTGGTCAAAACCGAACGTTTGAGCTGGCGTAAGTCCGCAGGCTTTATCATTGGTTTTATCGGCGTGGTTTTCTTGTTTATGCCGGAAAATCTTGACCTGCAACTTATCCAAAACTGGCAAGCGCAAATTTTCATTCTTATGGTCGCCTTGAGCTATGCCTTGGCCGCTATCGTTGCCAAACGAGCCCCCGATACAACCGCCAGTGTCGGGGCAGCAATTATGCTGATAACAGCAGCAATTACAGCCCTGGTCATTGCACTTCCATCCGGCATTCCAGATGGTAATTATTCCGGCGGGGTGCTTTTGGCTTTGTTTGTGCTGACGGTATTTTCGACGGGCCTGTCCGATATTCTCTATCTTAAAGTCATTAAAATGTCCGGCCCCAGCATGATCGCCAAAATCAATTATATGGTGCCGGTTTTCGCGCTTGTATTTGGTATTATCTTTCTGAGCGATGCCTTTAGCTGGCGCTCTGTCGCCGCCATGATGATTATCATCACAGGGCTATTGATTGCCAAGGCCGACGACAAACAAGCCACCGGGCAAACAAAAAAGCCAAATGAGTAGGCTAGCCCATCTACAATTAGGGTTTCTTATAACCGTCACCCTTATCTTATGGGGGACGGAATACACATTGGTTGGTACCATTGACCCGGCAGAGATCAGCGAAGCTTGGCAGGTGACCATACGCATGGCATTTGCGTCAATATTTATGGTGATTTTCGTTTATATGCGCGGCTATAAACTACCGGGTTTGGCGGATAAAAGCTGGCTATATTACGGGACTATGGGCTTTATTGGCATGACCATCCCGTTTTATTTGATCGCCAGAGGCTATAATGCGGGTATTGATAGCGGACTTCTGGCTATTTTAATTGGTGTGACCCCTTTATTCACCGTTGTTTTGGCACATTTTTTTGTGCGTTCAGAGCCTCTGACACCGCTTAAATCTCTCGGGTTTTTCGTCGGCTTTATTGGTGTGTGTGTGTTGTTTTTACCCAAAGAAATAAGCTGGTCTTTAGTGGAGAATTGGCAAACCCAGGCATTGGTCATCTTGGCAGCCTTTGGTTATGCCGCCACATCTATCCTCGGCAAACGCGCCCCCGAAAGCCCGCCGAGTGTCGGGGCGGCCATCATGTTGCTCGGCGGTGCGGTGAGCGCCATTATTTGCGCCTTATTATTTGCGGGTACCGAAATACCGCGTACTATACCCCCAGTAAAAATTCTTACGGCTCTAATAGCTGTGACCATAGGGGCAACATTCCTGGGCAACCTTCTCTATTTGCGCCTCTTGCAAATTTCCGGCCCGAGCCTGATTGCAAAAATCAATTATATGGTTCCCGTGGTCGCAATCATGTCAGGCATGGTGTTTTGGGCGAAAGCTTCAAGCCCCGATACGCTATAGCTTTGGTGATCATCATCCTAGGCTTGGTCATTGCCCAGACCGGAACCCCGGCGCAAAATAAACAGACCCAACATGGCCCATAACAAAACCTTGTTTGACGCCGCTTGTCTTGCGGTTATTTTAATCTGGGGCACGGCCTATACACTTGTCGGCTTTATTGTTGATACTATTTCCCCGGCCTGGATGGTCGCCGTGCGCACGACCATTGCGGCCTTGGTTTTGACGGCTTATGCTTTGTGGCGCGGACATAGGTTTCCAAACCTTCGCGACAAAACCTGGCGTTGGTACGGGGGTATGGGCTTTATCGGCATGGCCCTGCCGTTTTATTTATCTGCCCACGGCCAGATCAAAGTGGACAGCGGCCTAACCGCTATTCTTGTAGGCGTCATGCCGTTGATCACAATTGTGCTCGCTCATTTTTTCGTAAAAGGCGAACGCTTATCAGTTCGCAAAGCCCTTGGGTTTATTATCGGGTTTTTGGGTATTATATATTTATTTTTGCCGGTGCCGTTCGCATGGGAAGTGGTACAAGACTGGCAATCCCAAGGTCTAATTCTATTTACGGCTTTGTGCTATGCTAGCCTGACCATCATTGCCAAGAGAGCCCCTGAAACTTCCCCTAGCCTCGGTGCCGCCATTATGGTGATTTCCGCAGCAATCTTGTCTGTGATCTATGCCCTTAGTAACGGATTGCCCCAAACCATGCCGCCGCGCTCGGCCCTGTTTGCGCTCTTGGCCCTGTCCCTTGGGGCCACCGCATTTGCGCAAATCCTGTATTTGCGCCTTATTCAAATCAGCGGGCCAAGCTTTGTTTCCAAATTGGCATATCTCGTACCTGTTGCTTCTATTATTGCAGGCATCATCTATCTGGACGAGGTGTTGTCCTGGGGACTGGTCGGGGCCATGCTGGTGATATTTGTCGGACTTCTCATCGCCAAGAGCGACAAGAATACAGGCTAGCCTGCAAATTTTCAAATCTGCGCGTTTCTCAAACCTGCAAATCTTTCAAAGCCGCGAACGGGTTGGTATCTGGCTCTGGCTTGGCCTCTCCCACACCCAAACCATGATTTAACGGGCCGTTGCCCTGCCCCAGTTTCGGAGCGGTGCGGATGGCTTCAAAAACAAATTCACGGGCTTCGCGCACGGCGATTTCCAGAGGGATTTCATGGGGCGCACCTTGGGCTAATAAAGACGCGACCGCACTGGCCAGAGTGCATCCCGTACCGTGAGTATGTTTAGAATAAATTCGCGGGGCGCTCATTATATGATTGCCGCCCGGTGTGACCAAAACATCCGTGATGCTCTTTGTATCTAAATGCCCACCTTTCATAAGTGCCGCGTAAGCTCCCATTTCCATAAGGCGCACCCCGGCCTCTATCATTCCGTCCACATCGTCGGGTCTGATACCCGTCAGGATTTCCGCCTCGTCTATGTTTGGAGTGATTACATCAGCTAGCGGTAAAAGTATTTTTTTCAAAGCTTTAACAGCCATATCTTCAAGTAATTTATCGCCGCTAGTCGCCACCATTACCGGGTCGAGCACCACGGTAATGTCTTCGGCGTCACCGGCAATCACATCCGCAACAGCCTCAATAATTTCCGCACTGGCCAACATGCCGATCTTGATCACATCCGCACCAATATCCGAGAGAGCCGAGCGCATTTGCGCCGCCACCAAATCCGGCGCAACCGCTTCCACCCGCTGCACTCCTTGCGTATTTTGCGCCGTAATCGCCGTAATCGCCGTAGCCGAATAAACCCCGAACGCTGCGCAAGTTTTGATATCAGCCTGGATGCCGGCCCCGCCGGAGCTATCCGAGCCAGCGACGATGAGGACACGGGGTGTTAATATTCTGTCTGTCACAACTTATATTCCTCAGAAAGTTCACGGCGCATTCGGGCATTTCTTTTATCAATTATGCGCGAAATATTAGAGTATTCGATCACTAGAAATAAACCATAGGCTGATGGAAACCAGATCGGAAAGCCAATACCTTTAAAGCCCGTCATAGCAAAAACGAAACCAGTAGCAATAACAGGGATGGCAATTCCGGCCTTGATATGGCCTAGGAAAAATCTGTGTAGTCCTAGCAACCCGCCAAATAACAACATGATAAATGGTATCAAAACCGTTTTGCGCTTCGCATTATATAAACGCAACATTTCATATTTTCGCGTGTATTTTGATTTCTCACTTGTCACGACCACATTCCCCTATTGCTCGCCAAATGCTAACTGCCTGAACCGTCTCCTTTACATCATGTATCCGCAAGATGGAAGCACCCATGCTTGCACCCCACAGGGCAGACGCTATGCTACCGCCCAGACGTTCATCTACGGCGCTACTGTCTATATTGCCAATAAAGCTTTTGCGTGACGTACCTAGCAATATGGGGCATCCTAGCTTGTGGAAATCGTCGAGATGCTGAAGCAAATCAAGATTATCCACCAACCGCTTACCAAAACCGATACCCGGATCAATGATGATGTTTTCGCGTTTGACCCCGGCTTTGACCGCTATATCCACCCGGCCTTTTAAATAAGAAATCACCTCTGTCACCACATGCTTATAATGCGGGTTATCCTGCATGGTTTCGGGGTTGCCGCGCATATGCATGAGTATAATTTTACAACTCAGTTCTGCCGCCGCGTCGGGAGAATTTTCGTCAAATTCAAGCGCAGTTACATCATTCCAGATACTCGCCCCGACCGCTATCGCCGCACGGGCAACGGCGGGCCTTCGGGTATCTATGGAGATTTCTGCGTCAATGTCACCAAGTGCCTCAATCACCGGAATAACCCGCGCAAGCTCTTGCGCTTCTTCAACCACATCAGCCCCCGGACGGGTACTCTCACCGCCTATGTCGATAATATCCGCGCCCTCACCCACCATTTCGTGCGCTCTCTCAACCGCCCGCGACACGCTATCAAACCGCCCACCATCCGCGAAACTGTCCGGTGTGACATTCAATATGCCCATAATTTTTGGGAGTTTGGACATGAGACAATCAACATTCCTGTAGGGTGGATTAGACTTCTTAGTCGTAATCCACCTTTTGGTGGGCGCCGCAAAGTGGATTACGCGCAAGAATGCTAATCCACCCTACAATTATTTACCTCAACTCTCCGGCTGTGGTTTGTCACCTAACGGCTTAGCTTTAGGCTTGGGTTTGGTTGTCGGTATAGCCGACAATCCCGACGAACCATCATCTTTGTCGAAATCCGGACGCTTGGGTTTGATATTGTCACTAATCAGGTTTTTGATCTCGTCGCCTGACAGGGTTTCATATTCAAGTAAAGCTTCGGATAGCCTGTGCCAGTCTTTTTTCTTTTTCTTTAAAATAGCCGTAGCCGTTGTATGGGCGTCGGTAACAAACCGCTTGATTTCGTCTTCAATTAGTCTTGCAGTTTCCGGCGAAATCGCCGATCCGCGCCCAATACCGGGCATGAAACTGTCTACGTCCGTGTTTTTATAGGCGATTGGTCCGACCGCATCTGAAAGCCCCCACTCTGTCACCATGGCGCGGGCAATGCGGGTTACATGTTCAATATCTGACGAGGCACCGGAGGTGACTTTATCATAGCCGAATTTAAGCTCCTCCGCGGCTCGCCCCCCCATAGCCATAGCCATGCTAGCGATCATTTGTTCTCTGGACTGGGAAATTTGGTCGCGCTCAGGCAGATATTGCACCATGCCAAGGGCGCGGCCACGCGGGATGATGGTGGCTTTATGGATTGGGTGAGCGCCGGGCATATTCATGCCAACAATAGCGTGACCGGCTTCGTGGTAAGCGGTATTGGCCCGCTCTTCTTCGGTCATGGAGAGTGAGCGCCGCTCGGCCCCCATAAGGACTTTATCGCGGGCATCTTCAAATTCGCGCATGGTGACTTTGCGTTTATTGCGCCGCGCCGCCAGCAATGCAGCTTCATTGACCAGATTGGCCAAATCAGCACCAGACATGCCGGGCGTACCGCGGGCAATATATTTGCTGTCCACATCTTTACCGGTGGGGACTTTTTTCATATGCACCATCAGAATTTTTTCGCGGCCCATAATATCCGGCAATGGCACTTCGATCTGGCGGTCAAAACGACCGGGACGCAAGAGCGCTTTATCCAACACATCGGGCCGGTTGGTAGCAGCGATAATAATTACGCCTTCCTGGCCGTCAAACCCGTCCATCTCAACCAATAACTGGTTCAAGGTTTGCTCACGTTCTTCGTGACCACCGGATGTCCCCACCCCCCGGTGGCGACCAACCGCGTCAATCTCGTCAATAAAGATGATACAAGGTGCGTTTTTACGGGCTTGCTCGAACATATCGCGTACCCTTGATGCACCAACACCGACAAACATTTCGACAAAATCCGAACCGGAAATGGTGAAAAACGGCACCCCCGCCTCACCTGCGACCGCTTTGGCCAACAAGGTTTTACCAGTTCCCGGCGGGCCAATAAGTAACGCACCTGTAGGGATTTTGGCGCCGAGGCGCTGAAATTTTGTCGGGTCTTGTAAAAGCTCGATGACTTCTTGCAAATCCTCTTTAGCATTTTCCACACCAGCAACATCATCAAATGTTACCTTACCCTGGTCTTCGGTGAGCATTTTTGCTCGTGATTTACCAAAGCTCATGGCCCCGCCCTTGCCGCCGCCCTGCATGGAGCGCATGAACCATATGGCGATGCCGACAAATATTATAAACGGCAAAATATTGACCAATACCGAGACCAAAACATTGCCCTCTTTTAGCGGATTTTCGTTATAAGGCACATTCCATTCTTCAAATTTTTCCTGATAATATTCCGAAAATGAAAATTCGGCCGTGAAGCTTTGACCGTCTTTCAATTTGCCCGTAGCCGTCGCTTTGCTCCTGTCAATGCGGACTTCTGTCAACTGGCCAGTTTTTGCGGCCGCGACAAATTCCGATGTGGTCAACTGATTGCTCACCTCGGGTTTTATGGCATTTTGCGATACGGTAATCATAACCAAAAACATGGTGATAATGATGGCCCACAGGGCGAAATTGCGCATTTGCATAATAATTCTTTCTTATTTGTCGCCCAATGTTGAGCGCATATCCTGAACCATACTATATAGGGTAGAAAAACCAAAGGTTAAGAGCCAAATAGGATATTTTCACACGAATTATCCCAATAATGATGCGAGCCGGATACCAATACACGAAACTGCGCTAAACTGGTGGGAAGATACCGGGCCATCGACAAATGGAATATGGAGAATACTGTCATTTTTGACAAATACGGGTAAACAAGACCGCACCGCTTGCGGCAACTTATTTAAACGCGAACGACGCTCGCCTTCTAGTATATTGTGTCCCCTTTGTTCTTGCAATTGCCCTAAAGCCGTAACGCAAACATATTCTTGGCTCGACATTACTTTAAACCGCCCGTCCCAGATTTCCGGAGTATTGGCGTTTAAATTTAGGGCGGGCAAAGCTGTATTTTGGCCACGCCCAAGCACCGCCCCCGGATCGCGGACACACAATATTTGGTCTTTTCGCGGGACGAAGCGTACCCCGCCGAGTGTTGCCCCGCCAAAGCCGCTCTGTTTTAGCTTTTTGGCCAAGCGCATGCGGCTTTCCAGTTTTGGTGGTTTTTCTTGTCCGCAAACCGCCGGGATGAGATATTTTAAAGCTTCCGCGACTTTACCGGTTTGAACAGCGCTAAAACCGGGCAATAACGCCATGCCGCCCCATTGATATATCCGTGTATTTACTTGTATAAACTGGTTTATTTCCCTGCGCTCTTGTAATACAGTTTCTCTGGCAGCCTTTGCCATAAGTAATAGATTTTGCCGCGCGGCTGCCTGTTCTGACAATTGATCCCGCAGGCGAATACGGGTAAATTGACGATTTTCATTGGACGGGTCATCAATCCATTCAAGGCCGTTTTCGACATTATAGACGCGCAATGTTTTACGCGAAAAAGCCAGGAGCGGCCGCAGAACAACCAAATCCGGTAGTATAGGCCAGACCGGGTAAATGGCCCGCTCTGCCATGCCCGCCAAACCGCGCCAACCACTACCGGACTTTTGGCGCATCAATACGGTTTCCGCCTGATCATCAATATTGTGACCTAGTAAAAGTTGAGACGCACCAATGTCTTCACAAGCTCGCGCTAAAATATGATAACGGGCCTTGCGAGCTTTTTCCTGAATACCCGCCTTAGGGATACCTCCTTGCCAGTGACAGTTAAGGATTTCCGCACGCGCCCCCATAGCTAAAGCCTGTTTTTGGGCTAAATACGCCTCATGTTTTGAACCGTCTCTTAGGCCGTGATCTACAATCAACCCATATACCGGCCGCGAACCCGCCCATTTCAACACCAAAGACAAAAGCGCCGTACTATCTCCACCGCCAGAAAAAGCCACCGCTATTGGGTCTTTTAATGATGAATTTGACGGGAAAATGCCCTGCCCTGTCAACTCCTTCAGTTTTGCAAAAACCTTTGCTTCAAGTTGTGTCGGCCTAGCACCCACTACGCATTTTCTCGATCCGGGCTTTCTCGCGCACGGCGCGAACGGCATTGGGGTATTGCAGCGGAAAGCTGTCCAGAGTTTTACAGGCCATGTCCAATTTGCCCAAAGAACGGGCAGTTGCGGCCAATTTGACCATGGCTTCGGGGGCATAATCGCCCTTGGGCGCGGCCCGCATGGAAGCAATATAGTTTTCCGCCGCTAGGGAAAATCCGGATTTCGCGTAATAGGTCTCCGCCAACCAAAACAACACATCACCTTTGTTTTTGGCGGTCGGATTTAAATATATATATCTGGAAAAGGCCGTTTGCGCGCCCAGGAAATCACCTGCATTCATTTTATCCAAACCAAGCGTGAGCAATTCCTTTTTGTTAATTTTGGCGTCGGGGCCAGCAAGGCCAGCCATTGCCAATTCACCCGTGCCGTCGTCAACAATGCTAGGCGGAGAAGGTATAGACGAACCGCCGCTATAAACCCCGCTAGCGCTCCGACCACCACCGTAAATATCCGCACCAGTGATTACCGGGTTTGCCGGATTTACTTGTTGATTTTGAGCAATCATATCAACGGCATTTAAATGGCGTTGCACATTGATTGACAGGGATTGCAGTTGCGAAATTTGTGCGGCCAATGCCCGGACTTCCTCTTGCAAGCTAGCATTTTCAAAGCGCAATCGTTCAACTTCTCCTGTCACAGAACGTTGGGTTGATTCCAGAGCGTCCATGCGCTGCATCAAGCGTTCAGCCGCCGGGTCTCCGGTTAAAATCCGGTTTTCAAGCAACATTAGTCTTTGCTCAAGCTGGATAATTTTAGCTTCAAGTTCACGTTTGCTGACGGCGTGTGCAGGAGACACCGCGCTCAACACTACTACAAAGCTAATAAATATAAAAACAAAACGCATAGCAAACCTACGAAACAGAAAGACACAACAGGCAGAAACCAACAGATGCCAATAAACCTAGCCTATCTTAGCGGTGAAATTAGGGCCCGTATCGTTAAAGTCTCGTTAACTTCAGCGCAGGTCTAACTGATGCCGCCCACCAATACGGCTGAGTGCGCATTGCGGTTTATGGCCCAGGCCTCTTCATTTGCCCGCCCGTCTATGGGGCGCTCCTTGCCGTAGGACACGGTGGTAATGCGCCCTGGCTCAACACCCTGGCTCACCAAAAAAGCCTTCACTGCATCGGCGCGGCGCGCCCCTAATGCCAAATTATATTCTCTGGTTCCGCGCTCGTCGGCATTGCCGCCAACAACAATGATCGCCCCAGAGTAGCGGGTCAACCAATTGGCCTGAGAACGCAAAACCTCACGGGCGTGCGGGGAAAGCACATGCTCGTTATAGTCAAAATACACCCGGTCATCACCGGATACATATTTGAAATGCTCTGATGTTCCTGGCTCTGGGCCACGGGGTACCACTTCTTCAATTGGTATTTCGGCGACGGGCGGCGGCGGCATTTCGGGTTCAGGCTCAGGCACAGGCGCCGGCATTGGCGCCACGACTTGCTGCTTTACGGGGACAGGTTCAGGTGCCGTCACACAGGCTGAAAGGGTTATTGCAAAGACACTTAATAATATAAATTTAAAATTCATAACGTTATCCCTCTTGATTTTGCACAATCTCTATTTTGTGCTTTTGAGCCACCACCAATTTTATAAGCACCCTCCATAAGCTAACGCTGAAACAAGGCGAGTCAAGTTGACAATTTGTAAGCTCTAATTATCCAACAAGAATACGGCCAAATTACGTCACTGTTTATGGCAAATTTTACGGCAAAATGGGTGACCAGGCCGGATCAGACGCCGCGCCTGGTGTTGGCAATTTACGCAAATTCCGTCCGGTCAAATCTACAGACCAAATACTGGAACGACCGTTTTGCCCCCTAGTCTCGCGGCTAAATAAAAGCACCCGCCCATTGGGTGACCATGTGGGGCCCTCATCAAGGTAGGAGCTGGTTAACAAACGTTCGCCTTTGCCCGTCTCCGCCGCCATTACGCCTATATGAAATTGACCATTATGACTTTTGGTAAAAGCAATTAAATCACCCCTAGGTGACCAGACAGGCGCCGTATAACGACCCTCGCCAAAACTGAGCCGCTTCACATTGGAGCCGTTGGCCCCCATGATATAAAGTTGCGGTGAGCCGCCCCGGTCAGAATTAAACACTATATTGCGCCCGTCCGGAGAGAAGCTCGGTGATACATCAATGGCTTGATTAGTTGTCAGGCGTGTGGTTGAACGCGAAGCTCGGTCAAAGACATAGATGTCGCTATTGCCGCGTTTTATCATAGAAAATATCAATTTGCGTCCGTCCGGTGAAAATCTTGGCGATATGGTCATGCCGGAAAAATTGCCCAACAACTCCCTATTTCCAGTTTCTATTTCTTGCAAAAACACTTGTGGTCGCCCGGTTTCCCACGACAAATATGTGATCAATTGGACTTTTTTGCGCACACCTTTATCTTCAAACACGGGCGAAAATCTCGGTGTCAGCACCAAGTCGGAATTGGCCAATAAATTTCGGGCATTGGCCCCGTCCGCGTCCATAATGCTTAAACGTTTGCGGCGGTTGGTTTTGGGGCCGCTCTCGGATATAAAAACAATACGGCTGTCAAAATAACCATCCTCTCCGGTGAGGCGCTGATAGATATAATCCGAAATTTTATGGGCAATCCTGCGCCAATTATCAGGCGTTGTGGCCAAGCGTTTACCGTCCAACTGCTGTTTGGCATAAATATCCCAAAGGCGAAATTCGACCCTAAGCCGCCCCTCACCCTCACGGACGATTTTGCCAGAGAGCAAAGCTTTGGCATTGATCAACCGCCAATCAGAAAACCGGGGCTGATAATCGGTATCGGTTTGTTGTTCAATATACAGGCTTTGGTCAAGCACATCAAACAGACCCGAACGCTCCAGATTAGCCGCGATTACCGCCGCCATGTCTTTAGCAATTTGGTCGGTTTCGGGGTGAGCCGATAAAAAATCTGGTATAGCCACAGGCACAGGCTGGGGCGCGCCGTGGACAATATCGATTTCAAGCTGGGCATGGGCTTGAATTGGTATAAATACGCAAATGAATAAAACCGCCGCCCCGACCATTTTTCCAAGAATTTCCTTTAGGCGCAAGGCTCTGCTCATTCGTTTTCTCCGGGATCCAGATTTAGATATAATTGTTTCCATACACGATAATCAATCGTGAGCAAACCTTGATAAGGGGCGCATTTGATAAGGGCCGTTTTTGCCTGATTGCGGGCAACCCGCCAAGCCCGGTTGGACGATGCAATAATATCAGCATTGTTGAGGATGACTATTTGCTCAATGCTAGCATCTTCATTTAAATTTAACATCACCTCAACAACGAGATTTTGGTAGTCTAATGCCCCGGTATCGACCAACCAACAATTTTTTAGGCGCGACCGTATATAGTCTTTTGCATTGACAACCACGTCCGTCCGCGCGCCAACACCTTGTCGCGCCCTTTCCGCCAACTCCCCATTGTGTGTCTCGTTGACCAAGTCTTGTTGTGTGGCTGCACCGGGGTTGCTTTTACGCACTTTTTCAAAGGCTTCCTCCAAAGCATCCAAATCAAAAACCGGGGCGGGTGTGTCTTGCGCCGTTTCGGGGTCGGGTGGGTTTATTGTCGTATCCGGCGTGTCAGAAATTATGTTTTTGTCGTCAGGTATTGGGTTTTCGTGCTTACGCCGCAGTGCTTTTATATCGCTTATGTCTGAAACCGTCACCAACTCCAGGGGAATAATCCGCATATTGGCCAAGGGTTCAACCCCGCCAGACCATAGCAATAGCCCGCCAAATGCCAATAGGGCATGGAAGCAAATAGACATGGGCAAACCGAGTTTCATAATTGTATTTTAGTCTGAAGTGATTACCAAATTCCAACTCAAACCGCTTTCATCAGCAATTTTACTTATTTCATCAAGCATACGCATTTCAGTCAATTCGTGAATCGTAAACAACAAGCATAGATCAGGCCGATCTTGTTTAAGCTCGTTAATAATCTGACCAAGTTCTTTAGCTGTAACGACTTTGTCAGAAATACGTATAGCATTGTCGGAATTTGTTATGATTGTCGTAGTCTGCGCACATTTCTCCAGTTTTGGAGGCTCCGTAAGATCAATAGCTTTTTCATCAAGATAGACGGCTGTAATAATAAAAAACAATCCACTTACTGCAATCAAGCTGCCAATAATCACCGAAGCTATAACCAAAATTCGCCGCATACCGCCACCTATTTTGTAACCGGATCCGTCACCAAACCTATATTGGTAAAACCGGCGGCGTTGATGCTAGCCATGACCTTTAAATATGGCCCGACATTGCCGTTTTCATCGCCGCGCACATAAATCCGCTCTTTGTAACCCTCTCCCGCCAAAGCGATCAATTTGGATGCCAGGTCTTCCAGTATAACTTCCTCATCTTGCAAAAATATCTTACCCTCTTTGTCGATAGTGATATTTATCGGGTCGGGTTTTATGGTCAAAGAGTCGGCCGTAGTTTTGGGCAAATCAATGTTAATGCCTACTGCCAGTACGGACGCGGATATCATAAATACCAGCATCAGAACCAACATCACATCCACCAAGGGCGTGACATTAATCTCGGCATTTAGGCCGTGGCGGCTCCTGCGACTGCGCGCACCACCGACTTTACGCCCTGTATTGGCCATGGCCATATTATCGACCCTCTGAGATTTTGCGCGATAAAATAGCGGAAAGTTCGTCCGTATACCCGTCGAGCCGCCCGGCGTAACGGTCAAGATCAGTGGTGAATTTATTGTAGAAAATCACTGCCGGAATGGCAGCCACCAGACCCAAAGCGGTCGCGAACAAAGCTTCGGTAATGCCGGGGATAACGATGATAATATTGACATCATTGGCCTGATCAATGGCGCGAAATGTGTTGATAATCCCCCACACAGTCCCAAGCAAGCCAATAAATACAGACGACGACCCAACCGTAGCCAGCACAGTCATGCCGCGTTCGGCCGTTGCTAATTCACGGTTAACCACCAACCCCATAACCCGGTCAATACGTTCACGAGTGCCGCCAATATCAGAATTGCGCGGGCTTAATTCGCTCTCTTTATATTCCCGCATGGCAGCTGTAAACACACGCCCCATCGGGTCGCGGGTTTCGCCAGCCAGACCTTCGGCCAATTCGTCCAATGTCCGGCCCGACCAAAAAGTTTCTTCAAATGCGGCGGCCCGTTTGTTGAGCAAATGAAAGCTGATGGATTTGTCAATTATAATGGCCCAAGACCAGATCGACGCCACACCAAGCCCAATCATAATGAGCTTCACCACCCAATCCGCCTGCATAAACAAGCCGATCAGGGAAAAATTTTGCGCCCCCGATTGCGTGACTATGAAGCTTGCCGCATTTACGCCCATTAATTCAGACCATATATATATCAAATTCATGCTCAGATCGTCTCCTTTAGCGGCCAACATATGTGTTCTATGTCATAGAGCCAAATGCGTGCATTACCAATTAACAGACCGTAATACTTCACATGTCCTACAGCAATGGAATCACATTATACTCTATTTGCACCATAGGAAAATTGTTGCTCTTATTCAATTGTAATAGTTAGACCTTGATTTCATTGCATATCCGCCATAGTTTTGCCATAAGGTGGGTACAAATATTGGGGCAAATGGAGCCAATTATGACATATTCTCTCAAAGCCACAACACTCAAAGTTACCGCACTGTTCCTGACTATTGGGCCTGTACTAAGTGCTTGTGAAACAATAGAGCCGCCGCCGCCCGTTGTCGTCACACCGCCGCCAATTGTCGAAACCTGCATCCGGATGAACCCTTTAAGGCGGGTTGATATTCCGGCCGTGACCAAATCCGGCTTTTCTATCGTCTCCATCGAGACCGAAGACGAGCTATATTTCGATCCTGAGACGAAAAAATGGGTAACAATTGAAATTCCGCCCATTGAACGTAAAGAACCTTGGACAAAAATTATCACACCCGCACAAACCATTTATGTGGACAATGCCAACAAGCAAGTCACTGATATTTGCGAGTTGAACGCTGCGAAAGGCACAAGCGGATAGCTAGGCCCAGGGCCTAGTCCGGGACAGTCTTTCAAATCACGCCGGCAAAAAATACGGCGATAGTTTTTCGATCATTTTTGCGGTTGGACGGCGCGGACGGCCGTTCATATCTATACAAGCGGCTTCCGAATAGGCCGTGGTCAATAATTCATCACCGCGCCAGATCTCCTGACTGACCCAAAGCCGCGCCCCCTTATAGCGGTCATAAGCTGTCATCACCAAAAGCCCGTCATCAATCCGGGCCGGGCGTTTATATTCAAGCTCTATCTTGCGTATGGCAAAACCGAGCGGCACATCACGTTCCAATAACTCGGCATGACTAACCCCGGCGAGGCGGAAAATGACGATCTGGCCCGTTCAAAAAACCGCAGATAATTGGCATAAAACACCACACCGGTAAAATCCGTATCCTCGTAAAACACCCGAATTGGGTAATAGTGCTTGCGCCCGTCAAAATATCCCATTGTTGGCCGGTTTCTTGGTTGTTGGTCTTTTAGTCGTTGGTTTTGTGGTTGTTTGGTTTTATCCATCTTCTGACCCCGCAAATAGTGTCGGTTGTTCCAATTTCAAAGGCGCGTCCAATCCCAAATGGGCGAATGCGTGGGGGGTGGCGACGCGGCCTCTGGGGGTGCGCTGCAAAAACCCTTTTTGGATCAGGTATGGCTCGATCACATCTTCCAATGCGTCGCGGGCCTCGGACAAGGCCGCCGCCATAGTATCCGCGCCCACAGGCCCGCCGCCAAACATTTCGCACAGGGCCGACAAATAGCGCATGTCTTGAGTATCCAAACCAATATCATCAACCCCGAGCCGGATTAAAGCTGCATCTGCGACCTTGGCGTCTATCAATGTGGCCCCGGCATGTTCGGCCAAATCCCGCACCCGGCGCAAAAGACGCCCCGCCACACGCGGCGTACCGCGGGCCCGTCGTGCAATTTCCCGCGCCCCGTCCGCACTGACCTCCAGCCCCAACATCCCGGCACCGCGCACCACGATTTTTGTCAACTCAACCTCGTCGTAAAATTCGAGGCGTACCGGAATACCAAATCTATCCCTTAAGGGTGTGGCCAGCAGCCCGGCTCGTGTCGTCGCCCCGACCAAAGTAAACGGCGAGAGGTCAATCTTGATAGACCGCGCCGCCGGCCCCTCACCGATAATCAAATCAAGCTCGTAATCTTCCAAAGCAGGATACAGAATTTCTTCCACCGTCGGGTTCAACCTGTGAATTTCGTCAATAAACAACACATCACGCGGTTCCAAATTAGTCAAAAGCGCCGCCAAATCCCCGGCCTTGGAGATCACCGGGCCGGAGGTAGCGCGAAAATTGACGCCAAGCTCGCGGGCAATGATTTGCGCCAATGTGGTCTTACCGAGCCCCGGCGGCCCGGACAGCAACACATGGTCCATAGCTTCGCCGCGACCACTGGCCGCCGCGACAAATACTTTCAAATTAGCAATAGCCGATTTTTGCCCGACAAAATCCGTGAACGCCAAAGGCCGCAAAGCTTTGTCATTGCGGTCTGCGGCTTGCGGGCCTGGATCTATGATGCGCTCATCGGTCATGGCACATCTATTATGACTGTCATCCCGGACTTGATCCGGGACCTCGGCGGTTGCGGCAAGCACCGAGGTCCCGGCCAATCATCTGTAAAGATGGGCCCGGGATGACAAATATGTATATATTTTGCGTCCGCAATCACCCTGACAACTCCTTTAGCGCCGCTTTGACCAATGCATTTATATCCAAACCTGCGTCTAACTGCAACGCTTGCGCAACGGCGCGCATGGCTTTGGCCGGATCAATGCCCAAATTCACCAAAGCCGAGGCCGCATCTTTTTGTAAAACCGTATCTGCTGACGCTGTGGGTGTAGCACTGATACCGGGTAAGCTTGCACTAAACCCGCGCCCGAGGGGCGGCGGCTTGCCGGACAATTCCACAACAATGCGTGACGCCAAAGCCGGGCCGACGCCACCCGCACGGCTAAATGCGGCTTTGTCTTCCAAAGAAGCCGCCGAGAGAATGTCTGCCGGACTTAACACATCCAAAATCGCCAAGGCCGCCTTTGGCCCGACCTTTTGCACCGACTGTAATTTGACAAACCAAGCCCGTGTCTCTTCGTCCCCGAACCCGAACAAGGTAATAGCTTGTTCGCGCACATGGGTTTCAATGTGCAGTGTAGCCGCCTGCCCAACCGTAAGCGTCGACAATGTCCGCCCGGAACATTTCACCAAATACCCAACCCCGTTCACGTCAATGATGGCCTCGTCCGTACCGATAACAATGACCGTGCCTGTTAACATGCCAATCATGCAAACCTCCGGCTCAAAGCCCCGGCCGCACTGGCCCTGTGGGCATGGCAAATTGCTATGGCGAGCGCGTCCGCAGCGTCGCCTGCTTTGAGTTTTTGTCCCGGCAATAACACATTCATCATGGCGGCGACTTGGGCTTTATCTGCCCCGCCAGTGCCAACCACAGATTTTTTGACTTTTTTGGCTGAGTATTCACCCACATACAAACCCGCCTGCGCCGGGGCCAGTAAACATATGGCGCGGGCATGGCCAAGCTTCATGGCAGAGGCCGGATTATTATTCATAAACACCTCCTCGACTGCTGCCTCGTCTGGCTGATGGATTTTGATCAAATCCGTAATGGCCTCGAAAAGTCCGTTTAAGCGCAAAGCCATATCTTGATTGGCGGCGGGCTTGATAACCCCGTGGCCAATATGGGTGATTTTAAGACCCCTAGCCTCAATCACCCCCCAGCCGCATTTGACCAAGGACGGGTCTATGCCCAATATACGAATCTTCACACTCATAAAAGAACACTAAGCGAACACGGGAGCCAAGTCGAGAAGTTTTGTAGCAAATAAGTAAGCTATGTACGATTGATGTTAGCTTACTGGTTCTCAGGCTTTATGCCTATAAACCTGTCCCCATAGTAATCCTGTAAGCTTTTGGCTTGGGCGTCGAGATCACCCTTTAAATCGGATAATTGCACCAGTTTGTCAAAAACTATGGATTTGTTTTTACCGTCAATAGCAGCAATAAAAATCGGGATTTTTGCACCATGGGCGATGCGCAGGAAACCGGTTTTCCATTTCTCTATTTTGGAGCGTGTGCCTTCCGGCGACATGCCGAGCCAAACATTTTCCTCGCCGTTGAGCCAATCTATGGTTTGCGCCAATATGTCGGTTTTTTCAAACCGGTAAACCGGAACACCGCCGCTCCATTTTAAAATATTTCGAAAAGGCCAAATATTAATCTCACTTTTCATGAGATAGCGCACCTGCAAGCCCAAATAAAACTTGGCCGCCATGGCAATGATATAGTCCCAATTGGAGGTATGGGGCGCGACAATTATCAACAGCTTTTGCTCGTCCGGTAATTGGCCCCTAAGCGTCCACCCCAAAAGCCGCAAGACCGCACCACCCAACACCCTGCCCACGGCCCGACCTATAGGGCCACCTTGCCTAGGCGTGTTGGGCGAGAGTATATCTTGGCGTTTCATAGCTCTATTATGACCAGTATTTTATTTTGCGTCTAGCTTGAAAATCCTGTCCAGAGATATTTTACCCGGCCCGAGTGCAAGGACAACCAACAAACAAACCGCCCACCAAGCATGACTACCCCACCAACTGGCTATATCAGGATAGACGAAAAACTGGATGAACAATGTCATGACCAACAGACCAAGGGCGGCGAGGCGTGAATACAAGCCAGCAATGATAGCAACCCCAAGCAAAACTTCCATCACCCCGGCCAGATTGGCGAACCGGTCAATGACAAAGCGCATGGTTTCATTGCTGTAATCGCCTTCGGCCTTATCGCATAAATACAAAGCCCCTTTGCGGATTTCGTCGGGGCAGAAAAACTCATATTCGAACAAATCATAAGTGCCGGGGTTGAATTTGAAAAACCCGTCCCACTTGGCCAAACCCGATTTAAGGAACACCCGCCCCACGGCGATGCGGGCAAATAACAAAGCCAAGCTTTGCAATTTATCCGCATATGGGTGCCAAAATGTCAGCAGATTTGAGAATTTCAATACTAATTTACGCATGTGCGCCTCCATCTTGTTTCATAAAAATTCCGGCCGCCATCATACCGTCCAAGAGCACCCCCATATCGGTTTCTGGCGCCGTGCCCAGACACGCCACCGTCGCCAAGCCCAATGTATCGCCGTTTTGCAATGCCTGTAAAAATGCAAGTTCACCCGGCTTCAAAACCCGGTAGACGACTTCAAGCCCGCGCCGCCAAACCAAAATATATTCAGTGTTCTTCTCAAGATCACCGCCGCCCAAATCCGTGTCGTCTCTCAAATTTGACCACAAAGCAAATACAGGCCAGTCATTATGTACCAAATTTACATCCGGTTTAAGCCTGAGATGATAGCGCTCCAAATCCCCGCCACTCCCTGCAAATTCTTGTAGCATATCCATTGAATGTACCTGTGTATCCGCCGCCGTATGGGCCAATGTCCAAGCTCGGTCAAGCTTGGCAAAACTTGATAGATAGGCCAAATTATGTGCGCCTGAATGGGCGTCGATAATGTGATCGAAATCTTTGCCATAACCAACAAGACTGCGCTGAGACGCCGGGTATTTATCCAAATAGGCTAATGCCAAAGCAGAGAAATAATCCTCCCCGACCAAGGTCAGAACCGTTTTATAATTTGCCCGCAGAACATCCAGAAATGCCGACACGGAATTATTGCGGTAAACCACGGCAAATTCAGGCGCAATATAGGCAAACCCGTCGCCGCTCAATGTCCGTGCATCCGCACCGTCACATATTTTGACCATTGCTTGCATATACGCCCTCACAGTACCGCCTCGCCAATACTCAACTTATCCAGTGCGGTTTGGGCGCGGGTGTGTTCTGCCATCATCTTCGAAAACGCCGGGATATTGCCGTCTCGTTCCAACAAAACCGGAACTGGGCCAATATGCGCCAACGCAATGTCCAGCAAATCCCAAACCGGTTCGGCCACGGGCGCACTATGGGTATCAATCAGTAATTTAGCCCCGTAGTTTTTGTCCTCGTTAAACCCGGCAATGTGGATTTCACCGATCAATGCAGGCGGCAGGGCCCCAATATATTTTAGCGCATCAATACCGACATTGACCGAACTGATATAGACATTATTGACATCCAGCAACAAGCCGCACCCGGCCCGTTTGGCGATTTCGACCAAAAATTCAGGCTCGTCCATATCCGAAGCAACCCGCATATAATTGGTCGGGTTTTCGATTAAAATACGCCGCCCGATAGCCGTTTGAAACTCGTCGATCCTTGCCACCATATGATCTTGGGCCGCTTTGGTACGCGGCATGGGCAATAAATCGGCCAAATAACGCCCGTCAAAACTCGACCAGGTGGCATGTTCGGAAACCTGCACCGGGTTGAAGCGCGTAATCAGGTTTTTCAAGGCCGTAAGATGGGGTTTGTCAAACGGGTCAAGCCCGCCTAGCGACGCACCGACCCCGTGAAAGCTTAAAGCAAATTTGTCTGCAAATGCCTCTAGCCACGCCAGTCTTGGGCCGCCGTCCACCATATAGTTTTCCGGGTGGACTTCATACCATATATCAAAGCCGGAAAGTTCCAAAGCCTCAGCATAAAACTCAGGCTTCAGACCTATTCCGGCCCTAAATGGTATTTTTTTCGGTAATGCTGTCATGATAATATCTTGGGCAATACCTTAAAATAATTAGCTGCTTTTTAGCGAGCCTTTTCCGTTGGGTGTCTTGATCAGTTCACAACTACCTTTTGTCACATAAGTCCAGGCATCGGTCTGAAAATCGGATGTGGACGAACCCTGGCAAGAGGTTCCAGCACCGGCCTTGCAATCATTACCGCCGGTCAGAGCAACGCCGTAGCACTTTTCTTTACTGGCTTTACCTTTAAGACGCGCACCGCCCATCCAGTTTTCGAAAGCTTGCTGTACGGCAGCAGGCGCAGCCGCATCAAGACTGATTTTTGAATTGGGCTTGGCGACAGCGCTAACGCCGACGGATGCAGCCAATAAAGCACCAATGCTGACGGCTTTGGCGAAATTTTGTGGTGAAGACATAATATAACTCCTAAATAAAAACATAAATTGTTTAACGTGCGTACGAATATGCGCCGCAACATTCTGCTAACACAGAGTTTGTTCACAAAGTGTGACATTTGTCTAACATCGGGTCACTTGATTGTGAGCGGACGTGTGTCACCGTGATCCTGTCTTATTCTTTGCCTTATTTCAAAGTTTCGCCCTATTCGCGCACATATCTGCCTTAATTGGATAAAAAAATCTTAAAATCAGCACAGTCACAGCAAATTCACGCCCCATTATCCCTCCATATATTCATCATCAAGTGCGCAGCCTGCCTCTTGTACAACACTTAACTGGAGGGTAACCCATGATGAAACTTTTAATCGCCACTGCTTTGACTGCCGCCGTATATGCGGCCAACACCAATGCTTTTAGCCCGTTTATGCACGAGGCCGGAACCGCTGAAAAACCGCGTGTAGAGACTATAGAACAAGCGGCTTTGACCAAACCCTTTGCGGATAAATCCACCACACCAACCCTAAGAGCCGGTGCCACTATCGGCATTGCACGGCTAGATAAAGGCCGGTTGATTTATGCGCCAAATAGCGAATTACGAGATTGGGCCAAGCTTGACTTGCGCTCAAGTCTAACATTTGCGCCCGTTAGCCCGGCAGCGCTCATTCGCAATATCCCGGAAGTCCCCATGATGGGCGGGCGCGACAGTGACAATAAACTGGACGAAATACGCCTGACCGCATCCGATTTGCGCATGGATTATGTGCTGATTTACGGCATGGGCAAAGACGCCCAGTGGGGCAGTTTTGCCGGTAAAACTCTGGCCAATACCGGATTTATTATCGACGACGATATGATTTCGCGCAATGCTCAAAAAAGGGCCGCTGCCAAAGCCATGCTCGTCGATACATATACCGGTAAAGTCTACGGTACGCTGACATCTGATAATATTGAATTTGGAGTCGGCGAGCTAACCGAAAAAACCGAAGCCCTGATCAACACGCTCACCGCCGAGGGTTTAGAGAAAACGGTCTAAGCAGATACGAGTCTTCGCGCAAGGCGGGGGCCAAAACACAGGCGGTCAGCACCCCTCCCCCTAGCTGGCCGCCTGTGTGATTTTGTGAACGCATGATCCTGTGTTGGATTTTTAAACGCAGTAGCGCAGTTCTAGCCTGTTAAAGAAAAGTCCTTGTATTCTTCTTTTAGATCTTTTTTCAGCACCTTGCCTGTTGCGCCGATGGGCAGTTCGTCTTTGAAGAAAATTTCGTCGGGAAGCCACCATTTGGCACATTTGGCCACAATAGCCTTTTTGATCTCGTCTTTGTCCGGGGTTGCTCCGGGTACGGGCTGGACGATCAGGATAGGCCGCTCTTGCCATTTTTCGTGGTGGGCCCCAATACAGGCGGCCATAGCCACACCGGGATGGTCCATAGCAGCGTTTTCGACCTCGATGGAGGATATCCACTCACCGCCGGATTTGATCACGTCCTTGGAGCGGTCGGTAATTTCCAAATGGCCACTGGGATGTAGCGCCGCCACATCACCGGTCTCAAACCAACCATCCTCAGTAAAATCGCTGCGGTCTTCTTTTTTGAAATATTGATTGGCAACCCACGGCCCACGGGCATGGAGATGACCTGTGGTTTTACCGTCGCGGGGTAGTTCTTTGCCTTCGTCGTCAACAATACGCAGTTGAATGCCGAAAATTGCCCGCCCGGCCAGAAGTTTAATCTCGACCAGTTCGTCTTTTGAGAGCTTGTCATGGCCCGGCAAAGGAGAATTGGTCACACCAAGCGGCGAGGTTTCGGTCATGCCCCAACCTTGTTGCATGGGAATGCCCAACTCGTCCTCATAAGCTTTAAGCAACACTTCCGGCAAAGCGGAGCCGCCGACCAATGCAGCTTTAACCGAAGGCAATTTGTCCATCATGTCGCCGCCCTCTGCGCGCAACTGGCCTAAAATACCCATCCATATAGTCGGCACACCGAGCATATAGGTCACTTCCTCTTTGCGGATCATGTCCACCAAGCTAGCGCCGTCAAGGCCTGGCCCCGGCATGACCATTTTACTCCCCATCATGGCGCAGGAATAGACCAGACCCCAGGCGCTAATATGAAACATAGGTACAACCGCCAACACCGAATCCGTGGCCGAAACACCGACCACATCTTTGGCGCAAGACGCCCAAGCGTGCAAAATGGTGGAGCGGTGGGAATAGAGAACCCCTTTGGGATCACCTGTGGTGCCAGATGTATAACACAACGAACACGCCGTGTTTTCATCAAAACGCGGCCAGTCTATGGTGTCGTCCGCGTCTTTGATAAAGTCCTCATAGCACATAACATCCGTTGCGCCTGTTGGTACATTGTCGCCGTCGCACATGGCAATCCAGCCTTTAATGCTTGGGCAAAACCCGCCAATGCCGTGAACAATTGGCGCGAAGGTTGTGTCGAAAAACATATAACTGTCCTCAGCATGGCCAATCATCCAAGCAATTTGCTTGGGATCGAGCCTTGGATTGATGGTGTGGACAATGGCGCCAATGCCGGCAACGGCGTAATATATTTCAATATGGCGGTAATTATTCCAGGCAATCGTCGCTACCCTATCGCCCGGTTTAACACCCGCTGCCAAAAGCGCATTAGCCAATTTCTTGGAACGTCTCGCACATTCTGCCCAAGTATAGCGGTGATCACTGCCGTCGCTTTCGCGTGATACGATCTCTTGTGTCGCGTGATTAAGCGCAGCATGTTCAATTAAATCGCTGATCATCAGCTGCTGTTGCATCATTAGGCCTTGCATATATGTCTCCCGTTTTTATGCTCTTTGTTGCATATAGTTTTAACGTTCTGGCCCATGAGGTCAATCGGATTAGGCTAATATTATAAGGTTATATTATGGCTTTGAAGCTTCCGAGCTATGGGGATGTGGTCGAAGCGGCCCAGCGGCTTAAAGGCAATGCTCGGCTCACCCCGCTTGTGCGCCATGATTTGTTAGATAAAATCAGCGGGCTCAATTTGTTTTTAAAAGACGAAAGCGCGCAAAAAAGCGGTGCGTTTAAATATCGGGGTGCATATTCCCGCCTGTCCCGCCTAAACCGATCCGAACGAGCCGCCGGGGTGGTGGCCTATTCATCTGGCAATCACGCGCAGGGCATTGCGCTAGCCGCCAAAGAACTGGGTATTTCGGCCACAATTGTCATGCCGAACACCGCGCCTCTAAAAAAGAAACAAGGCACGCTTTCCCACGGCGCGAAAATCATCGAATATGATCCAGATACGACAGACAGGGCCAAATTAGCAGCCAAGATAGCACGGGACGAAAACCGAATTTTAGTGCCGCCCTATGATGATAAATACATCATTGCCGGGCAAGGTACATGCGCACTGGAAATTATAGAGGCGTTCAAATTGCGCGGCTTAAAACTTGATGGCCTGATCACGCCAATGGGCGGCGGCGGCCTGTGTGCAGGCAGTATATTAGCGGTTCGCGCCCTTAGCCCAAGCACCAAAGTTTACGGCAGCGAACCCGTTGACTATGATGACCATGCCCGTTCACTTGCTACGGGCAAGCGCCAAACCAATGCACCGGCGCCCCCCTCATTGTGTGATGCTTTGATGGCCCCCACCCCCGGAAAAATGACCTTTGAAATCAACAAACGATATTTAAGCGGGGTTTTCGCCCTAAGCGATACGGAGTGTTTATTGGCAATGGCGTTGGCAAAACAAACCTTTGATATCACCCTTGAACCCGGCGGGGCCATAGCTTTAGCAGCGGCTTTGGCGGCGGCTTTATCGCGCCCCAAAGGTCTAAGTCCCGGCGCAAATATAGCGGTGATCCTGTCAGGCGGCAATGTTGATGATGACGTGTTTGCACAGTCCTTAGAGATTAGCGCCTGAGGCGTTGTGCATGCTCAGCATTGTAGCTATATGTGTATAAACTGCCGAGGACATGTAGAGAATTATGCACAATTTCAATGAAAACCGGCCTGAATTTAAAGGCTTTAGCAAATTCTACGCAAAGAACATTCACCCGTTCTTGCTAGAAAAAGAACTGCAACGTCAGGCAAAATTGGAAAAAGGCAACCAATACGGCATAATAACTGCTAGTGTTATTGTCCTGATTGCCGTCTTTATGGCGCTCAAATTCAAAATATTATTGGTGTCAGCTTTTCTTGGTGCCGTTGGCATTCTTTGCGGGTTTGGGGTGCGCTACGGCATGGTGTCCAAATTACGCGGCCAAACCAAACAAATTTTAATGGGTAATATTTGCAAATTTTTGGGCTGGTCATTTCAAGCCAAAGATTTCGGCGAACCAGATTTAAGCTTATGGAAACCCAATAAATTACTACCTGGTTGGGATCGGGTAAATTTTGAAGACCAGATGAGCGGCACGGTCAATGGGGCGCAGTTCACATTTTGTGAAGCCCATTTAGAGACAAGGCACAAGGACAGTAAAGGCAACACCACCTGGAGGACTGCGTTTCGCGGCATTTTGTTTGAGGTTGATTTTCAAAGGGAGTTTTTAGGGCGAACCGTTGTGCTGCGCGATGCGGGTTTTTTCAATTTCAAGAAAAAGGCCGGCATGAAACGGGTCGGTCTGGTGGATCCCAAATTTGAGAAGATTTTCGAAGCCTATAGCACGGACCAAGTCGAAGCCCGGTATTTGCTGACCCCGACATTCATGCAAAAACTGGTAGACTTGGAAACCAGTGTTTCTGGCAAAAAAGTTCGCTTTGGGTTTTTAAGAGACAAACTTCATATTGCCGTCCAAGCCCCCAACCAGTTTGAAGCCGGTTCCATGTTCAAGCCTTTAACCGGAAGCGAACGCACCGAAAAAATCCTGACGGAAATTGGTGCCGTCCTGGATGTTATCAACGGGGTAAGAGACGCAAAGCGCCAAAGATAATTTACAAGTCAAACACGCCAATAATAGGCACATGGTCGGACGGTTTTTCGCCGTCGCGGACATAATCGTCTATACGCACAGATTTCAGTTGGTCTACGGCTTGGGCTGAACACAATAAATGATCTATACGAATACCGTGATTTTTAGGCCGCGCACCGCCTTGATAATCCCAATAAGTATATTGGTGAGTCCGGCCATCAACTTGCTCATAGGCACTGGTCAGGCCGAGCCATTTAAGAGCGTTATACGCCGCGTGGGTGGCGGGTAAAAACAAAGCATCATCGGCCCACAAGGCCGCATCATAAATATCATCGGCGGTCGGGATAACATTGTAATCCCCCGCCAATATTAAAGCTTCTTCATAGCCAAGTAATTTCTGTGCATGGACTTTCAACCGCGCCATCCAGTCTAGCTTATACTGGTATTTTGCGCTGCGCTCACCGTCTTCAAGAGCCGGGTTTCCGTTGGGTAAATATATGCTGGCAACCCGAACCGGCCCGGTTTTACCCGAAACCACGACCTCCAGATACCGGGCTTGCGCGTCCGCTTCATCACCCGGTAAACGCGCAGTCACTTCCTCGAACGGCAGCTTGGACAATACCGCCACCCCGTTATAACTTTTTTGGCCATGTAGTGCGACATTATAACCCAAGTCTTCGAAAACTTGCGCGGGGAAGTTTTCATCAATGGTTTTTATTTCCTGCAAACAGACAATATCCGGCTTGGCACGCTGCAACCATACTGGCAGGCTGTGCATCCGGGCGCGTACTGAATTTACATTAAAACTGGCAATTTCCATAACCTGTCAATCTGCAATAGCGAGCTTATTGTCAAGAGAGAAACGCGGTGCAGATGTGAGGTTTATTGACCCCGCGACCCGTTTGCGCCCGGATGTTATGGCTCCAAGATAGATTTTACTTTCTCGGCCAACTCGATCATGCCAAAAGGTTTTTGCATAAAGGTAACGTCCGGTTCATCAACCAATAAATCTGAAAAATGCTCTTCCGCAAAACCGGAGATAAATACAATATCTGTATCTTTCAAAAGATCTCGCGCCTGCTTAAGTAAAGTCGGGCCGTCCATGTCAGGCATAACCACATCAGAAATCATCAAATCAAAATCATGCTCGCCGGCCTGCAATATATCATATGCCTCGCGGCCATTTTCTGCCTCGATCACCGTATAACCACGTTTACGCAAGGTCTTTGCGGCAACAATGCGGATGGCCACCTCATCTTCTACAAACAGGATATTGCCCTGCCCCGCTAGGTCGGAAGGTTTATTACGCGCAGCCACAATTGCCGGTTTTGGTTTGATCGGTGCCTGGAACTTACCCGTTGCGGTTGGCATATAGACGCTGAATGTGGTGCCAATGCCGAGCTTGCTCTCCACGCGTAAATGTCCGCCGGATTGTTCGACAATACCGTAAACCGTAGCTAGTCCAAGCCCTGTGCCCTTGCCCTAGGGTTTGGTGGTAAAAAACGGTTCAAATATTTTTTCCTGGGTCGATTTATCCATCCCGGTTCCGGTATCAATAACATCAAAGCGCACATAGCTTCCGTCTTTTCGTGGTTCAATATTTTGCCCGCGTAATTCCTCATCGCTAACCTTGGCCGATTTCAAAGTGATAGTGCCCCCCCCCTTGTCCAACATAGCGTCACGGGCATTAACACACAGATTGATCAAGACGGTCTCAAACTGCCCCTTATCTGCTTGAATAGGCAAAAGACCGCGCCCATGAAAGACCTCTAATTTAACCCGGTCAACCAACACATCTTGCAACAGGAATGTAAGCTCTGACAATGTATCTGTCACGTCAAGCACCACAGTGCGCAAGGTTTGTTGGCGTGAAAATGCCAACAATTTGCGCACAAGACCGGTGGAGCGCGAAACAGATTGGTTGATTTGTTGCAACTCTTGATAAGACGGATCGCCAACCGGATGACGTTCAAGCAAAATATCCGCATTGCCACGGATCGCCGTCAGCAAATTGTTAAAATCATGAGCAATACCACCAGCCAACTGTCCTATAATTTGCATTTTTTGCGCCTGGCCAAGTTGATCTTCCAGTGCCTTTCTTGAACGCACATCAACAATATAGGCCGTACACCCATGTTCACCTGCCCTCGTAAAATAAACATCAACGGGGCAGTCTTGATCGGCTTTCAAATAAACATTTATCGGCCCATTTTTAGCATTGATTCCAGCTTCGATAAAAGTTGAACTGGTCGGATCATCGGCGAAGAAAGACCTAAACAAGACGCCCCCGTCTACCTCATGCCCCAACATATCCGCCATAGCTTTATTGGCGGTCAGAACTATAGCCGTTTCCAAATTCGTACCGTCTAGCTTCACTACACCAAAGGGTATATCCGCTAGCGCCATTTCACCGGCGTTTCCGTTCGCTTGGCTAGCAACTGGATCGGCAGATTTACCTGTCTCATCTTGTCCATCTTGCTCTTGTGGCGTCTGGGCCATGTTTGTTTCGTGCCCACCAAGCCCGGAATGACCATAAACCGCAACGCTGGCATAAATATCACCCGAATCCATTTCGTGCCACCCGCCCATCATAACAACCGGGGACACGACCCCTTTTTGGGTCACCAACCGCGTATCACTGCGCACCGTGCGGCCCGGTGTTGGCGGGCTGTCTAGCAAAGCCGACGGCGTCTCAATAAAGTCTTGCATAGTTTCTAGGGTCTCGCCCGTTTCAAGACCAAGCCAGCCGCGCAAGACGGCATTCATCTTAATGAGCGCACCGTCGGTTGTGACAGAAAACAGGCCGATCGGGGCCTTGGAAAGCAAGGCCGTATCTTCAGTATTATTACCAGCAAGCCTGTCTTCGACTTGCCAAAGCTGCCCGTCCTTGACGGAACAGACCCGCACATTAAACGCCCGGTAATCGCCCGAGACGTCCAATGTTCGGATGGTTTCTTCGCCGCTATCATTGCCTGGTGTTGTGTGGTGTAGCCGGAAAATAGCCGCCGACGCGGCCCGTTCTTTATTGGCAAATAACCGCTCTACGCAAGGCGGGGCATCATCGATTGTCTTGATGCCGAGCTGCGCCGCTAAATCCAGATAGGCAGGGTTGGAAAAAACCGGTTGCCCGCCCTTAACAATCAAACTCGGTGTATGTTGGGCATTAAAGGACGACAATAAACTTTCATAGGCCTCATCCTCATATTGGGATTGTTTTGGCGGCACCCTGCGCTTGGCCAAAACGGCTACCACCAATATGAGGGCTATAATGGCTATACCAGACAGCAAAACCCATGCTGGCCAGCTATTTACCGTATTTTGCCAATCTGCCATCGCCGGACTTCCCCTCTCTCGCCAATGCGAACGAACCAATCCATACTTTCATTATACCTGAACACTAAACCAAGCCAGCAAAATACCAATTGAATATATTTTAAAGGTTTAAAGCCTTACAAAACTAAAAACATACTAAGCCTTCCTTAATATTCCACAAGCTATCTAACTATATGCCTAAATCTCGCACGCATATAGACCAAATAACAACGGATATAATTTTTAGAAAATTTATCCGCCATTTGCGTTTTGAGCGCCGATTATCCGACCACACGCTCCAAGCCTATGAAAGAGACATTGCCACATTTTTACATTTTATCTGTGATCATCTTGGCAAGCCGCTCCTCTTAGCAGATTTATCAGCCCTGAATATTCGGGATTTTCGTAGCTATTTAGCCTATAGGCGGCGCGGTCCGTTGGCAATTTCGTCCCGGTCTTTGGCACGTAATTTATCAGCATTGCGAACATTTTTTCGGTTTATTGAACGCAATTGGGATGTCAAAAATGACGCCATAAGCTTAATTCAAGGCCCGAAGCCAAGTAAAACCCTGCCCAAACCCATAAGTCCAAAAGCCAACAAACAACTGATCAACACCGAGACAAGTAATCTTGCCTGGATTACGGCCCGCGACCGTGCGGTTTTTTTGCTGCTATATGGTGCGGGTCTGCGCATCTCCGAAGCCTTGTCTTTGCAAGGCGGCGACTATCCCTTTGAGCAGAGCATTTACATTACGGGTAAGGGCAAGAAAACCCGCCTTGTACCGCTCCTGCCCGTCATAGGCGAAGCCGTAGCGGTCTATGTGCAATTATGCCCCCATAATTGGGCGGCAGACACACCGCTGTTTCGCGGCGTGCGCGGCGGGGCGCTTGGCCCGCGCAGCGTGCAAAAAACCATGCAAAACCTTCGGGCCGGATTGGGCCTTCCCGAAACAACCACGCCCCATACCTTGCGCCATTCCTTTGCCACCCATTTGTTGGCGGGCGGCGGAGATTTGCGCACAATTCAGGAATTGCTCGGTCATGCTAGCTTAAAAAGCACCCAAATTTACACAGATGTAGATATCAGCGGCTTGATAAAAGTCCATGCAAGCGCCCACCCGCGAGCCTGACTAAACAATTTATGGTGTCAGAAAATACGCGACATTGTTTATGTCCCCGTCCGTTTTTGCCGGATCGAGCTTTAGTATTTTCGCAATAATGCCGTAAACTTCCACATTATCAAACGGCGCGGCGCTTACCCCTTTTTTAAAATTTGGGCCGACAGCAATAAAACTGGCCCCCATATCTTTATGGAAACGGTCATAGCCGTGGGTGGCTTTGGCGGCATATCTATATTTTGATTTTAAACTACGCGCAAAAATCATACCGCCTGCATCGGCGACAACAAAAATATCGCCAGTTCTGTCGGAATTGTTCAAGTGCCAATTTTGCGGAATTTCGGGGCGCTTATAAACTTTTATACCGGCATGAGCGCCTTTAAGCTTAGTATAAATTTGATCAATATTCGCGGCGTCTTTCACAAAAACATGGACGAACGGGTCACTATATGGCCCGGCGGTGGAATGAAATTGAGGAATGAAAACATCACCCAGATCGATATAATCATCCAAATAAATAACAAATTCAGGGTCAATATTTATCATGCCGTGGTCAGAAACGACAATAAGATTAACCCGGTCTGTTAAACCCAATTCTTCTATGCCGTCGCGGAGCATAGCGATGCTTTTATCTACTTTTAAAACCGCATTGCCTTCTTCTGGCGAATTAGGGCCGTATCTATGACCGGCCGAGTCCACATCCGAGAAATACAAGGTCAAAAATCGCGGTTGGTCTTTTTCGGGCATTGCCAACCAATCCAACACTTGCTCTACCCGTTCTTTGTGGGGTTTATAATGATCATAGGCCGTCCAGTGGGTTGGCCGCTTGCCGTTAATTTTAGCTTCCGAGCCAAGCCAGAACATGGCGGCGGTTCGTATGCCCTGCTTTTCCGCCGTTACCCAGATCGGCTCCCCGCCCCACCACCGGGTTTGGCCGTGCATGTCACGCCCCATAATTTCCCCATATTGTTTTGAATAGGAAATATTGTCGGTAATCCCCGTACCGTCCGCGTAAAGCCCGGTTGCCAGTGAATAAAAATTGACAAAGGTTTTGGTCGGCATGGTCGGGATCATGGATTGGGCTCTAACGCCTGCATTTGCCATAGCTTGTAAGGTCGGGGCGGGATGACGGTCAATTGCGTCCCATGCCAAACCGTCTATGCCGATCATAATCACGATTGGCTCGCTCGAACTCTGTATAATATCCTGTATAGTTGCAGGTTTATCCCCTTTACCAAGCGAGCAAGCACCCAAGATAAATACGCAAACAAGCACACTCAATAACTGTCTCATGTTCTTCCCTTATAATAACAAACCTGAAGCACGCGGTAATTCGACTTCGTTATGCAGATGCGCCGAAAGTATCATGCCAAACCCGGCCAAGACCGTCATCATGACCGTACCGCCGTAAGATATCAAGGGCAATGGTACACCGACCACGGGCGCAAGCCCCATGATCATGGCAAGGTTAATCAACACATATAGCGAAAAGGTCATGGTTAAACCCATGATAAGCAATTGCGAAAAAGTCTGCTTGATTTGAGACGCTAGCCAAAAACAAACCGAAATAATCAGAATATACAAAAACATGGTTCCAAGGCCGCCGATCAAACCAAATTCTTCCCCGATAACCGTAAAAATAAAATCTGTCCGGTTTTCCGGCACATATTTCAAGGATGCCTGGCTACCTTCCATAAAACCCTTACCGCTAACCCCGCCGCTCCCCAGGGCAATTTTGGATTGAATAATATGGTAACTGGCCCCGGTCGGATCATGTTCTGGGTTTAAAAATGTCAATATTCGGGTTCTTTGATAGTCTTTAAGCCCGAAGATAAAGAACAAAGGTATGGCTATAGCCGCCAGAGTAACTGAACTGATAATCACCCGCCAATTTATCCCGGCTAGAAAAATCAATGTCACGCCGGTAATGGCCAACATGATGCCCGTGCCCAAATCAGGTTGCCGCAATATCAAAGCCAAGGGGACAAAAACAATAAACAAAGCCCCGAAACCCCCCACAGGCTTGGAGACGCGCCACGCCGGCAGATCATGATAAAACCGGGCCAATGCCAATACCGCAGCCAATTTCATCAATTCAGATGGCTGAATACGCATGACCCCCAAATCGAGCCAACGTTGGGCGCCGTTAACCGTGACCCCAAACAGCTCAACTCCAATCAGTAAAATCAGGGCAAAAATAAATCCGGGATAAGCAATGGTGAACCAAACCCTGATATCCGTCAAAGCAATAACCACCATGAAAACCAGACCGACCAATAAACGGGTGAGATGCTGGCTAGCCCCACTGTTCCACTTTCCGCCTGTGGCTGAATATATTGCGACAACGCCAATAGCCCCGACCATTGCAATCAAAACCGGTAACAACCAGTTAAGCTCGGCCAATTTCCCGATAATACCGGATGTTGCAGAGCGCTGCATCAGTTATTCCCCGCAGGACTAGCCATCTCGCCAATCCCGTCTCTCACCAAAGCTTTGGCCAGAACCTTGCGGCATATATCCGCAGCCAGTTTCGCGCCAGACCCACCATGTTCCACCAAAACACCGGCTGCAAAGCGCGGGTTTTCAAATGGCGCATAACCAACAAATATGGAATGATCCCTTAATTTCCACGGCAATTCTTTATTATCACGCACCCCAGAAAGCCGCTCAGCAGTCGAAATACCCTTAACCTGCCCCGTCCCGGTTTTCCCAGCCAATTCAATGCCCAAAAGCCCTAACCCATTTGGCAGGTACGCTGTGCCGCCCGGCTCTTCACAAACGGCGCGCATGGCATTTTGCACAATTCTTAAATGTTCCGGATTGATGTCCAGTGCCTGCGCCGCGTCTAATTTATCACCAACAACTAGCAAGGGCGACACAGCCATGCGGGCATTGGCAATCCGGGCCGTCATCACGGTTAGCTGCAAAGGTGTTGTTACAACAAATCCTTGCCCGATCGACGCGTTCAAACTATCGCCTGTGCGCCATTTGCTGCCAAGCCTGTCTAGCTTCCATTGCGGGTCGGGGATGATGCCCCGGGTCTGGCCGCCCAAACCAAGTTTGAAAATTTGTCCCAAACCCAATTTTTCCGCAAACGGCTTAACCTTGTCCATGCCAAGCCTTTGGATAATTTCGTAAAAATATACATCGCAGGATTGCTGCAAAGCCTGCTGCATATTGACTAGGCCGTGACCGCTTCGTCGCCAGCAATGAAAATCCCTATTGCCGATAAAAGTTTTTCCCGTGCAAAATATTTTATCACTAGGCTCAATAACATTATGGGCCAAGGCCGCCAACATCACGACCATTTTAAATGTGGAGGCCGGCGGGTATCCGCCGCCAATCACCTTATTGAATTGTGGCCGCTTCGGGTCTGTGTCCAGTTTCTTAAATTGGGCAACAGACAAGCCTGAAACGAATAAATTATTATCGAAAACCGGCATGGAGAGCAGTGTGCGCAGCTCCCCCGTTGTCACATCCATGACCGCAACACCGCCGCTTTCTTCCTTGAATAATCCGGCCGCATAACTTTGCAATTCGCTGTCCAGGGTCAACCAGATATCAGTCCCCGCCGCCGCAGGTATTTTATCATCGTCCCATTCACGAACCGTTCGGCCGACGGCATTTACCTCGACCTTTTTGCGTCCGGCTTTCCCGCGCAATGCTTGATCGTGCGATTGTTCAATCCCGGTCTTGCCCATGCGGAATGTTGGCTGTCGCAGTAATGTGTCCTTATCGTTTTTTAGAGCGCGCGGGCTAGGCTTTCCCACATATCCCAAAACATGGGCAAATGTACCGTGGTGGGGGTAATTTCTGGCCTTGCCTTCAATGGGAATAACGCCTGGCAAATCCGGCATTTTTATATTGAGCCGTGAAAAAACCCGCCAGTCGATTTGCTCGTCCACCAAAACCGGAATGAATTTGGCTTTGCTTTTTATATCTCTCTTGATGCGTTTGCGTTTTGATTTTTCAAGAGGTAAAATCTTATTTATCCGCGCCAGTGTCGCATCGATATCATTGACCCGTTCAGGCACGAGAACCAAGCGAAAGTCTTGCTTGTTGGTCGCCAATGCAACCCCGTTCCTGTCCACAATTTGCCCGCGCTCCGGCAGGACAGTGTTAAAGTTAAACCGGTTGTTATCAGACAACACTTTATAATCTTCGGCCCGGGTCACTTGCAGATAATATAACCGCCCGGCCAAGACCGAAAATGCTCCCAATCCGCCTATCCCCAACAGGGCGGCGCGGCGATTAATCGTCTTTGTGTTATCGTCCTGTTTGCTCATTTTTTTTCAATCCGCCCGGCCTTTTAAACCGACATGTCTTTGGGTGCCTCTCATCATGATAAATGTCGTGCGCAGCCAATATATAAGCGGAAACACGGCGATTGTCGCCAGCCCATTGATCAGCAAATTAAATATTTGCGGCCAGTGACCCAGTGCCAAACGGCCAAACAAAACCACCAACAGAAACACACAAATAACACACAGAGAAAACCCGGCAAAATGCCCTGCCAAGCCTGACCTGACAACGGCACGACCACCCAGCACTATATACAAAACCAAAAATGATAACGCCCAAACACCAAGAGGGCCAGCACTGGCTAAATCGTAAAACAGGCCAACCAAAAAAATTGCCAACAATGACCAAGAATAGGATGCGTTGCTTGGCCAATAAAAAATTGCGGCGACAGGCAAAAAAGTTAAACCAAAATAAAATCCGGGCAAATCAACACTCAATATAGACGGAAATATCAAAACAACACCCAGTACCAAACCTTGCAAAGCGAAAGAAAATGCCAGCAAAGCATTGGTGCGTTCTTCGCCCATCATTGCGGTGCGCCTTGTTGTGTCAGTGTTTCGTCCGTTAAACTTTCCCCGTTCGGGCTTGTGCCGCCCTTTACAACAGTCTCATCATCTGGATTAGCGATCGGGGCGTAAGGATAGACCCAAACCAAATCTATGGGCTTTTGCAAATTAAATAAATCGACAGAAAAACCACCCGATTTGGACGCAATCACCTTGCCGATTGCGAGGCCGCGCGGCAGGACACCGCCGTCGCCGGAGGTAATAACCCGATCCCCAATTTGCCAATCCGCAGACAAGGCCACATATTCAAGCTTGGGTGGCGTGCTATTACCGCCCACCATGATCGCCCGGCTTTGTGAGCGTTGATCCATAACAGAAATACGGCTATTGATATCATTGAGCAGTAAAACTCTTGCGGAAACCGCACCGGTGCGCACTATATGACCGTAAAGGCCCTCCGTAGTCATGACCGCATATCCGGGTTTAACGCCTTTGTTCCTGCCGGCATTTATCAAGGCGGAATGGACGAACAGACCTTTGCTCTCACTCACGGTTCTGGCGATTATTCGCTGCTGTGATAGTGCGCTTGCGCTGTCAAATGACAACATGTCTTCAAAGCGTCGCACCCGCATTTCCATGTCCAGAACTTTGCTTTCATAGACCCGCAAACGTTCAACTTCTTTGCGCAATGCAGCCGCATCCTCAAATGCATTTGAGCGTGCCGCCGCACTTGCGAAAAGGGCTTCAATGCCGCGAACCGGCGTGGCGATAATCCCTAATACTTTAGAACTCACATCATCGGCAGCGAGCCGCCCGGACGCCAACATGGATTTTTGCTGCCGATCAGCAAGCAAGATCATCAAACTGGCAAGGACAAAAAATACGGCCAGACCGCGCCGTATATCCCGACGACGTTGCGGACGATTATACCCGCTTATTCCCATAGTTTCTTCCTGACTTTACGCCCATAATTTTGTGCGTTAAAATTTGCAAGCACGACTTTGCGTCAATATGTTTCGGGTCTTTGAACCCGTCTTTATAATTCTGTTCGCCCAGTTCTGCTGACAGACTTGCAAACTAGTCGTACAGCGATCCTAGCTGCCCATGGACAGTATATTTTTCCACTTGCCCAAATTCTCTACCACCATGCCGCAACCACGCACAACACATGTTAACGGATCGTCTGCCAATGAAACTGGCAAGCCGGTACGGTTTCGTAATTCCGTATCCAAATTTCGCAACAATGCGCCGCCGCCCGTCAACATGATGCCTTTGTCGACAATATCCGCCGCCAATTCTGGCGGGGTCGCCTCCAGAGCGGGTTTCACCGCTTCGACAATTTGCTCTACAGGTTCGGACAGGGCTTCTGCAATCATAGCTTCGGTGACGCGAATTTCTCTGGGCACACCGTTCATCAAATCCCGCCCCTTGATCTGTACGGTCATGCCTTCATTATCTTCAGGCATTTGCGCCGAACCTATTTCTTTTTTGACCTGTTCCGCACTCATTTCGCCGAGCAAGAGATTCGTAGTTCTCCGCACATATTGAATAATCGCATCATCCATTTTATCGCCCCCAACTCGAACTGAGCGGTCATACACAATACCGTCAAGGGACAAAACCGCTACTTAGGTCGTACCGCCGCCTATATCAACGACCATAGAGCCGGTCGGCTCGTGAATGGGCAGGCCCGCCCCCAAGGCAGCCGCCATAGGTTCGGGGATTAAATGCACTTTTCGCGCGCCGGCCCGCGCCGCACTGTCTTCGATAGCCCGACGTTCAACGGCCGTAGCACCGGAAGGTACACAGATCACCACTTGCGGGTGCACCAGATTGCGGCGATTGTGGACTTTCTTGATGAAATGATTGATCATCACTTCCGCCACTTCAAAATCCGCAATAACGCCGTCTTTCATGGGGCGGATGGCTTAAATATGACCGGGCGTTCTGCCGAGCATCATGCGGGCATCATCCCCAACTGCGTGAACTTCTTTGCGGCCGTTTTTCACGGAATAGGCAACCACGGACGGTTCATCAAGAACCACGTCACGTCCTTTGACATAGACCAGGGTATTGGCGGTTCCAAGATCAATGGCGATGTCTGCCGATAAAAATCCGAAAATACTCGATAACATAGTTTTTCCCGTCGTGGAGGTGTGGCCCTGAACTGATGTATAATTGTTACTTACAGGTTTTTAGAGGACGCACATGATATAAATTGGTTCAACTCGTTAATGAGCGGACTGTAAACAAAAAGCAAGGTGTGTGGGTGAAAAAATCTGCTATTTTTTTGATTTGTTGGTTGTGCCAACTTTCAGCTCTGGTTGGATATCAGGCTTTTGCGCCATTTTACGTTTGAGGCGCGACCCTGCGAAATAAATAATCCCCATCCAGGCGAGTGCAATGGCAATGACGACGGCAATATAGAGCGGCCCTTTACCAGTGACGCTGCCCTTAACGCCTTCACTCACCGAGGCCACCAAAGCTATTTTCGGAATAATCCCAATTCCGGTTCCTAGCAAAAAACTGGAAAACTTCATGCGGGTCACGCCGGCCGCCAAATTGACAACAACAAATGGCCCCGTTGGCACAATGCGCACAATCAGGCTAGCCAAAAACCCGTTATCCTTGATCAGATGCATGAATTTGGCCAAAGCGCCGCCGCTCATCCGGTCTATACGCTGGGCGCCCAAGCGTTGCCCGAGCCAAAAATCAAAGCTGGCCGAAACCATTGTCGCCAACCAAGCAATCCCTGCGCCCATGACCGGGCCAAATGTCAAAACAACACCTGCGTGTAACATCCACTGGGGGGCATTGACGAAGGCGGCCAAGGTATAAATCCCGATAATCGCAGGAACGGCTACAGGCGAATTGGCAAAGGCCCCAAACCAGCTCGCCACAGCCGCCGGTTTAAAATCCACTGAAAGCGTTATGATCGAAAACACGAAAATCTGAACCATAACGATCCAGAAAAATACACTGCGGTTTTTTACAAATTTGCCGATAGCTTTCATACGAACCCTCTACGGGAAGCCCCGAAAATATCAACGAGTTTTTGGTGTTGCAGCAGGTTTAGACAACAGAGGTTTCAAAAAACCTTATTCAGCACTTGGTCTGAGCGGCGTCACCACAGAATTGTCATACTGCTTGTCTATGCGGTTATGTTGCAGGCTGATGACATTATGAACTTTAGGTTTTTGGGTGTATTGAATAGGCGCCGGGCCGCCCTGTTTGACACAATCATAGGCGTAAATATCAGCGATAATCCGTTCCTGGATTGTGGTGACAAATTGAAACACACATGTGCGAGCCTGTAATGAACCGAGTTTATAGGCCTTCAATACTTTACGGCTTTGCTCCCCTAGCCGCGTATCAGAAGTGTGATTTTCTTGAGCATAGCGCACCATTAGCACACACATGGCCAAGGCCCAAGGGTCATCAATCCGGCTAAAGAAATTTTGCCTTTGTGGGTATTTAAGATAATTCGTCCGCAATCCGTCGCGGTGATGGGCATAGAAAGCTTCAATAAAAGCCCGGCCTCTGGCAATATCTAGCAAAGCTCCATATTGGCGAACAAACCAAATACTACCAATAACCGCCAACAGCAACAACATGAAAACCAACGTATTGACCGTCCAGGTTGGCAGGTTAAATCGTTTGTGGCTAGACAAGCTGAAACTTAGCCCGGCACCGGCTTGCAAACTCGGTTTTTGCGCCAAACTGGCGTTTTGAGACGGGTGTGTACCTTGGCTAACGGGTGTAGAAATAGCAGGTATGGCGGTTAATTTTGTGCTATTATTTGTCGATGTGGGGAATTTTTGGTTCTGGATTTGTAGTGCTGTAACCCCTATCCCCTCAGCTATTGCCCCCGCAGTCCTCACATTTGGTGCAGTTTGTTTAGCGCCGCCCTGCCCTGGTTTTTCAGCTAGCTTAACGGGAATGGGCGTTTTAACTGCGCTTGCTTTGAGTTTCGCCTGGGTTTTAAATTTCGTCTGGGTTTTTGCGCTTGTTTGGCGGCCATATTTAAGCCAGCTCGCGGCTTGTTGCGGATCTTTTTTCACACCCAATCCATTTTTATACATCATGGCCAAATTCATCTGCGCTTCTTTGCTGCCAGTTCTGGCAGCACTTAAATACCAATTGTGGGCTTTCGTATAATTCTGCTTCACGCCCTCGCCGACAAAATACAAATAGCCCAAGTTTATCCGGGCATCATTATTGCCAAGTCCGGCCGATTTTAAATACAAAACCCGCGCCCGGCGCAAGTCTCTCGCCACCTCAATACCGTCGTGATAGGCCTTGGCTTGCAAAAACAACCGTTTTGCATCACGTGCGCTTGCACTCATGGCCGTTTTGCTAGCACTGCTCGTATCGCGACTTGTTTACGCACTAACCGGTGTGACCAGAACACTGGCCATCACAAATAGCATCACCAAACAAAAACTGCTAAATTTCCCAAAATCAAACATTTACTTTTATCTCTTCGCCCAGCAGAGTTAAGTGCAAGTATCACGCCACTTGACGGTTTTTTATTTATTTTGGCGTAATTTACACTATATTTACCATAAAAGCTAGCCCATTTTGAAGAAAGCCTGAGTTAGCCGTTCATATTTCCGGCTTTTTCCACGCCTGCATCTGGCTTCGCAGCCATGTGTATTGGCGTTTGGCAAATCGGCGGGTTTGACGTTTGGCTTGCTCTATGGCCTCCTCCAGGCTGATCTCTCCGTCCCGATAAGCATTTAGCTCGCGCAAGCCTATGGCTTTGCAAGCGGGCAGATCGACAGATAATCCTAAGCTGCGAAACGCACGCGCTTCCGCCAAGCCGCCGTCTTTGATCATATGGCCAAACCGTTCATTGATGATATCGTAAAGTGTTTGGCGTTCCGGCAGCAAGACGGTGCCTTGCCAGCTCGCTTTTGGCAAAACCGGACGGGTGTCGCCCTGCCAGACACTGAGCGGTTTGCCCGTAGCTTTGGCAACGCTGACGATACGCAGCAATCTTTGGGGGTCATTGCCCAGCACTTTCGCCGATGCGACAGGATCCAACTTTTCGGCCAAGACCCGCAAAGCCCCTATTCCGTCCGTATCCAGAAAAGTTTGCGATTGGTCCAGAACCGCTTTTGGAACCGGCGGTATTTGTGCCAGGCCTTGGGTCAAGGCTTTGAAATACAGTCCCGTGCCGCCGACCAATATGGGGGATTTACCCCGTGCCAGAATGTCAATAATAATTGGGTCTACGTCTCGCAGCCAATGCCCGGTTGAATAGCGGGTACGAGGATGGATATGGCCGAATAAATGATGGGGTATGCCGCCCATTTCCGCCTCATTTGGGCGTGCCGACAGCACTTGCAAATGGCTATAAACCTGTAAGGCATCTGCATTGATAATTTCGCCGTCAATGTCATTTGCCAATTTAACCGCATAAGCGCTCTTGCCGCTCGCCGTCGGGCCTGCAATACAGTGAATAAGTTTCATCATAAGGTCTCTTAGCCATGCCAGATAATAATAGCCAGCAAGATACGAATATCCAGTGTCTTAGCTTTGTTTTACAGCGAAAATCTGCGGAAGATTTTAAAACCTTGGCTAAGTTTTGCACGCAAACACCGGATGTAAATATAGAGCGCGTTACGGTATTGTCGCCGGACAAAGCCGTTGATATTTATTTAAATAAAGCCCCGGATAATTTACGCGCCCGTATCGGCAAAGCTTTGCAGGGCAAACAAATCAAAGCGGATTTTTGCCTGCAGCCTGCACAAAACCGCAAGAAAAAACTGCTGATCTGCGATATGGACAGCACTTTGATCGGGCAGGAATGTATAGACGAGTTGGCAGATTTTGCCGGGGTTAGAGACCGGGTCGTGGACATAACCGAGCGGGCCATGCGCGGCGATTTGGACTTTGAGGCAGCTCTGAAAGAACGTGTAGGCCTTTTGAAAGGACTTCCGCTTCAAGCCTTAAATGATTGTTTTAACGAAAGAATTACCCTAAATCCGGGTGCTGAAACATTAGCCGCGACGATGCGGGCAAATGGGGCCAAAACCGTCATCGTGTCCGGTGGTTTCACATTTTTCACCAGCCGCATCGCCCAACAAGCCGGATTTAGCTTTCACCATGCCAACACGTTACTGGACGACGGAAAAACCCTGTCAGGGCGCGTTGCTATGCCGGTTTTAGGCCGCGCCGCCAAAAAGCAAAACCTGCTAGCCTATAGCGCCGACATTGGTGGCCCGACTTGCGCCTTGGCCATAGGCGACGGTGCCAATGATTTGGCCATGATTACCGCGTCTGGGCTTGGTATTGCCTACCGCGCCAAGCCCATCGTCGCAAAGTCCGCCCACTGCGCCCTCGACCACACAGATTTAACTGCCGCTTTGTATTTTCAAGGCTATAAAGAGAGTGATTTTATTTAGGCTTCAGGCTCTAGTGAATAGAACACCGCGCCGCCGCTTCTGTTGATAAGTAGCAATATGGCGTCTTCATTGTCCTTGGCCGCTTGCATTTTGGCGATAAAATCTTCGGGGTCTTTGACCTTTTCCTGGGCCACTTCCATAATAATATCACCTTTGTGCAATTTACCTTGGGCAACGGACCTAAAACTGATTTTGGTGACGCGCACGCCGGTAACATCATCGTCCAACCCCATTCTTGAGCGGGTTTTTTCGCTCAAGACTTCAACCGTGATCCCCATAACACTGCTGGTTGCGCCGGCTTGTTCATCCCCAGGTTTTTTACCGCCTTGCTTTTCAACTTTTTCTTCGAGCCGCTCAATCATAACCTCAACGGTTTTGCGCTTCTTGCGCCGGATATACTCGATTTTTAGCGGCGCATCTATTTCAGCCTCGGCGATAAGGCGGGCCAATTTACCGGAGTTTTCCAACCGCACCCCGCCAAGAGCTGTGATTAAATCACCGCGCTTAAGCCCGGCTTTTTCTGCAGGGCTATCCTCGGTGACAGAGCGCACCAAAGCTCCGTAGGCCTCTTTCAGTTTATAGGATTTAGCAATGGCTTTGGTAACGGGTTGCACGCGAACGCCTAAAAACCCGCGCCTTGTTTCGCCGTATTGGCGCAATTGATCAACCACTGAGCTGGCCAGATCAGCCGGGATTGAAAAACTCAGCCCCACACTAAACCCGGTCGGCGAGACAATAGCCGTGTTCACACCAACCACATCCCCATCCATATTAAACAATGGCCCGCCGGAATTGCCTTTATTGATGGCGACATCGGTTTGGATGAAATCATCATAATTAGTCATAGATATTTGGCGGTGGCGCGCCGAGACAATCCCGACCGCAACCGATGACGAATAGCCAAGCGGATTACCAATAGCCAACACCCATTCTCCGACCTTGACTGAATCCCGTCCAGCAAAATCAACGAACGGTATGTCTTTCCCGGCTTCGATTTTCAACAGCGCAATGTCGGTAGACGGATCGCGGCCGATGAGTGTGGCGTCATATGTATCGCCGTTGGGAAAGGCGACCTCGATTTCGTCCGCCCCCTCAATCACATGATTATTGGTGACAATATAACCGTCCTTATCAATAACAAATCCGGAGCCGAGCGAGCGGGCTATGCGGTTTTGATCACCGCCGTCGCCAACAAAATCATTAAATTTTTCCAAAGGAGACCCCTTGGGAAAAGCTCTATTTGCGGATATTTCTATGGTTTGGGCCGTCGATATATTGACCACGGCAGGCGATAACCGCTCAGACAATTCCACAAAATCCCGCGGTCTGTCGAATGCGCTATCCTGTGCAAAGCCCGTCATTGGCAAAGCCATAACTGCCAACAAGCTTATGGTAAAAAGCACACGTAACATCATACAAGTCTCCTTCATGTGGTCACGATAGCGCAACACCGCTCAAAATAAAGCTTAAATTATGCTCATAATCCCGGCATTTATAGCCTGGGCAACAAGAAATAGACCAAGGCCAAGCCAATTGTCGCCACGGCCAAACCGACAATCCGCAATTGCCCTTCCGGCATATCCATCATTTCGCGCATGGCGCGTTTCATGCCGCCGGGGAACAGGGCGTAAGCGGCACCCTCCAAAAGCATGGCCCCGCCAACAGCAATGACCAAACCGGTTACCCAGCCCGGCATAGTCTCTATCTGCCGCCGCCTTTTTGGTTGTCCAAATAGCTTAGAAAGTCGCTATTGGGGGACAGAACATAGGATGTACCCGTTGTCAGCCCTTTTTTATAAGCTTCCATAGAGCGGTAAAATGCATAAAACTCCGGGTCAAGCCCGTGGGCATCTGCATAGGTCTTTGTGCGCACCGCATCGCCCTCACCTTTGGTGCGTTCGGCTTCTTCTCTCGCTTTAGCGCGGATAATCCGGGCCCGGCGTTGGGCGTCATTGACAATACGTTGGGCGGCTTCCTTGCCTTGCTCACGAATGAGCGCGGCTTCTTTTTTCCGGTCAGCCTCCATGCGGCCAAATACGCTTTGCGCGACTTCGGTCGGATAGTCAGCCCGCTTAATGCGTACATCTATGACTTTAATACCGTAGTTTTCGACTTCGGCTTTGCGGTTAGCAGCATCTTGAATTTCCTGCATCAACTCGGCCCGGCGCCCGGCGATTATGGTTTTGGTGTCAACCTTACCGAGCGAGTCTCTAAGGGAGGATTCTACAATCGGCTTAAAACTAATCCGCAAACGGTCTTTGGTTTTAAAGCGTCTGTAATACTGGACGGGATCGGTAATCCGGTAGCGCACAAATGCATCAACAAGTAGCGGATTTGAATTGATGTCGCGAATGCGCACCGGATCAAAATCCAAATCAAGGTTACGGCGGTCAAGCAAAACAACGGTTTCTAGAGGCGATTTCAACTTAAGCCCGGCATCGGCCCCCTTAGCTTCGCCGTCCCACGGGTTTACCACCCGTTTATAGCCGCCAAATTGCAAAATCAGCGCTTGCTCCCACTCTTTGACTGTGTAGACGCTGAGATAAGTAAGGATGGCAGCAGCTGCCGAAACGATCAGGATAATACCTTTTTTCATGGCTATTTACCTCCAGGTTTGTTGGGTTTGCCCAATTGGTCCAAGGGCAGATAAGGAACGACGCCTGTACCGGCATTTGTATCCAGAATTATTTTATCAGCATTGGCATAAACTTCTTCAATGGTTTCCAGATACATGCGCTGTCTGGTGACACGCGGCGCAAGCTTGTATTCTCCGTATACTGAACGAAACCTGTCCGCATCACCCTGGGATTCGGCGATCACCGAATCTTTATAACCCTTGGCTTCCTGAATTAACTTATCGGCTTCAGCATTGGCGGCCGGGATCAACTCGTTCTCGGTTTCGCGGGCTTTCAAAATAGATTGCTCTGCTTGTTGTTTGGCGGCGACAACTTCCAAAAAGGCTGCTTCCACTTGCCGAGGTTCCTGAGATTCGCGCAGTTCGACTTGCGAAATCGCCACACCGGCTTTGTAATCATCCAACATCTCTTGCATAAGGTTTTGCACACCTACCGCAACCGCATCACGCTCATCGGTGATCAAAGGCTCCAATTCAGTTTTGCCAACGATTTCGCGCATGGCGCTTTCCGCAACATCATTCACTGCCTTGGGAACATTTTGCAAATTAAACACATAGTCTGCCGAATTGTTAACCCGCCAAATCACGGCATAAGCAATGCGCACAATGTTTT
>JAJRSJ010000065.1 GCA_024278855.1 Alphaproteobacteria bacterium | reverse complement strand
CTTGAAATCACCAAAATATTTAGTGATCGCAGCCGTCAATGTGGTCTTGCCGTGGTCAACATGACCAATGGTACCAATATTCGCATGCGGCTTATTACGCTCAAATTTCTCTTTAGCCATCTCTAGTCTCCTTGCTTACTTAATAAATTGGACAATGCAATTATGCACCACCCTGCTTTTCAATTACCTCATCCGAAATCGCCTTTGGCGTAGCTTCGTAATGATCAAATGTCATGGTGAATTGCGCACGTCCCTGGGACATACCGCGCAAATTACTCACATAACCAAACATGTTGGCGAGCGGCACCATTGCGTTAATTGCCGTGACCACACCGCGAGCTTCCGTACCGGAAATCATACCCCGGCGCGAGTTTAAGTCGCCGATAACATCACCCATATAATCTTCAGGCGTTACCACTTCAACACTCATAATCGGCTCAAGCAGCTTAACAGCGCCCTCTTTTTTGAGTTCGCGAAACGCGGCCCGGGCGGCGATCTCAAACGCCATGACCGAACTATCAACATCATGATAGGCACCATCATAAAGCTCGGCGTGAAAATCAATAACCGGGAAGCCGGCCAACAGACCGCTTTCCGCCATTGTGCGAATACCCTTTTCAACACCAGGAATGTATTCTTTCGGCACATTACCGCCAACAACCTTACTCTCAAACGTAATACCCTCGCCCGGCTCGGACGGTGTGAAATGGATTTTAACGCGGCCAAACTGACCCGAACCACCGGATTGCTTTTTGTGGGTATAATCAATATCAACGGGGCGAGACAATGTCTCGCGGTACGCAACTTGCGGCTGACCAATATTAGCCTCAACCCCAAATTCACGCTTGAGACGGTCAACCAGAATATCCAGATGAAGCTCCCCCATGCCAGCCATAATAGTTTGGCCAGATTCGTGATCCGTAGACACTCGGAACGACGGATCTTCCGCCGCCAAACGCTGAAGACCGACACCAAGTTTTTCCTGATCAACCTTGGTTTTAGGCTCGACAGAAATCTCGATCACCGGATCAGGAAACTCCATGCGCTCCAAAATAACCGGGTGATTTACATCAGACAAAGTATCACCAGTAGTGGTTTGCTTCAAAGAAGCAATCGCCACAATGTCGCCCGCATGGGCAATTTTGATATCGTCGCGGTCATTGGAATGCATAATCAGCATCCGGCCAACGCGCTCGCGCTTTTCCTTGACCGTATTCATCAAGGTCGTACCAGATTCCAACACGCCGGAATACAACCGACAAAATGTCAAAGTCCCCACAAATGGGTCATTCATGATCTTAAAGGCCAACATGGAGAGCGGCGCCTCATCAGACGCTTCGCGGGTTGTTTCCTCGCCGGTTTTGACATCGATACCCTTAATGGCAGGAATCTCGACAGGGCTTGGCAAATAATCAACCACAGCGTCAAGCAAAGGCTGCACACCTTTGTTTTTAAACGCAGTACCACAGAACATAGGAACAAGCTTGCCCTCAATCGTACCCTTACGGATAAGACGCTTTAATGTCTCGTTATCGACCGGCTCGCCTTCAAGATAAGCCATCATCACATCATCATCAAGCTCGGCGACCATTTCAACCAATTTGTCGCGGTACTCAGCGGCCTTACCGACCAGGTCAGCAGGGATATCGACCGTATCGAACTTGGCACCCAATTCCGCATCGTCTTCCCAAACATAGGCACACATTTCGATCAAATCGACCATGCCCTTAAATTCGTTCTCGGCACCAATTGGCAATTGCATAGCAAGAACAGGTGCGCCCAGACGCTTTTTTACGCTATCAAATGAAGCGTAGAAGTCAGCACCCAATTTATCCATTTTATTACAGAAAATCATGCGCGGTACATTATATTTATCAGCCTGACGCCAAACGGTTTCCGTTTGCGGCTCTACACCGGCATTGGCATCAAGCAGCGCAACCGCGCCGTCGAGCACCCGCAATGACCGCTCAACCTCAATGGTAAAATCAACGTGTCCCGGCGTATCAATAATGTTGAGACGCTTACCACGCCAAAAACATGTGGTCGCAGCAGAGGTAATGGTAATACCGCGCTCTTGCTCTTGCTCCATCCAATCCATAGTGGCAGCACCATCGTGAACTTCGGCAATTTTGTGGTTCTTACCCGTATAATAGAGGATACGCTCGGTGCAGGTGGTTTTACCCGCATCAATATGCGCCATGATACCAAAATTCCGATAATCTTCAATTTTATATTCGCGTTTCATTTCGTTCTCTAATCTTTACCAGCGGTAATGGGAGAACGCACGGTTCGCCTCAGCCATTTTGTGGGTATCTTCACGTTTTTTAACGGCGGAACCCCGGTTATTTGCAGCATCGAGCAGCTCAGCAGCCAATCTTTCGCGCATTGTATTTTCGTTGCGCGAACGCGACGCAGACACCAACCAACGGATTGCCAAAGCCTGTTTGCGCTCATTACGCACCTCGACAGGGATTTGGTAAGTTGCACCACCAACCCGGCGTGAACGCACCTCAACCGACGGCTTGATATTTTCAAGGGCGTCATGAAACATACGCATAGGCTCGCTCTTGGCCCGACCCTCGACAATATCGAGAGCCCCGTAAACAATACGCTCGGCCGTGGACTTTTTTCCGTCCAACATAATCGCATTCATAAACTTGGTCAGGACAACATCCCCAAACTTTGGATCTGGTAGGACTTCCCGTTTTTCAGCGCGGTGACGACGTGACATTATATATACCTCTTATTTAGGACGTTTAGTGCCGTATTTGGAACGGCGCTGGCGACGGTCTTTAACACCCTGGGTATCAAGCACACCACGCAGAACGTGATAGCGAACACCAGGCAAGTCTTTCACACGACCACCACGAATAAGCACAACACTATGCTCTTGCAAATTATGGCCCTCACCAGGGATATAACTCACAACCTCAAAACCATTCGTCAAACGCACTTTGGCCACTTTACGAAGGGCCGAGTTCGGCTTTTTCGGCGTTGTGGTATAAACACGTGTACACACACCGCGCTTTTGCGGACATGCTTCCATAGCCGGAACCTTGTTCCGCTTTGGCTTTGGCTTCCGGGGCTTCCGGATCAACTGCGATACTGTTGGCATTATACTTCCCTGTCGCTCACTTCGCTCACTCTTCGCCTCTTGCAAGACCTCATCAATTAACTGCAAAACCTACACCATGCAAGCCCTACACAAAACGCGCAAAACAACCGCCTCATTACCCATACCCCTAAAAGAGGAAATAGGCTTCCAAACAAGACGTTTCACGCAAAACCGCCCCTGCTTTCCGACAACTAACCGAAACCAAGGACAAATATACAAATTTTTCGCCAAGAAAAGGGTCTCAAATCTCAAGAATCTGACAGTCAATTCCTTCAGCGAGCGGGAACATAACAGGAGATTCGTACAGGTCAACAAGTTACTTGAAGTTTTTAGTGAGTTTTTACGCTTTTTGCGGGTGGTGCGAGCAGTTAGAAACACGGTTCTAAATTGAAAATTTGGCGTAGATTGAAAAACTTACACAGAGAATTGCTCGCGCAGGATTTTTTCGTCTAGCTCGTGGCCTTTATCAAACAGCAAATTAAATGTTATATTGTCGGCTTGCCTGACCTCCACGCTCGTCACATCGCGAAATTCGCTGCTGTCGGCGACCGCACTGACCGGGCGTTTACCAGGGTCGATAATTTCAAACTTGACCCTGGCCGTGTTTTTAAGCAAAGCTCCGCGCCAACGCCTAGGCCTAAAAGCGCTAATGGGTGTCAGGGCCAAAACGTCTGAACCCAGCGGGATAACGGGGCCGTGGGCAGACAGATTATAGGCGGTTGAACCCGCGGGGGTCGCAACGAGGATGCCGTCTGCCATCAAATGCTCCATCCGCACTTCCCCGTCAATGGAAATACGAATATGGGCGGCTTGGCGGGTTTGGCGCAATAGGGAAATCTCGTTAATTGCCAAGGCCTTAAATTCGCCGCCGCGCGCAACGGCTTTCATTTTCAATGGGTGTATTTTAGCCGCTCTGGCCTTGTCCATACGCTCGACAAGATCCTCTGTGCTGAAATGGTTCATCAAAAACCCGATCGTGCCTTGGTTCATACCGTAAACCGGAAGCCCTCTGCGCAATAATGTCATATATTTACGCAAAGTTTCCAACATAAACCCGTCGCCGCCCAACACAACGATGACGTCTGCGTGGGCCGGATCACAATTTCCGTAAATTTTGGCAAGCTGGGTCAAGGCCCGTTTGGCCTCGGACTTTGCCGTACTGATAAAAGCTATGTTTTCATATTTGGGTTTATTGTTGACCATAATCACCCTTATTACAATTGACCTTCCCATAAATCAAAGGCTAAAATACAAGTGTGGGGCAAAGAAATGCGACTATGGGGCGTCGTAGGGAGGGAGTGTTGGGGCTAAAGCGTTTAAAAAACAGGGATTTTTCTATCTGGCTCAATGGACTAGCCGGCATTTTATATGCGGCAAGCTCTGGCCTCGCCCATGCTGGTGCATGGCCTAGCCCGGTCGGCGAAGGGCAAATCATCTCGACAACCCTGTTTAACAATGCCAGCCAAGGCTATGACGACAACGGAAATATCACCCAAGAGGTTCGCTTTTCAAAATCAGAAGCGTCCGTATATCTGGAACACGGCCTAACCGCCGCAACCACATTGGTCTTGCAGTCGAGCTTTCAGGACATTGAGTTTCGCGCCGGCGTGGACGATATTGCTTTTTCCGGGGTCGGCGAAAGTTATCTTGGGCTACGCCGTTTATTTTGGCATGATGCCAAAACCGTCCTCTCCGTCCAGGGCGGTCTAATATTTGCGGGCGCCGGCGAAGCCATATCCGATGCGGATTTGGGGATTGGGTCGACGCATTTAGAAGCGCGGGTTTTACTGGGTCGTAGTTTCAATTTGGCGAAGCGAGACGGGTTTGTAGACTTGCAAATGGCGCGGCGCTTCAGGCCCGAAAACTACCCGGACGAATGGCGGGTTGATGTTACAGCGGGATGGCGCCCCCTCAACAATGCCCAGGTTTTGCTCCAAGGGTTTTACACAGCTAGTGAAGCGGAATTTGAGATCGCTCGGCGTAACACCCGCCTGAAATTACAAAGCTCGCTAGTTTATGATCGCAGCGCCAAAACCTCTTACCAGATCGGCATATACCAAACCGTAGTGGGCAGGAATATTGTCAAGGAAAAGGCATTCTTTGTCGCCATATGGTCGCGTTATTAAACTTGTACACATGTCTGGTCATTTAAGCAAATCCATGCTAGCTAGTCTTTATAAAGGAACGCCTTATGAGTACTCTGGGCTCAGTGAACGCCATACGAAAATTGATTGGCCTGTTTGCATGTGTTTTTGTTATAGCGTTTTCAACCCTAATTTTCACCAAATCTGAAGCCTTTGCCAATACCAAGCCTAATTTACACCATAGCCAATGGACTTCTTTTGAACGCACACCAAACGGCCAATACACCATAGAGGTAACCATAAATGGCGGCGGCCCGTTCAAATTTTTGATAGACACTGCGGCTTCGCGAACCAGTATCTTTAACAGAACCCGTTTACGTTTAAAGCTTGATAAATCCGGCGAGAAAAAATTTATCAACGGCATCACGGCTTCAAGTTTTCGCCCCAGTACATCTGTGGACACACTAGAATTTGCCGGCCATGTTTTTCGCGACCATGCTATTATTATCCTTAAGGACTGGAAAAATAACGATGCGCTGAAAATCGACGGTATATTGGGCATGGACGTGTTCAGTGAAATGGTTTTTGCCTTTAGGCACAACAAATCTCGTGTGAAGATCAGTAGGCGGCCTAAATTTACTAAATCCAAATATCGAAGTTGGAGAAAACTTAAGCTAATGGACAACCCCTATCCGGTTGAAAAATTTGGTCTTTTATTTACCTACACCAAGCTTGGTGATTTGCGCGTCCCAACTCTGCTAGATACCGGATCAAATTTTTCCGCTATTAACTGGGTAAGCGTCAAAGGTACAAACATTTCCAAGGAACGGCGGCGTTTACGCGAAAAATGGATTATTCAAGGCTCCATTGGCGAATTTAAACCACGGGTCAGAATAAGGTTGGAACAAACTGTCATTGGCGGCGTAAGGCTGAAAAACCATGAATTTATAATTATGAATTTCGACAATTTCCCGGTTAATAATTACGGCAAATACCCCTTGGTGATTGCAGGTATTGACCTGTTCGAGGGCAGAGATTTTGTTTTGGATTTTCCAGAAAAAAACCTATATATAGCCAGAAAACCCCGCAATATTTCAGTGCGGCCTAACGCAACGCGCATTCAGCCAAACCGTTAGGCATTTGCCTATTTTTTATACTTTTCCACGAAATGATCAATTTTTCCAAATATGGAATTGCCAACTTTGTCGTGCATATCAATGGACACCCGGTCACCGAATTTCATAAAAGCAGTAGACGGCCTGCCGTCTTTAATGGTTTCGATCATGCGGATTTCTGCAATACAGGAATAGCCAAGACCACCGTCCTCGATTTTTTTGCCGGGACCACCGTCCTTGTCTTGGTTGGAGACGGTGCCTGAGCCCACAATTGTACCGGCACATAATTTGCGCGTCTTGGCGGCATGGGCAACCAGTTCTGCAAAATTAAATGTCATATCAACACCGGCATCGGTTTTTCCGAACGGTTTTTCGTTATAATCCACCAGTAAAGGCAGATGCACTTTGGTGCCGCGCCAAGCCTTACCGAGTTCGTCCGGGGTAACGGCCACAGGCGAAAATGCGCTGGACGCTTTGCCGTGGACGAAGCCAAAACCCTTGGCCAGTTCGCCGGGAATAAGTCCGCGTAAAGACACATCATCCACCAACATAATCAATTTAATATGATCTTTGGCTTTAGTTTTGGACACAGCCATAGGCACATCATCGGTGATGACCACAACCTCGGCTTCAAAATCAATACCGTGGTCTTCAGACACGGCCACGATCGGGTCCATAGGCCCGATAAATGTATCAGACCCGCCTTGATACATAAGCGGATCGGAGTAAAAACTCTTCGGTACTTCGGCTCCGCGAGCCTTACGCACCAACTCCACATGATTGATATAGGCGGAACCGTCCAACCATTGAAAAGCACGCGGGAGCGGAGCGGCGCAGACTTCTGGTACAAAGGTGAAAAAATCACCCTTGCCCTTATTCAACCGCTCATAACGTTCTTGCAATAGCGGGGCCACAGTAGCCCAATTATCCAGAGCATATTGCATGGTCGGCGCCACTTCCCCCGCGTCCACGGCGGTTTTAAGATCGCGGCTGACAATGACTAAATGACCATCCCGGCCATGCTTAATAGATGCGAGTTTCATATCTGTTTCCCTGTCTGTTTCATTGTCTGCTTCATTGTCTGCTTCATTGCGTTATTCCACGCCCCCCATGCAAGGCGGGCTTATATTTGTCAAGTTATTGTAGTTTACGTTTACGTAAAAGCTTGAACTTAATCTGTGTTTTCGTGCAGCCAAGCAGCATGGCGCGGCGCTTTTTTGGTGCGCGACCATTCGTCGAGCATGTCCGGGGCCACGGATTTAAGCTCTGACAATTGCTTGGGCGTGCCAATATCAGCGGCTAACTCAAGCCTGTGTCCGTTGGGATCAAAGAAATAAATCGACTTGAATATGCCGTGATTGGTCGGCCCCAACACATCAATATCGTTCGCCTCCAGATGTTCTTTAGCGGCTATCAACTCGTCCATGCTGTCCAAGCGAAAGGCAATATGCTGTACCCAGCGCGGCGTATTGCGGTCGCGGCCCATTTTCGGGCTATTGGGGATTTCAAAAAATGCCAAAACATTATTGCCGCCAATATCAAGGAAAATATGCATGTAAGGATCAGGCTCGCCGGTGGACGGCACTTCGTTCTCAGCAATGGCCAATTTGAACCCCATACCCAACATTTTGGTATAAAATTCTACTGTCTCTTTCGCATCCTTGCAGCGGTAAGCCACATGATGAAATCCGTTTATATTTGGTGCGTTGGTCATGGTAACTCCTGTGTTCGCTCGTTATATAAGGCAATGTAGTTGCTATTGCAACTATATTTTGTCAATATCTACATGCTTGTTTACCTACATCAATTGTTGGTGTTTCCTATGGGAACCTATACACTGCCCAAAAGCCAAAAAGACATTTATGCCCGCACCTGTTTTTGACCTTAGCTATACCCGCTTGCCACAAGTATTGTACACGCCCTATCAACCCACGCCCGCGCCTGCGGCCATAATGATACTGCACAACAATGCCCTGGCAAAAAACCTGGGCATAGACACAAAATGGTTAAGCAGCGGCGCGGCTCTTAAGTTTTTCTCAGGGCAGACACCACCTGACGCATACACGCCTCTTGCCATGGCCTATGCGGGCCATCAGTTCGGCGGCTTTTCGCCGCGCCTGGGCGACGGACGCGCGGTATTGATTGGTGAAAATGTCGCCCCCAACAATATACGCCACGACATACATTTAAAAGGCAGTGGCCGCACCAGTTATTCACGCGGCGGCGACGGCAAGGCCGCGCTTCGGGCCGTGCTTAAGGAATATATCTTCTCAGAAAGTCTGGCTGCCCTTGGCATCCCGACCACCCGTTCCTTAGCCGCCATCACAACTGGCGAAACCATCATGCGGCAAAAGCCCCATCCGGGTGCTATTCTTGTGCGCACAGCCCGCAGCCATATCCGGGTCGGCACATTTCAATATGCCCGGCTTTGTCAAGACGAAACGGTTCTGAAAACCTTGGCAGACTATAGCATAGACCGACTGTTCCCCGAAATAAACGCACCAAACCCATACACAGAACTGCTGTCCCAAGTCATTGAAAAACAAGCGAAACTTATCGCACAATGGATGAGTTTCGGCTTTATCCACGGGGTGATGAACACGGACAATATGGCCATATCCGGCGAGACCATAGACTTCGGCCCCTGCGCCTTTATGGAGGGCTTCGCGCCAAATCGAGTGTTCAGCTCCATCGACCACCACGGCAGATATGCCTGGAATAAACAACCGGAAATGGCCTATTGGAATTTGACCAGGTTTGCCGAAAGCCTGTTGCCGCTCTTGCACGCGGATGAAGATAAAGCTGTAGAGATTGCACAAGAACGGCTGGCTAAATTCTCGGAGATTTTCACCGCACATTATAACCATCTGATGTTGGCAAAAATCGGCCTAAGCCCTGATATGGACGGCGCGCCGCAAACCTTGTCAGCCGCCATGTCCATGTTGGCCGCACACGAAATAGATTTCACCCTGTTCTTCAGACGGCTTACAGACATTGCAGGCGGCGAAAGCGAGGAAGGTTTTTTGGAGTTATTCCCACAAGAAACTGGCGTTAAAACCTGGCTCAAAACATGGCAAAAATTACGAGCAAGCAAAGACTACGACCCCGATATAGCATTGGCCAAAATGCAAACCCTAAACCCGGTTTATATTCCAAGGTTTAGCCAATTAGAAACTGCACTTGAAGCGGCAGAACAAGGCGATATGGATGCGTTCAATCAATTGCTAGCGGTGCTAACAGCACCGTTCAACGAGCAAAAGCAATATGCTGAGTTGGTTATACCCGCGCCAGATACAGACGCACACGCGCGGACATTTTGTGAAACATGAATTATGAGTATCTAATTTTCTCTAAACCGTATATGTAATGCAAAATAGATTTACAATATTTATGATCATTGAGAAACTTCGAGTTATTCATGCCAAATATCACCTAAGCGAAGGCAATGTTTCTGCGCTTACGAAGACCGCACAGCTAATTACTAAAAAGTGGCAACAGGCAGTATGTAAATCAAGCATCGAATCTGAAGTCAAAGTATTAGAGCAAAACCAATATAGAATTGATATTGTGGATATAGAAAATAATAGCTTAAGTCACTGTCCAATTATTGGGGAGCACCTCACACTTAATAGATTAAACTAATCTGCGCTAACTTTCACAACTAGGCCGGTTGCCTACTCCAAAATTTGCCAATAAAGCCGCATCATCTCCTTCTCCTCAACACCCCAATTATATTTTTCCAGAACCGCATCACGCCCACGCCGACCCATAGCTTCAGCTTCGTGCGGATTATCGAGGATGTATTG
>JAJRSJ010000064.1 GCA_024278855.1 Alphaproteobacteria bacterium | reverse complement strand
ACGATTGCATCATAATACTTTGCTTTACTCATGTCCCTGCTCCTGAAGAAAGACGAGCCTCCAAATCTGTGACGGCCTGCTTGGTAAGCACCAATGTATGACGCCTCAAAATATCATAAACATTGGCACCAACACTTGGCACAACGTCAATATTGGGAATATTGCGGGCCGCTTGGGCAAAATTTTCATCAACACTGGAACCGCTGACAATCAAAGCATTTTCAAGACCAAGTTTGGTCAAGGATGTTTTCAAATCCGCGGTTTTACCCGCCTTCATCACGGCATCATCAAGAATGACGATCTCGCCGGATTTAACCTTGGCGGACAGAGCATGTTTAAGCGCCATGGCCCGGACTTTTCTCGGTAATTTATGCCCGTGATCGCGTCCACGCGGGCCGTGGGCTTTACCACCACCCCTGAACTGGGACACGGAGCCATTACCGTGGCGAGCTGTACCGCCGCCTTTTTGCTTACCAATACGCTTGTTTGTCTTTTTCACATCACTGCGCTCTTGTACGAAATGCGTGCCAGCCCGGCGTTTGGCCATTTGGTAGCGCACCATACGGTGCAATATATCCTTGCGAGGCTCTAGACCGAACACGCCCAAATCCAGGGTCACAGACCCGGACTTTTTGGCGGCAAGTGTTGTTACATCAATCTTCATGACTATTCTTTCTCACTTGATGCTTCTTTAAGCATTTTTGCGGCCAAATCCTTATCGACCTGAGCGCGAGGTTCCGCACCGCCAATCATCTCTTTGGCCTGGGCTACCCACTCTTCTTTCGCAAAAATACCGGGCTTGCCAATTTTTTCTTCAAGCTCGGCGATTTGTTCAGCCGACAAAGCTACCAACTGAGTCAGTGTGGTTACACCCGCCGCAGCCAACACTTCTTCGCCTTTAGGGCCAATACCGTCGACCAGAATAACCGCATCAGCAAATGCAGGTGCCACTTTAGCTTTCGCTTCAGGTTTTTTCGGAGCGGCAGCAGCACTAAACTTGCCAGGCATTGGCAAATCGTCCACTTTAACCCCCTTAACGGCATCCCGGATTTCAATCCACGCGCCTTTTGAACCCGGTACAGCACCCCGGATCAAGATAAGCCCGTCTTCAACATCAGTGCGCACGATCTCAACATTTTGCGTGGTTACACGCACCGCGCCCATATGGCCGGCCATTTTCTTGCCCGTGAACACTTTGCCCGGATCCTGACATTGACCAGTTGAGCCGTGGGATCTATGGGAAATAGACACACCGTGGGTCGCGCGCAAACCGCTAAAGTTATGACGCTTCATGGCCCCGGCAAAACCTTTACCAATACTTATACCTGATACATCAACTTTCTGGCCGGTAACGAAATGATCAGCCGACATAGAAGCACCAACCTCGATCATGTTTTCGCCCGGCACACGAAATTCCACCCATTTCATTTTAGGCGCAACCTTTGCCTTGGCAAAACGCTCGCGCTCGGCCTTTGAAACCCGCTTGGGTTTTGCCACACCAGAACCAAGCTGCAAGGCGGTATAACCGTCCCTGTCTTGGGTTTTTTGGGCAACCACCTGACAACCCTCAAGCGCCAACACGGTCACAGGCACAACTGCACCCTCGTCCGTAAACACCCGGGTCATACCAAGCTTTTTGGCCAATATGCCTGTTCTATCTACAGTACCGTGCATGACTATGCTCCCAACTTGATCTCGACATCAACACCGGCCGCAAGGTCGAGCTTCATCAGCGCGTCCACAGTTTGCGGGGTTGGGTCAACGATGTCGAGCATGCGTTTATGGGTGCGAATTTCAAATTGCTCACGGGATTTTTTGTTCACATGGGGTGAACGGTTAACCGTAAACTTTTCGATACGCGTCGGCAACGGGATAGGGCCGCGCACCTGCGCGCCTGTCCGTTTGGCCGTATTGACAATTTCCTGGGTCGAATGATCCAGAATTCTGTGGTCAAAGGCCTTAAGCCGGATGCGGATATTTTGACGTTCCATAATAACTTTCCTGATTTCGTTCCTGCTATCAGTCCGATTTCACACTCATAAAAATGGGCGCCCCAAACGGGCAGCCCGGCAACTTTACTCTATAATCTTGCCAACAACGCCGGCGCCGACTGTTCTGCCGCCTTCGCGGATGGCGAAACGCAAGCTTTCTTCCATGGCAATCGGTACGATGAGATCGACATTGATCTCGACATTGTCGCCAGGCATGACCATTTCCGTACCTTTGTTCAAGGTCACAACACCGGTAACATCGGTGGTCCGGAAATAAAACTGCGGACGGTAATTGTCAAAAAACGGTGTATGACGCCCGCCCTCTTCCTTGGTCAGGATATAAGCTTCGCCGACAAACTTCTTGTGGGGGTTCACACTGCCCGGCTTGCAAAGAACCTGGCCGCGCTCAACTTGATCGCGGTTAATACCGCGAATAAGCACACCAACATTGTCACCAGCCTCGCCGCGGTCAAGCAGCTTGCGGAACATTTCAACACCTGTACATGTGGTGGTT
>JAJRSJ010000063.1 GCA_024278855.1 Alphaproteobacteria bacterium | reverse complement strand
GCATATCCCATTCCAAGTATGCCAGTGTTTGCAGATGTATTTCTGTTATTGAAGACATGCTCTCCAATGGCAAATGGAGGTGTAGTCCCAAACGGCATGTCAACAATACCTAAACCCGCCTTCGAATAAGACCAATAATAATGCGGTTGGTTCAAGAAAAAGTCAATGTAGGCGTTATCAAGCATCGGCGGCACCAGAAGCGTCCGTCGAACAAAATAAGACGTATACACGCCAAAAGTTCTATTCGCAAACACTTCGGTGACCAGAAACATCTCGACCCCCGCAACCCCGGCTAAACCCAAAAATATGAGTCCTACTTTCTGCGGAGATTTCACATAATTAAAATACAGATATATGGCAAGCACGAAAAATGGGACAAAAAACATAGTCTTGTGGTGGGTCATCCCGAACAGGAGCATTGAAAACACGAAACCCAAGATCAAGATCGTCCAACTGCGATAAATCACACTCAAAACAATCAACAACGGAACCAAAATATTAGATACGTTAGAAGTAATGTACCCGAAGATACCAGGGATATTGGACGCGGACTCTCTTCGGAATTCATATACCCGCTCCAAGTTTAAATTAAAATTAGACAATCCACCATATAGAATTTGCGCAATAATTGCGGTGAAAATAAGTATAAAGATTAAAAAAAGCAGTAGCTTTTTGCTAATGGGTGGGAACACTACCCACCATATCCTTATTAATGACACGAAGTATAGACAGAATACTACGATCATGAACGCTATCCAGTAGGTTGGATCGGAACCATTGAATACAGCATAAACCACCGACGGTACGAAATATAAATAGTGAATAGCGTTTAAGATGTAACTTCTAGAATTTGCCTTTAAGGGCAGCAAGAATGCTAAGCCTCCGGATATTAACAAGACTACTGCAACCAAGGAGGCGGAAACATCTCCGTTAAATCCCATATACCCCCAATAATAAGTAATCTCACGGTCGTATAGCCAACAAAGTAAAGCAGCGTAAATGAGAGTAATAGTAACGCCATGTATCTTACCAAATTTCTGCTTGGGAGCATTTTTCATGAGCTTGTCCGATCAATTATCCAGAAAATCATCACGATGTATAATAAATAAAACACGCCTCCGGACAGTGCAAAAAGCTCGGTCGTCGGGCCAAATGCCATAGCCTGCGCGCCTAAAACGACCGAGACACGTAGCACAACTCCAAAGATTTGTATCCACATTGCATATATTGTTTTCCCCATCACATGTAACACCATTGACACGGGCGAGGCAATGAATTGCATAATGTACCAAGGCGTTGCCCAAGCTACAATTATACCCGCTCTTTGCCATTCTGCACCGAAAAGAATTGGGAAAAGGAACGGCGAGGCAATCCCGACGCACACGAGAATCGGGGCACCTGACTTGAGTAACGCCCACATAGTTTTTAGCGTGAACTGCCTCAGCGTCCCGTCCCGCAGTTTTTCCGGTGCTTCTACAAGAAACACTTGTGCGACGGAGCTGCCGATTAGAACCATAGGCATCCCCATGACCCGCATTGCAAGCATAAGATACCCAGCTTCGGGAACTGGCCCAAAAGCTGCAATCAGTAGAATCGGGATTTCGACCGAAGCTGCGTTCGAAAGAGCTTCGGGTACCGAGAAATAGGGAAAACGTTTGTATTCTTTTGCGGTTTCCACCAGCTTGGGTGCAGAAATTGCACGGAACTTTGGGCGATCTTTTTGCCACATAGAACGCAGCAACCCCAAAACACCGATTCCAAAATACAACATTTGCCCAAATATCAACCCAAAGGGAGTTGGGTTGACAAACCCGGCCCCCAACTGGACACTGGAACCACCAACGGCACGGGTAACCCGTGTTTTTGTTACAACTACAAATCGTTTCTGCCTAGAAGCCCAATATTGTAATGCGTCATAGCTTGCGGCAAGAAAAATACCCACCGGAATCATCCACAAATAAGGCTGCATAGCTGGCTGCCCAATTAAAGCTGCAGTTGCCTCCGGAGCAAAAATCATCGGGATCGCAACCAGAAACGAGATTACTCCCGCCGTTAAAATTGAAAGCGTAAGTAGGTTTACAGCCTTATGATCTTCTTTGGGAATTGGAATGGCGATATTAAAGCGTAGGCACGATACAGCTAAAAATAGCCCTACAACAGAACCATATACAGCAAGCAAACTAAAATCACTCGGCGAGTACAAACGTGTCAAGATAGGTAAAGCCAAAACAACAATACCATGCGCAACAATCGTCCCACTGGTCAGAATGGCGATATTGCGCACAAAGTCACTTTTGGGCAACAGGCGTAAAAAAAATTGTTTATTCAACTTGCCTGCACCTTTATCAAATTCTGCGTACCTTGCTCGGCTGGCTTTTGTAACTTTCGCTAAAGCCCTGCCCCGTATCTTCTATAACTGCATAGCTTGCAAGGTCAATAAACGGAATCATAACCTGTTGCGCAAAAACACATCACGCCACTCGCAACCTTGCAAATTTTTAATGGAGTTTTGGCACGAGCAACGCATACATAATGCTCCACATACAAGCTATTAGCATCAAAAATAAAGTTCCTTTAACAGATAATCTGGAGGCCGCAACGCATACTTTACTAATTTGCCAACGTAAGACTATAACACGATAATAGCCCCATATACCACGATAATAGCCCCATATAACACGATAATAGCCCCATATAACACGATAATAGCCCCATCTCAAAGTACATTAATAAGTCCGAGCTAATTTTTATATTTATAAGCCCCGTGAGCAAATAGCACTCTTAAAGATTAGCATCAATATGTTGATCTTTTATACCATATATTGCTTGGACAAAAAAAACCGCTCTCTTGCGAGAGCGGTTTTTTCAATAAATCTGCATATGCAGTATTATCTCAATAGTAACTATGGGCTAGACGGCGTATCATCGTCCGAAATAACCACAACAGCAGCGATTGCCGCTATCGTTACCAAAGCCGGAATTAGCAAGCCACCAGCAAAAGGCGCTACGCCTAGTGTTGAAATCGACCCGCCAGCAGCTTTGTCAGCTGCAGACAATGAAGCAACCCGAACGATGTTTGAACAAAAGTTCTCGCTACCAATATTGATTGCAGACGTTTCGCTGAGCTGTGATGAACATCCCTCAGTTAAATCTACACTTACACTTGATCCTTCTAAAGCAACCACACGGTCACCTTGAAGCAGACCACTCTCATTGCTTGCAACTAAAAATTCGCCGCTGCGCTCGATCAGGACATCGCCTGACACACCGCTTAACTGGCCAATGACATCATTTGCAAAGGACGTGGTCGGTACTAAAATTGCTAACGCCGCTGCGCCCACAATAGCTTTTCTAATAGATTTCATTTACTTCTCCTTTAAATCTAGGATTATTTATTGCATTGTCTACACGAGAACGCAAGTGAAGTTTTACAAAATACCCAATTTATCTTAATTTTATCTGTATTTTGTGTAATTCAACCAAAAAAGGCACCATTTCCACAACAAACTAGCCTTTTTGAGGGCGCCGCACATCTCGCTAGCCTCACTAACTGGATAACATAACGAGGCCGGAGACGTATATTACCGACCGACAACCTATAATGACCCACTCCAACCCTTTCATCTTCGGTATTTAGAATCATTTTTTTGGCCATTATTCAATTTTTCCCGTCTCGACCAAATAGGCGCAACTGTCCAACACGCTTTGTTTCGCGGGCCTAAACGACACGCCGGTCAGGTCGGTGACATATTGGGTGTCGGCCTCGTGAAATGTACCCAGATCGGCAACAATGGCGCTAATCCGGTTGTCAAATTTGGCGGCTATGCGCACGACAAAGCTCGGCAATTCACCTTTGGGCAATTTACGACCTTGTTCGGGATATGCTTCGCGGGCGATGTTGGCAATATCGCTAAACCATAATGTTTCCCCGGCCGCGATCAGGCGCCGCCCGGCCGCGCCTTTGACCTGCATGGCTGCGATGTGCAGGTCGGCCAAATCCCGAACATCAACGATAGGGAAAGCCGCCTTAGGGGTACGGGGAAATTCGCCTGCGAACATTTGCTCGACCAACCCCAAAGATGTACCGTAGGATGTACCAATGGCCGGGCCAAGCACAAGGCCGGGATTGATCACGGTGAGGCGGTCTTCAAAACCCTGTACTTTGGCATATTCCCAGGCAGAAATTTCCGCACGGGTTTTTGAGACATTATAGGCAGTCAGTTTTTTCCAGTCCGGATCGGTCCAGCTATCCTCTGTGATTTTCAGATGTGCGCCTTTGCCCGGCTGGCCAATCATGGCGGCGATTGACGAGGTCATAATAATGCGTTTGACCCCCGCCGCAAACCCGGCGGATAACACCCGTTGCGCACCGGCTCTGGCTTCTGGTACCAAGGCTTCGCGGTCTTCGGGTTGGCGCAGGGGCAGCGGGGAGGCCAGATGCTGGATAAAGGCGCAGTCTTTTACGGCCGCTTCCCAACCTGTGTCCGATTGCAAATTCGCCTCTACATATGAAAGCCCAAAAACATCGACGCCTGTTTCGGCCAAGTCGGCTGTCACCTGTTCCCCTTTGGCCAATTCCCGAACCGTGCCGCGCACTTTATATCCGCGCTGTAAAAGGCCGTGCGCCACATGTTTAGCGATATAACCGCTAATCCCTGTTACCAATACCGTATCTGTTTTTTTGGTCATAAATTCTCCCGCCGTTCAGGCTAAGCTCTTAGCGAATTTTATTGGGGCAACGCTCATTATATATGTCTATGGCCATTGGCATGTTTTTCCTGAAATCCGCTATGCGGGTTTCGGGCGATGGGTGGGTGGATTGAAACTCCGGCGGAGCGCCGCCGCCGCCGGCTTGCTTCATCCTGTCCCACAAGCGCGGCGCCTCACGCGGGTCATAACAAGCCCGCGCCATCAAGATAAGCCCGATATAATCTGCTTCGCTTTCGTGAGAGCGTGAAAACGGCAAGGCGAAACCATATTTTGAAATGCCGCCGAACACCCCCATAACGGCCCGCTGCGCCCCAATATCCATACCCCCCGCCCCGAGCGACACACCTGCCCCGACAATACGTTGCATGTTTTGTTGGGCCATACGCTCGGCGCCGTGGCGGGCCAAAGCATGGGCAACCTCATGACCCATAATCGCCGCCAGACCGTCATCATTGGCGGCGACGGGAATAATACCCGTATAAACGGCCGTATAGCCGCCCGGCAGCGCAAAGGCATTGACCTGATTGCTGTCGATCACATTAAATGCCCACTTAAAACCGGGGTCTTCCGGTTCAGCTGCCCTGGCAATATCAGCCCCAATTTCGCGTACTTTGTCAACAATAGGCCCGCGCGTGCGCACTTGGCTATCACTTAAAATTTGGCGGTAAGACTGCAGCCCAAGCTGCATTTCCGCCGCAGGTTTCATGGTGCGAAGCTGTTTGCGGCCCGTAAACGGCACTTCTTTTTGGTTGGCGAAATAATACCCGGCTGCGCCCACGGCAAACACCAACATGATTTTCCAGCGAAAACCCCCACCTCTTCGCCTCAAGCCGCGTCTGCGACCGCGCCTATTTCTGTTTAAAGCAAATCCCCTTCGCATATCAAATCCTCACCCGTTCAATGCAACTTCCCTTAAAGTCACCTATTTTAGGGTAATTTACAAGTGCCAATACCTGTGGTCTGTTGACACTCAGGACAGGGCACTTGTTCACAAGCTTTCAAGCGTATAAGACTTGCACAACAATAGAGAGAGGGTGGCCTTTAATATGTTAAAACGGTTCGTAGAATTATTTGGGTATGAATTGATCAACAGCAAAAAGCAGCCGTCTTTGTTTCCGCATTTGCTGCGGCTATTCAAGCAATGCCGTATAGACGTTGTTTTGGATGTAGGGGCCAATCACGGACAATTTGCCATCAATTTGCGTAAACGCGGCTATAAAGGGGCGATCCATTCGTTTGAGCCAGTTGCCAAGAGTTTCGAAATCCTGCAGCAGGCTAGCCGGCGGGACAAAAGCTGGCATGTACACAAACTGGCCCTGGGCGACATATCCGGCCACCGCAACATGCATGTCTCGGGTGCAAGCGAACTTTCCTCTTTTTTGGCGGCCAATGAATTTGGTGAAAAACGCCTAAAGGGCATGCAAAACACTCATATAGAGCGCGTAGACGTGTTGACCTTGGACGATTTTTTCGCTCGCCATAAAGCCGATTTTTTGGGTGCAAAAATATTCCTTAAAATGGACACCCAGGGCTATGATTTAAATGTGTTTACGGGCGCGCAAAAATCACTTGGCGCAATTGTTGGTCTGGTTTCTGAATTGTCCATGAAACAAATTTACCGCGACATGCCCCCCCACACCCAGGCTCTGGAGGTCTATGAACAGGCCGGATACAATATAACGGGCATATTCCCCATAATCCGCAATGCTGATTTAACAGTGGTTGAGATGGATTGTGTCTTGATTCGGGGCTGTTCTTGATAACATCTGATTTTGCAGCTAGAGCAATATAATTTGCAGCCAGAGCAATATAATAAGGGGGACACCATGTTACGCATCATGAAAATAATATTGGTTTTAAGCGTTGCTGCGTGGGGGCTGCTTGGGGCCTTTGGTAATCTTGCTGACTGGAGCGGGACAATCAGGGCCGTTGCCTCTGTAACCTCTATGTCAACCTTTGAAGGCGGCGCTGACCACTGGCGGGCCACAATAAACCCGGTGGTCATTTTCACAGGCGCTTTGTTTATCTTGCTGTCTAAAGCAATTACCGGGGTTTTATGCCTCATGGGCGCAAGGCGGATGTGGGCGGCACGCAACGGAGACGCTGCGGATTTTGCCAAGGCCAAAACACTGGCGCTCACCGGCTGCGCGGTTGCGGTTTTTATGTTGTTTGTCGGGTTTAGCGTCATTGCAGAGGGTTGGTTTGAGCTATGGCAATCCGACGATATGCACGCCCCCGTACTCGCCCCCGCCTTTCGCTACGCCGGCATGATCGCATTGATCGCGCTATTTGTCGGGGCCAGAGATGACTAACGGGACGATTAGAGCCTGCCCAACATAAATAACACCATTTGTGCTTCACATTCACTTGCACCTTTCCCGCCTACGCATTAAACATACGAAATTTTGTGCGAAAGGCTGATTCCTGATTATGGGTAAACGAACGGATATAAAATCTATTCTGATTATCGGGGCCGGGCCAATTATCATCGGCCAGGCTTGTGAATTTGACTATAGTGGTGTGCAGGCCTGTAAGGCTCTGCGTGACGAAGGCTATAAAGTCATATTGGTCAACTCAAATCCGGCGACGATTATGACCGATCCCGGTATGGCGGACGCGACCTATATTGAGCCGATTACGCCCGAAATCGTCGAGAAAATTATTGCCAAAGAACGTCCCGATGCTTTGCTGCCGACTATGGGCGGGCAAACCGCGCTTAACACGGCGCTGGCGCTTGAAGACATGGGCGTACTTGAAAAATACGGCGTCGAGATGATCGGGGCCAAGGCCGATGCTATCGACAAAGCGGAGAACCGCGAACGTGTCCGCGATGCCATGGCAAAAATAGGTCTGGAAAACCCGCGCGCCGTTATTATCTCCGCGCCCGACGGTGACATTAACAAAGGCGTCGCAGATGCCGTGCGCCGCTTGCCCGAGACCGGCCTGCCCGCCATTATCCGCCCGGCCTTTACCATGGGCGGCACGGGCGGCGGGGTTGCGTATAATATCGAAGAGTTTGAAGATATAATCCGCTCTGGCCTGTCCGCCTCCCCGACCAATCAGGTTTTGGTGGACGAGAGCCTGCTCGGTTGGAAAGAATTCGAGATGGAGGTTGTCCGTGACAAGGCGGATAATTGTATCATCATTTGCGCCATTGAAAATATCGACCCTATGGGTGTGCATACGGGAGACAGTATCACCGTCGCCCCGGCGCTCACCCTGACCGACAAAGAATACCAGATGATGCGCGATGCCTCTATTGCGGTGCTGCGCGAAATCGGTGTGGAAACCGGCGGCTCCAATGTGCAGTTCGGGATCAACCCCAAGGACGGCCGCATGGTGGTGATCGAGATGAACCCGCGTGTGTCGCGTTCCTCTGCGCTAGCCTCCAAAGCCACCGGATTTCCAATCGCCAAAATAGCCGCCAAGCTGGCGGTCGGCTATACGTTGGACGAACTTGATAATGATATCACCGGCGCAACCCCGGCGGCGGTCGAACCAACGCTGGATTATGTGGTCACAAAAATCCCGCGCTTTGCATTTGAGAAATTTCCCGGCGCAGAACCGCTCCTGACCACCGCTATGAAATCGGTCGGCGAGGTCATGTCCATTGGCCGAAATTTCAAGGAAAGTTTTCAAAAAGCCCTGCGTTCCCAAGAGACGGATGTTATGGGTCTGGACGAGATCACACTCGATACATCCGCCGATAATATGGACACGGTGATGCGGGCCGAACTGGCCCGCCAAACCCCGGACAGGTTGCGCATTGTCGCACAAAGCTTCCGCGAAGGTTTTTCGGTTGATAGCGTCTACGAAATCACCTCAATCGACAAATGGTTTTTACGCCAGATATTTGAATTGGTCGAAGCTGAAAACCATATCAAAACTAATGGCTTACCGGAAAATTATGAAGCTATACTTGCCCTTAAAATGGACGGGTTTTCCGATGCCAGGCTTGGGGTGTTAGCGGGTAAATCCGAACAGGAAGTCCGCAGTTTCAGACATGCATTAAATGTGCGCCCGATCTACAAACGTGTCGATACTTGCGCGGCGGAATTTGCCGCCAAGACGCCCTATATGTATTCAGCCTATGAGCATGCGTCTTTTGGTGGCAAACCCGCCTGTGAGAGCCGCCCATCATCCCGCGATAAAGTCATCATATTGGGCGGTGGCCCTAACCGGATCGGCCAGGGTATCGAGTTTGATTATTGCTGTTGCCACGCCGCCTTTGCTTTGGCCGAAATCGGCATTGAAAGCATTATGGTCAATTGTAATCCCGAAACGGTTTCGACCGATTACGACACATCTGACCGGCTGTATTTTGAGCCGCTGACCGAAGAAGACGTTTTGGAGTTAGTGGCCAAAGAGCGCGAGAACGGCAAATTGCTCGGCGTCATTGTCCAGTACGGCGGGCAAACGCCACTGAAACTGGCCGAAGCTTTGGAAACTAACGGTATCCCGTTACTCGGCACCGACCGTGATGCTATCGACTTGGCCGAAGACCGCGAACGCTTTAAGGCTCTGCTACAAAAACTTGATCTACTCCAACCCGCCAACGCCATTGCCCGCACCGACGACGAAGCAGCCGCAGGAGCCGACCAAGTCGGATATCCGGTTGTATTACGCCCGTCATTTGTGCTGGGTGGCCGGGCCATGGAAATCGTCGAGAACGAGGCCGATTTGCGCCGCTATGTCAGTGAGGCCGTCAAGGTATCCGGCAAATCACCACTGCTGATCGACCAGTATTTACGCGACGCTATTGAAGTGGATGTGGACGCGATTTGCGACGGCGAAGATGTGTTCGTCGCCGCCGTTATGGAGCATATCGAGGAAGCGGGCGTGCATTCCGGGGATAGTGCTTGTTCGCTACCCCCTTACTCCTTATCCAAGACAATCGTGCGAGAATTGGAGCGCCAAACCCGGTTGTTAGCCTTGGAGCTTGGCGTAGTCGGTTTGATGAATGTGCAATATGCGGTCAAGGACGACGATATTTATCTGATCGAGGTTAATCCGCGAGCGTCGCGCACCGTGCCCTTTGTTGCCAAAGCAACGGGTGTGCCCGTGGCCAATATCGCCGCCAAAGTCATGGCCGGGCGCAAGCTGTCGGAATTTGATCTCAAGCCCACCATCAAAGGCCAGATCGCGGTCAAGGAAGCCGTATTCCCGTTCGCCCGCTACCCCGGCGTTGACCCGACGCTTGGCCCGGAAATGCGCTCGACCGGAGAGGTCATGGGCATGGCTGACACATTCGGCATGGCCTTTGCCAAAAGCCAGTTAGGTGCCAGCGTGGTTTTGCCCGCATCCGGCACCGTGTTTATTTCGGTCAAAGACCGCGACAAGCAGCTGATGGTGCCTTTGGCGGAACAACTGATACAGATGGGTTTTGACGTGGTTGCCACAGGCGGAACCGCCAAGTTTTTACAAGATGTTGGTCGTGATGTGGAGCGGATCAAAAAAGTCTCCGAAGGTCGTCCGCACATTGTCGATGCCATGAAAAACGGCCAAATCGCGCTAGTATTCAACACCACATGGGGCAAGCAAGCCTTGCGGGACAGCTTCTCCATCCGCCGGGCCGCCCTCACCGCCGGGATCCCATATTTCACCACCGCGTCGGGCGCAAGAGCCGCAGTCGCAGCAATCACCGCCCTGGCCGAACATGATTACGACGTCATGAGCTTGCAGGGTTATGGGTAACCTACTTTCTTCCCCTGCCTCTTGTAGGGGAAGTGCCGAAGCTCTCGCGCCAAGAGGTGCCCACTTCCCTCGTAAGAACGGAGGAAGAAAAAATAGTGTGCCCTTGCAAACCTGTTCGCGCATCCTTATATACCCGCCGCTCGGCTTGCACTTGGTTAACACCTCAATAAGGTTTGGCCTTTAGCTTGAGCGTTAAAATTAGAAGAGAGACACATGAAAAAATATCCTATGACAGTCCCCGGCCATGCCGCTTTGGAAGCCGAGCTTAAACAGCTTAAATCCGTGGAGCGGCCTTATATTATCAACGCTATTGCGGTGGCCCGCGAGCATGGGGATCTCAAGGAAAATGCTGAATACCACGCGGCCAAGGAAAAGCAGGGCTTTATCGAAGGCCGCATTCAAGAGCTTGAGAGCAAGCTAACCTTGGCCATGATTATCGACGTGACAAAACTGGGCGGCGATACGGTTAAATTCGGCGCCACTGTGAATATTGTCAATGAGGACACGGACGAGGAAAGCAGCTACCAAATTGTCGGCGAGGACGAAGCCAGCATCAAGAACAAAAAGATTTCCATTACCGCCCCACTTGCCCGCGCCATGATCTCCAAAGAGGTCGGCGATGTGTTTGAAGTCCAGGCACCCGGCGGCTCCAAGTCCTACGAAATTTTGGATATTGCCTACGCCTGATGCAAAAAACGCTCACATGCCTTGTACTTTCCGACGGCAGGCGCGGCATTGAAAATCAGGCTTTGGGGCTGGCCGAAGCTTTGGCGCAGGTGCGCAAAACCAAAATAATCAGACATGTCGTAAAATCCGGCAAGATGTTTCATGCCTGCCCGCCCAAAGTACAGTTCAAGCTCAAATCCGTCCCGGCAGATTACGACATCACCACCCTGCCCGCTTTGGCAATTGGTTGCGGACGGCAAGCAATCGCGCCGCTATTGGCGCTCAAGAAAGCTGGCGGACGGGATGTCTACACCGTCTATGTTCAAGACCCGCGTATTGACCCAAAGCACTTTGATTTGGTGATTGCGCCCGAACATGACGGGCTGAAGGGCGAAAATGTGCAAACCATGATCGGCTCGCCAAACCGGGTCACGGGGAAGGTGTTAGCGGAGCAAGCTTTGCATTTCGCCGTTGAACTTGCCAAAGCCCCCGCACCGCGCATCGCCGTTCTAATCGGCGGCACCTCAAAAACCCATACATTATCCCGCGACATGCACCGTGAACATAGACGCGCCATTTCTGCACTGGTCGAACAGGGTATTTCGGTGATGCTCAGCACATCAAGACGCACGCCAGGCTGGGCCAGAGAAGACTATTGCAAGCATTTTTTTGACCGCAAACAGGTTTGGTTGTGGGACGGGAATAGATCCGGGCAAGGCGATAACCCGTATTTCGCATTCCTAGGCGCCGCAGACGCAATCCTGGTCACGCAAGACAGCACCAACATGCTGACCGAAGCCTGCGCAACCGGCAAGCCGGTATTCACCCTACCCATGGCCGGTAATGCAGGCAAATTCGCGGCGCTGTACGGCGCTCTTGAAAAGCGCTGTCATGTTACCCCGTTTGACGGTAATATTACAGCAAAACCCTATACCGCACTTGACGAGACTACTCGTATAGCAAAAAAACTGGTCACAAAGATTGATCTTGTCGATGACAGTTGAATGAGACAAAATGGAATGCTCTAGCCCGTGCATCCGCGCTTACACAAAAACGGTCGAGGTTTTTCTCCCATCCAAGACGGCTGCATATATTATCGAGATATATCCTTGGTTTTTCCGTGGTTTCCAATCACATAAGCCTTTGTTATTATTGATTTTTCAAACACAATTACTAAATCCCATCCACGGCTCTGTGAACGGGGGTATATTGCAATCGTTCTCTTGTTCATGGACAGGCAAAACGCGTTAGTTTGTTGGAGCGTAGGGACGGTGTCGGACTGAGGCTTGCGCTATAACACCGCGAGTGAACCGGGTCCCGGTGCGCGAGCTAGGCGTTGCCTACCCCCTTACATTAAGGTTTGGGAACACGGTAGACTGCTTCGAAAAGACATTGGCCGTGCCGAATAAACACCGCCGTGTGGTCTAACCCTCACGAAACAAATTTTTGCATGCTTTCATGGTACTTCCAGTGAAGGCGAAACCACACGGGCAGTCCACCTTTTTTGGGCAGCGAGTGCAATGAAGTGCCGTGCAGAACGCCGCTCCGAAAGGATGTGGAAGTTTTTGCCGCGCTTTGGGCTAAATACGCACTAACCTATAACAAGATTGCACTCGCCACTTGCCTTTGCGCGGCTCACATCCTACCTAATGGCTAAATTAAAAATTAAGAGGTATTTATGTCCGAAACGATCCATCACAAAGTTATCATTATTGGCTCCGGGCCGGCTGGCTATACGGCGGCGGTTTATGCGGCGCGGGCTATGTTGGAGCCTGCTATTATTGCTGGTATGCAGCCGGGTGGTCAATTGACCATTACCACTGATGTGGAAAATTACCCCGGCTTTCCGTCAATTCTAGGCCCGGAGCTTATGGAGCATTTCAAGACCCATGCCCTCAAATTTGGCACCAAAATCTATGATGATTTGATCGTGGATGTGGATTTCACCAAGCGGCCTTTCACCATGCAAGGCGACGGCGGCAAAACCTATACTGCGGACGCGGTGATTATCGCTACGGGGGCGCAAGCCAAATGGCTCGGGCTACCTTCGGAGGATAAATTTCAGGGCTTTGGGGTTTCCGCCTGTGCGACCTGCGACGGGTTTTTCTACCGGGACAAAGAGGTTATCGTGGTCGGCGGCGGCAATACGGCGGTCGAGGAAGCTTTGTTTTTGACCAACTTCGCCTCCAAAGTTACATTGGTACCCAGGCGCGACGAATTGCGTTCAGAGAAAATCCTGCAAAAGCGTTTATTTGACAATCCGAAAGTGGAAATCCTGTGGGACACCACATTGGTTGAAATTCTCGGCGACGACATGCCGAAAGGCGTCACGGCGGCCAAGCTTAAAAACCTGAAAACCGGCGCGGTTTACGACCTGCCGGTTCACGGCGTATTTATTGCCATTGGCCACAAGCCTTCCACCGATGTGTTTAAAGGCCATGTGCAGATGAACGACGGCGGCTATATTTATACGGCGCCCGACAGCACCGCCACCAATATCCCCGGCGTCTTTGCCGCCGGTGATGTCAGCGACGAAATATTCCGCCAAGCGGTGACCGCCGCCGGGCTGGGTTGTATGGGTGCGCTTGAGGCTGAAAAATGGCTGACTGAGAATGAGGACTAAATGCCTGACAGTTTGGACTGGGATAAGCTACAGACCTTTCATGCGGCGGCTGACACTGGCTCATTAACGGCGGCCGCTAACCGTTTGCGCATTTCCCAATCCGCCGTATCGCGGCAAATCTCTGCCCTGGAACAGCAATTGGGTGCCCCATTGTTTCACCGCCATGCACGCGGCCTGACCCAAACCGAGCAAGGCCGCATCTTGTTCAAAGCCGCCCAGGATATGGCCTACCAAGCCGCCCTCGCCCAAGCTAGCGTTTTGGATTCTCAAGAAAAACCCCAAGGCATATTGCGGGTTTCAACCCCCATATCATTGGGGTCAAACTGGCTGATTTCTCTGTTACCGGAGTTCATCAAAACCTATCCGCTGATAAATATCCAGCTTGTTCTGGAAGACGAGGAGCATGATCTATCCGCATTTGATGTAGACTGCGCCCTTAGACCCTGGCCCTCAACCCAAGGCGATGTCATTGAGAGAAAACTGGGAACAATCTCCCAAAGCCTTTATGCGTCCCATAATTATCTGGCGGCACGCGGCGCACCGAAAGACGTTATTGATTTGGACAATCACGACATTGTTGCTTTTGGCGATATGGTTCCTGGCCGGCTCAACAGCGCCAATTGGGTGCTGGAGCTTGGCCGGGCCGAAAACAACCCGCGCACCCCGATTTTGGCGGTCAATAATCTGCACGGCATTATGCGGGCCGCCGAAGCGGACCTCGGCATTGTCGGTATCCCGGATTATATGGTGGCCATGTCCAAGCGGCTCGTGCGGGTTTTGCCGCAAATTAGCGGGCAGCCCTTTGATATTTATTTTGTCTACCCCACCGAGCTACGCGGCTCGACCCGGGCCAAAGTGTTTCGCGAGTTTTTGCTCCGCGCCGCAAAAAAATGGCAGCGGCCAACTTAAAGCCTTTGGTATGCGTTTTTGCATAGCAGGTGTGACAATTTGGCACTGCACAATTGGCGCAACACACCCTATATATTGGTTATCGAATAGTTGATGCGTCCCCTGCGTCATATTCGACCAACCGCGTACAGTTCCTCCCCGAATAGTATTGCGAAGACTTGGCCGGATTTTCTACCCTGAAAATCCGGCTTTTTTTTGCTTTAAACCCTCCGAAAGGCCTCTAGCACAAACTTCTATTAACACTCTCGCTTTATAGTCGGCGTATATTGGCATGTGGGACGTTGAACAATGGATTACACATGGGTAATATTGAAGAAGATGATATTGAGACAAATGAGATTGTCGGTCGCGATATTGACGGGTTTCGCATAAAAGCGGGCAAAGAGACCGAGCTGTTTCAGTTGCTTGATGAAGCTTTGGATGTGGGCATCAGCGTTCTTGATGAAAATTTAAACTATGTTTATATCAACCGTAGCGCCGCCCAGACACTTCAGCTTAAAGAAGGTGACTTTCATGTTGGCGACCCTTTAAGCAAAGTCCATAAATTCATGGTCGAGAAAGGCGTAATCGATCCCAAAATCTTAAACCGCAATAAATTGTCCCCGGAAGAATTACGCGAAGTGTTTCGCTCCGGCCATATGATTTCAAAAGACCTGCCACCATTTTTGGACGGCAGTGTTCACCGCCTTGTCCGCAAACGCACCAAAAACGGCTACACAATTTCCATCAACCATGATGTGACGCAATTATTGCAAAAAGAAGAAATGCTGCAAACCGCTCTGACGTTGGGAAATTCCGGATATTGGATTTATGATTTCCGCAGCAAAAAAATAGAACTAAGCTCCTCCATCAACAATATTTTATCAAAGCAGGAGATTGCCAGCCTGTACGATAAAGGTGTCATGTCGATTATCCATCAAGAAGACCGCGGGATTTTCAAAAAAGCTGTGCAGCACATGCATGCCAGCGGCGGTACAATCGACTTTACTTACCGAAATATAAAAGGCGACAAATGGTTTCGCACCACTGGAAATTCAGAACGTGATGCGAGCGGTAAACTTATTCGCCTACGCGCCTTTGTCAAAGATATTACCGTAGAAACCTTGCAAGCGAAGGAATTAGAGCAAGCCAAAGACAACGCAATTGCTGCCAATGTAGCAAAGTCAGAGTTTCTCGCCAATATGAGCCACGAAATCCGCACCCCCATGAACGGCGTACTTGGTATGGCTGAACTCTTGGCGGAATCCAATATTGACGAACGCCAACGAGAATTCATCAATGTCATTACCCGCTCTTCCAATGCTCTTTTGACGATTATCAATGACATTTTGGACTTTTCCAAAATCGAGGCCGGTGCCTTTGAACTAGACCCGGTTGAATTTAATCTGCGTGATGTGTTGAGCGACGTGACCTCATTACTGTCAACCAGAGCCCAGGAAAAGGGGCTAGAACTGATCATAAATTATCCGCCCGCTACGGAAAACCGTTTCGTCGGCGATGCTGGTCGTGTGCGCCAGATCATCACCAATATAGTCGGAAATGCGGTAAAGTTTACGGAATCCGGGCATGTGTTAATCAATGTGAAGGTAGAAAACTTCTCAGAAACCAGAGCGAGTATCGAAGTGGAGATTACCGATACCGGCATTGGCATTGAGCCGGAAAAACTGGAACATATATTCGAACAATTTACCCAAGCTGATAATAGCACCACTAGAGTTTACGGCGGCACCGGCCTTGGGCTGACGATCTCCAAACGAATTGTGGAACATATGGGCGGCAAGATGACCGTCAACTCGGTTGTCGGCAAAGGTTCAAGCTTTCACTTTGATATCCCCTTGCCAATCGACAGGGCGGCTAAACGAACTAGCCGCGATACAACATGTTTAAGAGGGTTACGCGCCCTTATTGTCGATGACATAGCCATCAACCGAACTATATTAACTGAGCGGTTAAAGGCTTGGGAAATGTTACCCGTAGCGGTCGGAGATGCCGTAGAGGCCCTTGTTTATATCAAACAGGAAGAACAGCGCGGAACCCCCTTTGATATTATTGTTTTGGATTATCTCATGCCGGGTATGAACGGCCATGATCTTGCCGCCTTGCTAAATTCCAACCCGGTCACAAGCAGTATTCCGATCATTATGTTGTCGTCGTGTGATCAACCCGCAACCACCAGAGAATTGCGCGCCATTGGCATACATGCTTATATGCTAAAACCGGTACGTGAAAGCTTGCTGTTTGATAATTTGATTGATGTTGTTTCGCGAACAGGCCCTAATGTGCATACAAATAACCTGGCTAATAATCCGGTTAATGCGCCAAACCTGCCAACCAACACCGCTACTCCCCAAAGCAAGTACCAAATTCTTGTGGCCGAAGATTTCCCCTTAAACCAAGATGTCGTCCGCTTGATGTTACAAGACACACAATACGCGCCAACCTTTGCCAATAATGGTCAAGAAGCTGTGGATAGATTTAAGGAAAACCCAAGCGGCTACTCGGCAATATTGATGGATATCTCTATGCCGGTTATGGACGGTTATGAAGCCGCCGAGCTTATTCACGCCCACCAAACCCGCACTGGACAGCCTTTGATACCAATCATTGCACTGACCGGCCATGCCCTCAAGCATGACCGGGAAAAATGCCTGGAAGCCAATATGCATGACTATCTAACCAAGCCGGTCAAGCAAGACGATTTGCTAGGCGTACTTGACAAATGGGTGCTGGGCATTCAGCCCAAAACCGCACTTTCGGCTTAAGGCTGTTAGGACAAAACTAAGATGCAGTTGCCCGTAACATCCATGCGGTTTTTTCGTGTAGAGTAATGCGCGGCGTGACCACATCTGCCGTTGCATCATCGGAAATATCTTCCGCAATCCGCAGCACTTCACGGGCGGTTTTTGCCACCTGCTCATGACCTTGTGCCAAATTGCGCACCATGTCTTGCCAATCTGGTTGTCCGGCCTCTTCCTTAATCGTCGCCAACGCAACAAACTGCGCATATGATCCCGGTGCTCTGTGGCCAAGGGCGCGAATACGCTCGGCCAATTCGTCAACCGCCGTCCACATTTCCGTATATTGGTCCATGAACTGTATATGCAAGGATTGAAAATGCGGCCCCTCGACATTCCAGTGATAACCATGGGTCTTTAAATATAATGTATATGTATCCGCCAACAAACGGCTTAAAGCCTCGGCTGAACGGGCTCTGTCTTTTTTGGCGATGCCAATATTGATATCCACTTTCCTTCTCCTTTTAGAATTATTCTAATAACATGAGGTGTCTTTATCAAAATTCAAGGCGGAAAATCAATTTTGGCAAAAATAAGACGAAATGCCACAGTATGACCTTGGTCTTGCCTTAAGAAGAGCCATTTCCCAAACCATGTGTCAAATTCAACATGACGGAGATAAATATGCGACATTTGGCATTCGAAAAATTTGTAGGCGGCGGGGCATTACTGCTTGGTTTGATTATGTTGCTCTCAACCTATGTATAAAGGCTTGACCGTCTCCGCCCAACCCGAAACAAGCTTTAACGCCGCTTTCGTAAAAGCCTTACGCATCGGTGATCAGTTCGATATTGTACAAAAATCCGGCCCGCGACAGCATTTCAGTGTAAGCCATGTGGACATTGTTCACGACGAGACAACGTTCCTATGTCCAACTTCAGCGCAATTAATACTTATTACCCCCTACCCTTTTCACACGATTGGGGCGCATAGGCCCCTGCGCTATGTGGTCTATGCACGGGCTTCATGTTAAGATAAATTATTTACGCCTCTAATGCCGCCAAAACAGTCAGTGCCGCTTCTGATAGTTCAAGATTGTGATAGACATTTTGCACATCGTCCAAATCTTCCAATGCTTCCACCAAACCAATCACCGTTGCCGCCTTTTCGGGCACATCGATCATGTTTTGCGCTTTCCAAATTAGATTCACGCTTTTAGGTGCTTCACCGAGGGCTTTTTCAAGCTCTCCCGCCACGACCGCCAATTGGTCGCGGGCCATAAAAAATGTATGCACGGGCGCATCGTCCGGGTCCTCAGAGATTTCGTCGGACTGCACATCATCCGCTCCGGCCTCCATGGCCGCCTCCAACACCGCTTCTTCATCGCCGACGGCCAGAGGATAGGTAATTTCGCCGATCTGGTCGAAGCCAAATGACACGGTGCCGGTTTCCCCGAGATTACCGCCGTTTTTGGAAAACGCCGTGCGCACTTCCATAGCGGCGCGGTTTTTATTGTCGGTGGAAACCTCGACAATAATCCCGATACCTGCCGGGCCAAAGCCTTCATAGCGCATTTCGTCGTAATCTGCACCCTCACCGGCCGAGCCTTTGGAAATGGCCCGCTGGATATTGTCCTTGGGCATGGACTGGCCCTTGGCGTTGTTAACGGCAAGGCGCAGACGCGGGTTCATATCCACATCCGGACTGCCAAGCTTGGCAGCTATAGTAATGTCCTTGGACAGCTTTGAAAACAGCTTGGAGCGCGCCTTGTCCTGCCGCCCCTTACGGTGCTGAATATTGGCCCATTTTGAATGCCCAGCCATGAGAAACTCCCAGTCAAATATCTGATTTGCGCCGTGTTTAGCGCAAGAGGGGATAAGCTTCAAGCGGTGTCTGTAATCATGTCTGTAATCGGTCTGTAATCGTTCTGTAATTATTCCTGCAATTCTTATACAACACCCCCGACCATAAAGCCTAAATCCTTCTGGGTAAAATTGGCTAAATTTGGCAGGGCGTTCGCAAGTTCGGCGTCGTTAAGTCCGAACCAACGCCCCAATGTAGCGGCATATTGCTCGACCGAGGTTTGCGGGATCAAGCGACCATTGCCCGCATCTTGTGGGTGGCCGGTCGTATAGGGCGGCATATCGCCGTAAATCCGGTTGCCATTAACTGCACCGCCGACGATGAAATGATGACCGCCCCAGCCATGATCCGTACCATTGCCGTTTTCGCGAAGTGCGCGGCCAAAATCAGATGCCGTGAACAAAGTCACATCATTCTCGGAACCCATTTCCACGCTGGCCTGGTAAAAAGCCGCGACGGAATTCGCATATTCGCTTTGCAGGTTTGGCAAATTTGTCGCTTGATTATCATGGGTATCAAAACCGCCCATGCCAACAAAAAATACCTGTCTGCCAACTCCGAGCGCGCTTCGGATATTTATGGGTTCGGCTACGGATTTAAGTTGCCTGCCGAGATTACTCTCAGGAAATACGGTTTGCAATGTCGGCGCATTTTCAAGGGCGTTGGCAAATGTCGCGTTGAGATCAAAGGCCCGGTTATTGATGGTGGCAATATCACGCTTGAGCAAATTCGCATTCGTCGGCCCCAAATTTCGGTAATGGTCTTCCAGTAATTGCCGGGCCGCTTCCGACTGGGCTCCGGTTCCGAGCAAGGCACTGCCAAAATTGTTAAGCCCATTGACCTGGGGCGGGCCGTTGGTGTTGAGGGCATATTGTTGCACATCTTGACCGGACAGAAACACCGTATTGCCATTGGTAGTTATGGCGGTGAACGCTTCTTCCTGATTGGCACCAGAGGCCACGACTGCATCGGCCAGTTTTCCGCCCCAGCCAACAATTTCGCCCTCCGGCGCATTGCTCATCCATGTGGATTGTTGGTAATTATGCGAGAATAATTTCTTGGGCCTGGGGATCAAACCGGCCGCATATTCACCGCTGGTGATCGGCTGAATGAGCGGCCCGACATTGCCGAGGATTGCCGCATTTCCCGTATCGAACAAAGTTTTAAGCGGCGTCAATTCATCGGGGAGCGCGAACTGCCTTGCGCCAAAATCCGCCCCATTGTCAGGGTTAAGCACCAATAACCGGTCTAGTGTCCGGTTTGAACCACCTTGCTTGGCGGCGTAATTCGCTAAAATACCCGAACGTAATTGGGCATAAGCATCATAGGATGTCCGATCAAAGGGCAAGACCGTATCACTACTGTCCTGACCACCATGAAAGAAAACGCAGACCAGTGCTTTATAGCCCGACACATCTGCCGCAAATGCTTGCGGTGCGCCAAGCGCCGATAATAT
>JAJRSJ010000062.1 GCA_024278855.1 Alphaproteobacteria bacterium | reverse complement strand
ATTCAGTTTTGCCAACGATTTCGCGCATGGCGCTTTCCGCAACATCATTCACTGCCTTGGGAACATTTTGCAAATTAAACACATAGTCTGCCGAATTGTTAACCCGCCAAATCACGGCATAAGCAATGCGCACAATGTTTTCGTCGCCTGTCAGCATGAGATTTTCCGAGGTCGTCCCGATATTGATAGTTCGTTCGGATTCCACATCAACTTTTTGTATCAATTCGAACGGAATCGGCAATTTAAGGTGAAGCCCCGGCGGTGTGGTGCGGGAATATTGGCCAAACCTAAGGACTACGCCTTCTTCGTTTTGGTCAATTTTATAAATACTGGTCGACAAAAGATAGAAAACTACCAAGACAATCGCAATCAGGCCAAAGCCCAAATTCCCGGGCTTGCCGGCATTGTTGCCGCCGCCGCCGAATTTGTCCTTAAAGCCTCTAATGACATTATCTAGGTCAGCAGACTGTTGGGGTCTACGGGGCGGCTTTTGCCCACCGCCGCCTGAGCTTCCCCAAGGATTGTTACCGCGACCACCATTATTGCCGCCAGAACCACCACCAGAACTACCGCCACTACTACCCCAAGGACTTTTACCTTCAGACATATTGTCTCCATTTCTATATTGGCCTTATATGTGGCGTTTATATAGTGCGTTTTCAAGTATTATCGGTTTAATTATACACAGTTTATACAAGAGGTAGGTTTTGCACTCTACGCTCATAGACTTGGGTAATGAACGGATAATCGTCTTTGGGGCCTTTGGGGTGGGGCGTTTCTGATATTTGACGCCAGTCCGCCGCCTGAACCGCCGGGAAATGGGCGTCGCCCTCGATCATAACATCGACCTCGGTGATATACATGCGGTTCACATATGGCGCACAGGCCCCATACAGTTTCGCCCCGCCGATCAGCATGACTTCATCCGTGCCGGACGCACCGGCGAGCTCATAGCCGCGCCCGATCATCTCGTGCAAATCATGGAATATTTCTGCGCCTTTGGCCTGATAATTACGGTCACGGCTTAACACCAGATTAGGTCGCCCTGGCAAGGGAAATGGCAAGCTTTCCCAAGTCACCCGCCCCATCAATACGGGTTTGCCCAATGTGGTGCGTTTGAAAAACTGCAAATCCGAGGATAACCGCCAAGGCAAGCTACCGTCCACGCCAATTACCCCGTTACGGGACTTGGCGACAATTAAACTAAAAACCGGCAAACTAAAAATCGGACGTGTGGACATTCGGGTTTTTCCTGCTAATGAAATTCTCATGAGCACCTATAGCAAAAATGAAACCGACACAACAAGTCTGCGCTATGTGAAATACACCGTATTATATGTTTTGCTGATCCCCTTGATCAATTGGTCATTTACTTGGGCGCCCATGTGGGAGTTATTACCGGGTTGGGCGTTTAATCCCGTCACCATTATCACGGGACTGGTGTTGGTGGTGCGGGATTTTGCCCAACGTGAAATCGGCCATGAGGTGTTAATAGCTATGGCGGTGGCCTTGGGTTTAACGGCTTTGGCGGCCGGGCCGGAGTTGGCGTTGGCGAGCGGGGCCGCCTTTGCTATTTCGGAAATTGTTGATTGGTTATTGTTTACATTTTCAAAATACCAACTCTCGACCCGCGTATTGCTGTCCAGTGCCTTGGCCGCCCCCCTTGACACCACCATATTTCTCTACGGAGCCGAGATGATCAGAGACGGCATGTTCACCCTGCCCAATATTGTCATGTCAATAATCGGCAAAATGCTCGGCGCGGTGGTCATTTGGTGGTTTGTTCGGCGCAGGGAAAACCACTTGAGCTAAACCGCCACCTTCCCGGCAATATGGGGATGGGGGTTATAGCCGGTGATTTTAATGTCATCAAATTTGTAATCATACAATGACTTAACGCCTGAGCTTAATGTAAGTTTTGGCAGTGAGCGCGGCTTGCGGGTTAACTGTAATTTCACTTGTTCAAAGTGATTTGCGTAAATATGCACATCCCCGAAGCTGTGGACAAAATCCCCGGCCTCAAGCCCGCACGCATCGGCGACCATATGGGTGAGCAGAGCATAGGATGCGATATTAAACGGCACGCCCAAAAACACATCGGCGCTGCGTTGGTAAAGTTGGCAAGATAACTTGCCATTAGCCACATGAAACTGGAACAAACAATGACAAGGCGGCAAAGCCATGTCGTCAACTTCCGCCGGGTTCCAGGCCGTGACCATATGGCGGCGCGAATAGGGGTTGGTTTTGATGGCCTCTATGACATTGCTCATCTGGTCGATAACACGCCCGTCCGCCGTTTCCCATTTACGCCATTGCTTGCCGTAAACCGGGCCAAGTTCACCATTTTCGTCGGCCCAAGCATCCCAAATTTTAACGCCGTTGTCTTGCAAATATTTGACATTGGTATCCCCAGCCAAAAACCAGATCAATTCGTGGACAATGGATTTCAGGTGCAACTTCTTGGTGGTAAGCATGGGGAAACCGTCGGCCAATTTAACCCGCATCTGGTGCCCAAACACGCCGCGGGTCCCCACCCCCGTGCGGTCAGATCGGTCAACACCCTCGTCCATAATGCGGGCCATCAAATCGTGATATTGTTTCATAAATACACTATAGGCGATTCTTGCGTACTGGGGTATATATAAATGAAAATGGGAGAGTATTTAATGAAGTCATTATTAATGATCGTGTTTATTGGATTTGTGGCTGGTGCAGGTCTTGCCATCTTAATCAACAATATTCCCGCCTTAGACAATATGATCCCTGACCAATGGGAGACCATTATCATTGCCACTTTGGTTGGTAGTATTATAGGTCTGTTTACGATACTGAATGCCAACAAAACAGATCACAAGAGTTAGACGCAAATATTATATGAGGCTTGCCGCTATGCTTCGACCCAAAAACAAATTACGAAAAGGCCAAGACCCGGAATTTCGCTGGCGCGGGCGGGATGTTACACGAGTTGAAAACCTGTCGGACATTGTCTTTGCCTTATCATTTGGGCTTTTGGTCACCGCCAGTACCGCGCCCAAAACCTATGACGGCCTGCTCAAATTACTCGCCAGTTTTCCGTCTGTAGCCTTTGCAATGGCGATTTTATTCATGATCTGGAATTTTCATTTCGTCTATTTTCGCCGCTACGGGCTTGTGGACAAACCAACAATTCTGTTCAATTCAATCTTGTTATTTTTGGTGATTTTCTTTGCCTATCCGCTCAAATTTATGGCGGATGTGATGTTGGCGGCAATTATAATGGTATTCGGTAATGCAGAGCCTATGACAGAATTCCGCATTGGCTTTAGTGAAATAGGGGAATTGTTGGCACTGTATTCCTTGGTTTACGGGGCTATATTTTTAGTGATGTATCTGATGTACCGCCATGCTCTTAAGCAATCAGACGCACTGGAATTAACCGCATCGGAACAAAACCTAACCAAAAATGCTATGGCAAGCTGCCTTATACAGGTCGCATTTGGTGTGGTCATTGCCGTTTTGGCAAAATTCACACCCCTTGGGCCGTGGGCCGGGTTTGTATTTATGTTTATCGGCCCGGTCAGTTGGTTAATCGGTAAACGGGGAAATAGAAAGCCGTCATAATTCGTCCACCACACTCAACATAGCACCCACAACATCCGCGCCTAGCCTGATGGAGCGCTCTAGCGACCAACCATATTCGGGGTCTGGTAAATCCGCATTATCTTTAAACGGCATTTCCAAAGTCATTGATAAACATTTATGGGTGTGGGCAATATAATTGGTGGCCATGGTCAAATTGGCCTTGCCCGCAGGGGTGGTTCCGTATCCGACCTTGGTCTGAAAATCCGGGCTAAAGCGTTTATAAGCATCTTGAAAACCGTCCAGTAACGCCTGATCTTTTGGCGTAAAGCCTAGCACGCCCTCAGCGCCTGCAATAAAATTATAGGGAAGCGCTTCATCGCCGTGGACATCCAGGCAAAAATCCACCCCGGTTTTTTCCATAGCATTCATGACAAGCAAAACTTCCGGTGAACGCTCCATGCTCGCCACCCCCCATTCCCGGTTGAGATTGGCCCCGCAAGCATTGGTGCGTAAATGGCCGCGCTTTGAGCCGTCCGGGTTCATATTGGGCACCACATGAAACACGCATTTTTCGCGCAATACCCGCGCCGTCGGATCGGCGTCGTCCAACAGGCGGGCTAAAAAACCTTCCATCCACCACTGGGCCATGATCTCGCCGGGATGTTGGCGGGCAATTACCCACATATGCTTCTTGTCAGAGCCAGCCTTGTCTGCTGTCTGGCCAATCGTCAAAACATCCATGTCCTGGCCGTCCAATGTCTCGCCTAAAACCGAAGCGGTTACATCCTCGTGCATCTGGGTTTGGGCGATCAAGTCTGCATGACGCTCCATAGAATAGGGCGCAAAATAAGCATAATAGACCGAGCCAAATTCCGGCGTGTGCTCAATGATTAGCACGCCGTCTTTATAGCGCGTTGGTACCAAAAACCAGTCTTCGCGGTCATAACTTGCCCGAACTTGATAGTTTTCCCAACCGCCGGCAAAGGCGGCGTCTTTGGCATTTTCAATGCGCATCACACAATCTTGGCCCACTATACTATTTTGGGCACTGGTTAGCCGAAAATAAAACCATTGGTAAAAATCCGATTGATGGTCTGTCCGGATATTCAGGCGAATTGCGTCCGGCTTATCAGCAGATAAAACCTCAATATTACCGCCGTCAAAATTTTGTGTTATTCGCATATCCCCAGCTCCGATTCATTGTTATTATTATTATTCAAAATCTTGTGGAGCATTGGCAGCCGCGAGTACGGCACCAGGTATTTCGGGAGCCTCTAGCCCAATCCAAAATACCCGCCAATCCCCACTCAATTGCATACCCTCGCACATTTTCATGTACCAAGTGTTAAAAGGGTTGTCACTTTTTGAGCGCCAAAAAAACACCGGGTATTTCTTCAAAACGGCCTGCCAAATATCAGAGCCAATCCCCTCGCCTTGCGCTTCCTGGGCGACCCAAAACTTGCTCAAATAAGACAAGCCCGCCAGTTCAGTAATTATTGCCCCGCCCCGGTAACCGCTTTCCGTACAAATATGGGAAATGGGCCGGGTGAGATAATCCGCACACAGTTTTCGGCCAAATGCGGTCTCCATAGATTTGACCAACTTTTGTTTGCTTAGGTTTTTATATGAGGACGCGCTGCGTATTTTTGCGCCGCGCCGCAACATCGTCCCGGCCCCGCCGACCGTAAAAAGCTCGTCGAGCAGGTTGAGGGGGGATACGATCACATAGGTGCAAACCCAGCTCTCATCGCGCACCAAATCTGTTACAATTTTTACAAATCTTTGCTGACCACTACTAAGTTGCTCGGCACTCGGCATGGCCTCCGCCTGGTCGAGATTGATTGATGCAATCCGCTGCCCGCCAATACGAAACCCGCCAGATGGTTGCAAAAACACTATTTTTGAGGGCTGTAACCGGCCGGCCAATTGTTTCAAATCAAGACCGCCGCTAACACCGGTCATTTCCAAGACCACAACCCGGCCCGACTTGGCTTTACGGCGAACATCAGAAATGAGTTGGTAGGAGGCACAGTCCAGTTTTGCGGTATTAATTTTTGCCCGCTCCAACTCTTTGCACAAACGCTCACTTAAAAACCGGACACTGGTTGTGTCGCGGTGCAATGCCCCGACCAGTAAAACCGGGGTTAGGCCAAGATCAAAAAGCAGCTTTAAATCACTGATTAAAGCATCCAGTAACGGGTTTTTCAGGCACTTGGGGTCTATGACAACCAGGGCGAATTTTTCCGGCGCCAGATTTTGGAAAATATCGGCGTAAAACCCGGCCTCTTGCTGCGACCCGATGGCAAGCAGGCTTCTCATGACGGTTTTACGAAGCGAATCGCTTTTTGGCATTTGGTACTCTTTCTTAAAACTGCCACCCCATTTGCCGATAAACTAAAAGATAAATCTGTGATTTGAAAGCGCAAATCCTGCACCCACACTATTTTCGTTAAGATCAGGTCATTTAACGGTTAGATTGCGAAAGGGTGACAGCAATCATTGCTTTGCTGACTTGTCGGCACAGATTAAGGCTCTATTGTGACATTTATCAACTTAGCTACACAGGAGTTCATCATGGCTAAAGCAGCAGACTATATTGACAATGTTCGAAAATACGACAGTGGGGCCAGTGAAATGGTTGTGCAAAAAGTGTGCAATTATCTCGGCATCGCTCTGACCAACAAAGACAGCTCACTGGTTTCGTGTTCGGACCAAACCGAGCTTAACCGTGTCATTAACGGATTTTGCGCCAAGAAATTAGGCATGGACGCCGAGCAAGCGGCCGCCTGTTGCCAGACCGTTTGTGAAACCATGAAAGCCGACCGGATGAAATCCCGGGTCACTTTCTATTATCTATGCGCCAAAAACTGCGGCAAGCTGGATGTATTTGGCGGTTAGCCCCCCAAAATAGCGGCATTCAAAAACCTTGCCTACGCGGCAAGGTTTTTTTATGGATATACCTCTTCCTTTTATCGCCAACACACCTTATATTAACGGTGTCGACTTGTTCGACTATGACGATAAACGCGCATGTAATAAGCGGGCTGGACCCGGGGGCGGTACCCGGCGGCTCCACCACAAGCGGCTCTCCTTTAATCCTTTATAGGATGCGGAGCCGTTTCTGATGGGGCCGAAATAGGATCGACAGACGTGTAAAAATGTTAGCTTTCGTCCGGATGGGTACCGATAAATGCCCAATTACAGTAGTTGCTAATGATAACAACACTGAAGAGTTCGCTTTGGCTGCGTAAGCAGTTCGAGCAAATTCGCTTTTAACTCCTGGCCCTTCAGACGGTCAGGCGGGCTCCGGGGGTAGCTGGCAACAGAAACCCCCACTATAATCTTTTCCGCTTGGCTACGCCAATCGTCCGTTCGCGGGCTGGCAGTTTTGTACTTCGCTATGCGAAGGTATCAAAACTTTGCCCTGCCACGGAGGGGCGTTGGCAACGTACCCCCCCCAACACTTCTGTACAAGCTATTTCAACCACCGCCGAGACTTGCAACAAATTCCCCGATGCGGTCACAGGCACGAACCAAATCATCCCTATCAACGCTGTAAGAAATACGAAAACTGCGACGGGCATGAAAGGCTATACCTGGGACAACGGCTACATGGGCCTCGTCCAGTAAGCCAGCGGCGAAATCCATATCGCTCTCAAGCAAGCGACCTTTCGGAGTTGTCTTGCCCATAAGCTCCGTGCAATCCGGGAACACATAAAATGCGCCGTCGGGCCTTGGGCATTCAAGGCCAGTAATGGCATTTAATTTATCCCCGACCAAATCCCGGCGCTGTTTGTAAATCTGGTTGCGAGCCGTGATAAAATCTTGGGGGCCGTTTAGGGCGGCGGCGGCGGCCCACTGTGAAATAGAAGCGGCATTGGACGTGGGTTGGCTCATGACGTTGGCCATAGCTTTGATCAATTTTTGCGGCCCGGCCCCATAGCCAATACGCCACCCGGTCATGGCATAGGCCTTGGAAACTCCGTTCATGGTCAAGGTGCGCTCAAACAAATCCGGGGCCACTTGTGCCATGGTCGCAAAGGCAAAATCACCGTATAATATATGCTCATATATATCGTCCGACAACACCCAGACATGGGGGTGAGCGCGCAACACTTGCGCCAAACCCTCCAATTCTTCGCGGCCATAGGCAACACCGGTCGGGTTGGACGGTGAATTTAAAAAAAGCCATTTGGTTTTCGGCGTAATCAGTTTCTCAAGGGCGGCGGGGCTTAATTTGTAGCCACCCTTTCGTGTGGTTCTTGCCGCAATAGGAACACCGCCCACTAGCTTGACCATTTCAGGGTAGGATACCCAACACGGGGTCGGAATGATCACTTCATCACCGGGATCTATACTGGCCAGAAGCGCATTAAAAATTACAGGCTTGCCGCCGGGCGAGACATTGATTTGGTCGGTTGTATATTCAAGCCCGTTATCACGTTTGAACTTGGCGCATATGGCGGCTTTAAGCTCCGGGATACCGTCAACATTTGTGTATCTGGTCTGCCCGTCTTCCATAGCCCTTTGGGCCGCTTGGATAATATGTGCAGGTGTCCCGAAATCCGGCTCGCCTGCGCCCAACCCAATTACCTCAATACCCTGTGCGCGCATTTCGCGTACTTTTTGGGAGATCACCAAGGTCGCAGACGGATTTATTTTGGCAAGTTGTCGAGACAAGAACATACCTGAGTTTCTAGAGGGTATAGCCGAATTATGATAGCATAAAGATTAGCTCAAGTCCCGGTTTTATAACCTCCCGGATTGCTCAACATCCACACACCAGTAAACGCCTTCAAAACGGCCACCGTTTGAGGTGGTGCGCACGGCGGATAAAACCGTCTCGACATCAGTGCCTTCCAGCAGGATATCAACCCGCATACGCGGGACAAAACCAACGACTTTATCCCTTGCAGACAGGAACATATCTTGCTCAGATTGTTCGCCGTGGCCTTCGACACGGGTGAAGGTAAAACCGGACACAACATCCAAATTACGCAATAAATCCGACATGTCTTGCTGACCGTTGGCGTGTATGATTATGATCAGGTTTTTCATCTGCTGTCTCCGCTAACAAAATCGGGGCGTAGACGTTTTTCGTTCCGGCCCTCTATCCATGCGTAAAATGTTGGTAGCAAGACCAGGGTCAATATTGTCGAACTTAGCAAGCCGCCTATTACCACCACGGCAAGGGGGCGCTGTAATTCAGACCCTGGGCCTGTGGCAAACAGTAAAGGCAACAACCCGAACCAGGTCAACAGGGCCGTCATCAAGACCGGGCGCAAGCGGCGCTCGGCACCCTCGCGGACTGCTTGTAATATGGTGTGGCCTGATTGGCGCAATTGATTAAAACATGTGACCATGACCACACCGTTCATAACCGCCACGCCGAACAATGTAATAAACCCGACGGACGCCGGCACGGACATATAAAGCCCGGAAAGATACAAGCTGACAACGCCGCCGATCATGGCAAAGGGAATATTTAAAATGATTAAACCCGCCTGTGATAAAGACCGGAAAGTCGCAAAGAGAATGATAAAAATCAGGATGATGGCAATGGGGACAACCAGAGCTAGGCGAGTCGATGCCCGTTGCTGATTTTCAAATTGACCGCCAAATGTGACATAATATCCCGGCGGGAGTTTGATCTCGCTTGCAATACGAGTGCGTATTTCATCAACAAAACCAACAACATCACGTCCCTCAACATTGGCTTGAACCACCACATTGCGCCTTGCCTGTTCCCGGTCAATAGACACGGGGCCGTCGGTTTCGGTAATATTTGTTAGACTGCTCAACCGGATTTGTTCACCGTCTGGCGTATCGACCCACAATGCACCAATATCGGCGGGGCTGGCGCGGGCGGACTTCCCATAACGCAGCAAAACCCCGATGCGCTGATTGTCCTGAATAATTTCGGTGACTATTTTTCCGCCCACGGCGACCTCGATCAATTGATTGATATCTTCAATATTGATGCCGAACCTGGAAATAGCTTGGGGCAGAATGTCGATTTGTAAATATAACTGCCCGGATAATTGTCCCCTGAAAACATCTGTGGCTCCGTCGATATTATTCACCAATGTCTCGATTTGCTGTGCTTTTTGTTCCAGAATGTCCAGATCATCACCGTAAAGTTTGATCGCCATTGCAGCCCGCACGCCGGTCAACATTTCAGAAACCCGCATATCAATCGGCTGGGTAAAGGCAATGTCAATGCCAATAAAGTCGTCCAGAATGCGCCGCAAATTATCTTGATGTTCTTCCAAACTCACCGTCCACTCTTTGCGCGGCTTAGTGATTAAAAAATGATCGGTTTGGTACAAATCCATGGGATCCATCCGCAATTCGTCGGCCCCGGTTCGCGAGACAACCCCAATAACTTCAGGCAAGCTCATCATGGCTTTTGGTGCGGCGCATCAAGCTCAAGGGAGCGCTCCACAGATATACTGGGCAATTTTTCAATAATGATCACCGTGGTGCCTTCGTCCATCACTGGCATGAACTCCTTGCCAATACGCGGAAACAACAGGCTAGCTATAATGAGTGCGAAAATCGCGCCACCAATCGCAATGCCCCGGCGCCTCAACGCCCAGTCCATTACGGGCAGGTAGATGTTTTTCAAAGCTGCCATCACCCGACCTTCTCGACTTGACCCACCTTTCATCAGCAGGCTGGCCAGTACCGGGATCGCCGTCAGTGCCAATACAAGCGAGCCAATCAGCGCAAAGGAAATTGTGATGGCCAGAGGCGTAAACATTTTACCCTCCAGACCCGTCAGGCTAAACAATGGCAAGAAGACAACAATAATGATTAACACCCCGGCAATGACCGGTGTGGCTACTTCCAGTGTGGCCCGGTAAACCAAATGCAATTTGCTCACACCTTTGGGGGCGCGGCTTAAGCGGGAGTGAATGTTTTCCACCACGACAACGCCGGCGTCCACCAATATACCGATCGCAACCGCCAAGCCGCCAAGGGACATCAAATTTGCCGTCACCCCGAACATATACATCATAATAAAGGTAAACAGGACGGACAGAGGCAAGATCAAAGCCACCGTAAGGGCGGCCCGTAAATTCCCAAGCATTATGACGAGTATAAGCAATACGAGAATAATCGCTTGGCCCAACACCATTTGCACCGTGCCGACCGCGGCCCCAACCAATTCGGTTCGGTCATAAAAAGGTATAATGCTAATCCCGGCGGGCAAGGACGGTTTCAAAGCTTCGATCTCGGCCTTGACCCCTTCAATGGTGCTGCGGGAATTGGCACCCTTGCGCAGCAATACAAGACCGGTCACAACCTCCCCTGCACCGTCTGCCGTCACCGCCCCGTAACGTGTCATAGAATTGATGCGGACTTCAGCCACATCTTTTATATGCACAGGAATGCCGTTGCGGCTAGCCACAGTGATGCTTTTTATGTCTTCCGGCCCCTGTAATTGTCCGTTTGTGCGCACCAATAACACTTCATTGTTGCGGCTTATCCGGTCGCCGCCTGCATTTCTGTTATTGTTTTGCAGCGCCGTTTGCACATCGCCCAGTTTCACATTATGGGCCAGTAAAGCGTCCGGATTGGCCACCACTTCAAACACTTTAACATCGCCGCCAAGGGAATTCACATCCGCGACACCGTCCACGGTGCGCAAGCGCGGCCTGATCACCCAGTCTTGAATACGGCGCAGCTCGCGGTTGTCATAGCCTGGCCCCTCAATCCGGTACATATAGGCTTCACCAAGAGGCGTTGTAATGGGGCCTAGCCCGCCTTGCACACCCGCCGGCAGAACATCCCAAACCTGCGCCAAACGCTCGGAGACTTGTTGGCGGGCCCAATAAATATCGGTGCCGTCCTCAAAGTCTATAATGATAATACTGAGGGCGTATTTGGTGGTTGAGCGTAAAACGGTCTGGCGCGGCAAGCCTTGCATTTCCATCTCAATGGGTATGGTAATCCGGCTTTCCACTTCAACCGGCGACAGGCCGCCCGCCTTGACAATAATCTGTACTTGCGGGGCGGAAATATCCGGGAACGCATCAATGGGCAGAATTTTATAGGCCCATACCCCAGCGACACTCAACGCGCCCGTCAGCAATAAAATCATCAGCCTTTGAATGAGGGAAAAGCGAATAAGAGCGGCGATCATGGCTTATTCCTCGCTCGGCATTGCCCCACCAGCATATTGCCAATGGGATTTAAGTTCGGCCACACCTTGGGTCACGATTTCAGCCCCCGCTTCAATACCGCCGTGAACAGCAATCCATCCGTCCACCTCGGTGCCAATGCTGATGGGTGTAGGCACGAAATGCCCCTCAAGACTTTTCTGGTCCAAGGTTTTAAAGACATAGGCCTGATCTCCGACCCGAAAAACCGCAGAAGCCGGGACAGCTAACCCGCGCCGTCCAAGGCTATCAAGGCTCGCCTTTATATACATACCCGGACGCAATGCGCCGTCTTCGTTATCCAGTACAATCCGTCCCACCAGTGTCTGGCTTTGCATATCGACTTCGCTGCCCAGTGAAAGCAATTTCCCGTGATAGGATTTGTTTGGCCAGGCTTGTACCTGCAAGACGGCCCCTGCCCCGATTTCGAGTTGGGACAAATTGGCGACGGGGATTTTTACCTCGGCCCAAAGAACGCTCAGATCAACAATATTAAAGGCGGTTTGACCGGCTTCCAAAAATTGACCGGAGTCTATATTCATGACTGTCACCATGCCTGCAATGGGGCTAACCAGATTTATTTCGGCCAATTTATTTGTCTGTTTTCCTGTTTTGGTTTGACCGGCAAGCCGTTTGATTTGTCCGCCCGACATGCCGCCCATAGACAATTTACGGCGCCGCGCGTCCAATTGCGCCTGCGCAGTTTTATATTGGCTTTCGATTTTGCGCCAACGGCTCTCGGCGATCAGACCGTCCGCCCACAGGGCCTTAATGCGTTCGCGTTCGCTTTGGGCCAGTTCAAACAAGGCCAAAGCTTCCAGATATTCACCTTGGGCTTGCCCTAAAGCATGGCTGCGCAAGCGTGCCAAAACCTTTCCCTTGCTGACCTGCTCATGGGCGACGACTTTTACGTCAAAGATAATCCCGTCCAAAATGGATGTAACCTTGTAGCTACGGCGCTGATCCACAGTTAAAACACCGTTCAACTGCAACTGCGAAACGCTTTCGCGGGCTTCAACTGTTGTTTTGGCCAAGCTGATATTGTTAAGCTGCGCCGGCGTTAATTTTATCTGGTTTGCCATTGCGGTTTCTGGAAGCAGAAAAACAAAAAGTAAAAAGGCTAGAAGATATATACGCATCATTGAAGTTCCTGCTTGTCGTGTTTTCAAAGCGACAGTTTATTTAAAAGGAAAATGATCCTCATAAGGAATGTTTTCCAAGCAACAAGCTAGGGCTTAGCCGCACCCAACAAAAAAGTAAACCAGACAAACCGCCAGAGGGGCATAACCCTTAACCATTAACGCCCTCCCCAGGTTCACGCAAAGCCAACACCATGTCTTGCACGTCTTTTGGCGGCGGAGCGGTCAATTTGGTAACGATGATGGTGACAAGAAAATTTATCGCCATGCCAAATGTGCCGATACCTTCGGGCGAAATCCCGAACCACCAGTTTTCAGATGTATTTGCAGCTGGGTTTATGAATTTGAAATAGATAATATAGGCGGCGGTGAACCCGATGCCAGACAACATGCCCGCTATGGCACCTTGTTTGGTGGTGCGTGTCCAGAAAATGCCCAGCACTATCGCCGGGAAGAAACTCGCCGCCGCTAGACCAAAGGCAAAGGCGACAACTTGAGCGACAAATCCGGGCGGGTTTATGCCCAGATACCCGGCGGCAAATATCGCGCCCGCAGCAGCTATACGTGCGGCCCGCAATTCTCCTTTTTCCGACAAATCCTTGACAAATACCCGCTTGAGGAGATCATGACTGACCGAGGCGGAAATCACCAATAAAAGCCCCGCCGCCGTCGATAAGGCCGCCGCCAAGCCGCCCGCCGCCACCAGAGCGATAACCCATGCGGGCAGTCCGGCGATTTCAGGGTTGGCCAATACCATAATGTCGCGGTTAACCTTGACCTCATTTTCCGGCCCGGCCTTATAGGTCACAATCCCGTCGTCGTTTTTATCGTCCCATGCAATCAGGCTAGTTTGCTCCCAGGTTTTAAACCAGTCCGGGGTCGCCTTTTCGCCTGTTGTGACATCTGCGGCCTCGTAAACGGAATCGTTGACCGTTTCGATAAAATTGATCCGCGAAAACGCGCCCACGGCGGGTGCGGTGAGATATAAAAGCGCAATAAAGGCCAAAGCCCAGCCGGCTGATTTGCGAGCGTCTGCGACTTTGGGTACGGTGAAAAACCGGATAATCACATGGGGCAGGCCTGCCGTTCCCACCATCAGCGCCAATGTGATAGCGGCAATGTCCCAAACTGATTTGGAACCTGAGAGATAGGGCGTAAAGCCAAGCTCTGTGGTCAGGCCGTTGAGCTTTTGTAACAATGGTTCGCCGCCAGAATTGCCAATAAAACCGAGCTGGGGGATGGGCGTGCCAGTCAGTTGCAGCGAGATGAAAATCACCGGCACCATATAGGCGAAAATCAGCACGCAATACTGGGCGATTTGGATGTAGGTGATGCCTTTCATGCCGCCCATAACTGCGTAGAAAAAAACGATCACCATGCCGATGACCACGCCCCATTTCACATCCACCTCCAAAAACCGCGAAAACACAATGCCCACGCCTTGCATCTGCCCGGCGATATAGGTGAAGGATATGAAAATGGCGCAAAACACCGCCACTAACCTGGCCGTGTCGGAATAATACCGATCGCCTATAAAATCCGGCACGGTAAATTTGCCAAATTTGCGCAAATAAGGCGCCAATAAAAGCGCCAACAACACATAGCCACCCGTCCACCCCATAAGATAAACCGAGCCGTCATAGCCGGCAAAGGCGATAATGCCCGCCATGGAAATAAACGACGCCGCGCTCATCCAGTCCGCCGCTGTGGCCATGCCGTTCAGCACGGGATGAACATGTTTGTCGGCTACATAAAAATCACCCGTGGTTTTTGCCCGTGACCAGATAGCTATACCAATATAAAGTGAGGATGTCAGGCCGACAAAAATCCATGTCCATAATTTGACATCGTTCACGGGTTTTGCGCCTCATCAGAGCCGTATTTTGCATCAAGTTTCTTCATGAAGTGCGTGTAAACAAAGATTAAAACCACAAATATAATGATCGAACCTTGTTGGGCAAACCAAAACCCCAGCGGCGCACCGCCTAGGGAAAACCCATCCAAAAATGGCCGCAAAAAAATTCCAAATCCAAAAGACACCAACGCCCAAATAGACAATAATATGCCCATAAGTTTCAAATTGGCTTTCCAGTATGGGCTGCGCCCACGGCTCTTATTCGACATAAATTCCCCTGTTTTTTTTAGGTTTATCAGAATGTTATATCAAGGTTTTATCAAGTGATAAAGGACGAACATGTTGGCATGTATAACCGGACGTATAGGAGACGTATCAACCTGTATCAAAAATTTTCTGGTTGAGTTCAGATACATTTGTCGTACCCGTTAAGGCCATGCTGACCCGCATTTCGGACTTTATGGTGTTCAAGTAAGTTTCAAGTCCGGCTTGACCTTTGGCCGCCAATGTCCAAACCCAAGGACGACCCATCAGCACAGCGTCCGCGCCGGAAGCTACGGCTTTGATAATGTCTTGCCCCGAACGCACGCCGCCGTCCATGAGGATGGTCGTAGTGTCCCCCAGTGTATCTTTAATCCTTGGGGTCATGGCGATGCCCGACGATACACCGTCCAATTGCCGCCCGCCGTGATTGGATATGACTATGGCATCAGCACCCGCAGAAACGGCTGATTTGGCGTCTTCAGGGCATAAAATGCCTTTGATGATAAGATTACCGTCCCAAATGTCGCGCAGCCATTCAATGTCCTTCCAAGTACAAGACGGGTCGAATTGCTCATCAATCCAGTTTTTGAAGTCCGTAATTGACTTTGCATTTGGCACTAAATTTGATAAATTTCCGAACATATGAGGCTTGCCTTTAATACCCACATCAAACAACCAGGCCGGATGCAATGGATATTCCAGAGCCGCCCTGAATTTGCCCCACGGATTAAGCCCGCCCGCCATGCCGTTTCTCATATCGCGGTAGCGCGCACCAACAACGGCCAGATCAACCGTGAATACCAAATTCTTGCACCCGGCCCGTTTTGCCCGCGCTAAAAGTGCTTTGACATAACCTCGGTCGCGCATCATATAAAGCTGAAACCAAAACGGTTTCTTTGCCGCTTCCGCCACTTCTTCCACTGAGCAAATAGAAACGGTGGAGAGGCAAAATGGAATATTTGCGGCCCCGGCAGCCTTGACCGCCTGCACCTCACCGCGTCTTGCCATCATGCCGGCCAGTCCAATCGGTGCCAATACCAAAGGCATGTCCAGTGTTTCGCCGAACAGTTTTGTGGATGTATTAACCGATGAAATATCGCGCATAACCCGTTGTTTTAGTTGTATTGTTTCAAAATCATTTACATTCGCTGCCAAAGTAGTTTCAGTATATGCGCCGCCGTCTATATAATCGAACAGATTGCGCGGCAGGCGCTTTCTAGCCAAACCTCTATAATCTTGGGCAGTAACGGGGATCAGGTTTAAGGTCATGTTATTGCCCTTTAATTATTGACCGGGAACCGGGATTACGGCTTCGACTAGACGCGGGCCATTGTGGGACAGGGCGTCTTTTAGGGCGGCGTGAAAACCTTCGACCGTATCGGCGCGTACTGCTGGAACACCTAGCCCCTCGGAGATGGATACCCAGTCGATGGACGGATTACCAAGGTCAAGCATGGCCAACGCTTTGGGGCCGGGATTGGCCACCCCGACCCGGGCCAGTTCAATATTTAATATGGCATAGCTGCTATTGTTGAGAATAACCGTGGTGACATTGGCATTTTCCCGCGCCATGCTCCATAGAGCTTGCACGGTGTACATGGCGCTGCCGTCCGCCTCCAAACACAAGACTTTGCGGTCAGGGCAAGCTATCGCCGCACCAAAACCAAGGGGTAAGCCCTGACCAATGGCACCGCCGGTCAAGGTCATCCAATCATGCTTTGGTGCGCCTTGGGTCATGGGGAATATGGCTAGACCGGCCGTGGCGGCCCCGTCTGAAACAATGGCATTTTCGGGCATTAAAGCCGCCAATACCGTTCCGACCCCGACAGGGGTCAAGCGCCCGTCCTCGCTCGGCGGGATCATTTTCGGTTGGGTTTGAGATGGTTGTTCTGGGGCCTTCAAAACATCCGCCAAACGGGTCAGCGCGTCCAATGCATATTGGCGCGGACTGGCCAATGTGACAAGCGCGGCCCCGTCCGGCATTAACCAGCCTGGTTTGTTTGGATAGGCAAAGAACGACACGGGCGGCTTGGCTCCGACAAAGACGGCATGCTTAAAATCCTTGAGATAATCCGCCGCCATTTCGCCGAAACATGGCAGACGTTCAACCGCGACCCGCCCTGCCCCGCGCTGAAGCCGGGCCGGAAAAGTTTCGCAAATCAAACGCGCGCCCGTAGCCGCTGCAATCCGGCCTGCTTGAACCAACGCGTCCGCGT
>JAJRSJ010000004.1 GCA_024278855.1 Alphaproteobacteria bacterium | reverse complement strand
TGACGGCTTGGTAAAGCTAAAGGCGAAAATTATGAAGATCGCCGAGTTCAGGATAACCAGAGGCCAAAGCCCGTAGCTGGTGAATGTTGATGTGGCATCAGTCATTTTTTGTCTCTATTATCATTGTCGGGAGCTGCTTCGTGTCCTCCGTGCCCGCCATGACCACCGTGCATGAAAAAATGCATGCCGATACAAAGACCTAAAATTACCGCTACAAAAATATAATCATTGGGGATGTGGGCGCGGTGTTCGAATAGTAAAACGGCCCCGATCAACAGGCCAAACACCCCTGCTGCTATCAAAAAGCGGTACCGTGTGCCGCCTTGCTTTTCGTGATTTTCGTGTTGCATATATTTGCCTTATGAACGCTGTATTTTTGCCAGAGCCGTTGTTGTCAGTGGTTGGATGGCTGAATTTGTTGGCGGCACGCTCAACAAATAATCGCGGGTCAGGGGGACGGCGTCCTGACGTTTTGTCAGTTGGATTTGAAATACATTGTGTAAGCCGTGGCGAAATGACAGCTCGGAAGAGGCGAGATAAAAATTCCACATGCGCACAAATGCATCTCCGTACTTTTGTGCCACCTCGTCCTTATGCAGCAAAAACCGCCGCCGCCATTCGCGCAGGGTTTCGGCGTAGTGCAGGCGCAAAACCTCAACATCTGTGACCATGAGTCCGGCCCGTTCAATATGGGGCAGGATTTCTGACAAGGACGGAATATAGCCGCCGGGGAAAATATATTTGGCAATCCACGGGTTGGTGATGCCTTTGGTATCGGTGCGGCCAATGGTGTGAACAAGAGCGACACCGTCGTCATTGAGCAATTTGGCTATCTGGTCAAAATATGTTTGGTAATGGGGGACCCCCACATGTTCGAACATGCCCACGGAGACAATCCGGTCATATTTACCTTTGGAAGCCCGGTAGTCTTCAAGTTCAAAATCAATTTGGCCGGACAGACCAAGCGCGTCGACCCGCTGTCGCGCCGTGCATAATTGCTCTTTGGCCAGGGTGATACCTTTTACTTGTGCGCCGGTGGACTGTGCCAGAAAAATCCCCAGACCACCCCAACCGCAACCAATTTCAAGCACGGATTGGCCGGGTTTGACGGCGAGTTTTCTGGCAATCAGATCACATTTGGCCGCTTGGGCGTGTTCAAGCGTATCGTTGCGGTTTGTGTAATAGGCGCAGGAATATTGCAGATCATCATCCAAGAACAATTCGTAAAAATCATTGCCGATATCGTAGTGATGAGCCGCATTTTTTTGGGCGCGAGAGGCCGGGTTAAACTGGGCCAAGCGCCGCAAAGCCCGGCGGGTCAGCTCGGGTACGGCGGCGACCCGTTTTTTACTGCTGCGCAAATTGGCCCACAGCAAATCCATAAAATCATATATATTGTCGTTTTTAATGCGCAATCCGTTTTGCATATAGGCTTCACCCAAGGCCAGTTCAGGGTCAAAAACGATACGGCGTAACCAGGACTTTGAGGTAATCCTCGCTTTTACGGGCTTAGCTAATTTCTGCCCGTAGCGTTTTTTTAAACCGCCGGGATATGTCAGTTCAAGCGCACCCGCCTCAACCATACCAGATAATGTTGTGTCGAGCATATGTTTAAAAATACCCATAACCTTTTCCTTTCAAACTGCTTACGGTTCGTGCCATTGCAGAGCAAAAATACTGTCGGTTACATATGATACGCGAGATGAGCGCCTATCCCTCAAAATGAGCTTTGTGAGCTGCGGGCGCAGGCAATGGGCAGATTGGGAGAAAGGGCTATGTTACCCTAAGTCAGGAACAGACCCTAGTTAAATATCCCCAAGCTTTAGCGTCCCGCCGTCTTTGTTTACACTGAAACTTTTGGCGGTAAATGTTGTGTAGTCCTTGGCGTGGGTGGTGCTTACGCTTATGAAGTTGGCGTGGGCTTCGGTTTTGGTCAGGTGCAAATCCAGATAGCCGCGCTCGGCGGATTGCATCCAGTGCATGTCTTTGTTTTTGGCCATCAGGCGCTGCTCATAATCCTGGCTCATGTCTTTGAAATAGGCGTCGTGGCCGGGCGAGGTTGTGCCGGTGACGCCAAATTCGACGCCCATGCTTTGGCCAAATTGGGTTTTCAAACTATTGACCCGGCTGACATGGGTGTCTCCGGTCACCACCAATAAATCCTGTACGCCTTGTTTTTGAGCCAGCACATAAAACGCTTCACGGGCCGCCGGGTATCCGTCCCAACTGTCGAGGCTGATGGGGAGGCCCAGGGGCGAAAATTGGATAAATTTTCGGATATTCGGGTTAAATTTGGCGATGCGCTCAATGGCTGCACTGCCTGCGTAGTCTCTAAGATCAGGCGACAGCACTGGCCCTAACAACACCTGATTGGCAATAAGTCGCCAACTTGTCCCGGCGTCTTTGGAAGTCTTGAGCGATGTGGCTAGCCAGTCTTTTTGTGCTGCCCCGAGCATTTCGCGCCCCTTGTCCCACAGGATGGTTTCGGCGAAATGGGCGGCGGCCTCTTTGCTAGTGAGTTTATCCATATATTGCGCATAGTTCAAAGGCTGTGTGCGGGCCGTGAGGCGGGTTTCCAACGTGTGTAGCGACAATAAATCCCCAAAGCTGAAATCCCGAAACAAAGCTTCGCGGGCTTTGCCCGGCTCGGGGTCGCGCACCGGCATATATTCATAATAGGCCTGCATGGCGGCGCCCCGGCGCATCTCCCAACTGCCTTCGCCCGCATTGTGGTTTTGCGCGCCGGTCTGCCACGAATCGTTCGCCGTCTCGTGGTCGTCCCATATTGCGATAAGCGGGTGGGCCGCGTGCATGGCTTGTGAAGATGTATCGGCTTTGTACTGGGCGTGACGGGTACGGTAATCCTTGAGCGTGACGGTTTCGTGGGCCGGTTCATGGTTGCGGTCGAGCCTCTTGCCCGTCCTGCCGCCGTAGCTGTCCGTGCCGTATTCATAGAAATAATCACCCAGATGAATAACCGCGTCAAAACCGTCTTGGCGGGCGATATGGTCATAAACATTGAAATAACCAAAGGGGAAATTCGTGCAAGAGACGACGGCAAAGCGGGCTTGTTCCAACGCACCAACGGGCAGGGTCTTCGTGCGCCCCACGGGCGAAATGGTCTTGCCAAGTTTAAAACGGTAATAATAGACCTGCCCCGGTTTTAGACCTGTCACATCGACCTTTACCGTGAAGTCGCGCGCGGCACTGGTGGCGGTTTTACCCGTGCGGCGGATTTTGCGAAAATCCGCGTCCGTAGCCATTTCCCATTTAACGGGAATGGCCGCCGGAACTACATCATTTGCACTGGCTTTTGTACTGGCAGTGATTCGCGTCCAAATGACCATTCTATCCGTGCCCGGGTCACCGCTAGCCACGCCGTGAACAAATTTTACCGGGTAATTTACCGATTCGCCTATTTTCGTATTTGCACAGGACGCCGCCGAAGCGCCCGCCAGTGAAATTCCTGTAAATAAAGCGCCGCGCCGTGTAATATTACCCATTTTTTACCTCAATATTGTTAATTTCGCTCGTAAAGAATGACATAAATATCACACTTGGCAACTAGTTAACACCCAGTTAATAAAAATTCACAATACCTATTGTAAATGGTTTGTAATCAAGACACATTGCTCCAACGTGTCCATTTTGTGATGGGCTAAAGGTCACTTTGCCATATTTAATATCAAATGAGGGTTCCCTAATGAATAATTTTACTAAATCAGCGCTATTGCTCGGTGCCGCGACGATAATGAGTTCAACACTGGGCGTAACAGCCTTTGCCCAGACTTCCGCCTCTGCTGTTCGCGGTATAGTAACGGGCGCGGACGGTGCGCCGGTATCTGGCGCGACAGTTACCATCTTGCATGTGCCTACTGGCCGTGTTTCAACGGCGACGACATCTTCAAACGGTGTATATACCGAGCGCGGCCTGCGTGTTGGCGGCCCTTACAGAATCACCGTAACGGCTCCGGGGGCAACTCCTGAAATTAAAGAAGGTCTATCTTTCAATGCGGGCAGCCCGGTTAGTGTTAATTTTGACCTTGAGGCGCTCAGTGTAACGGACGAGATTATTGTTGTTGGACGTAGATTAACCGACATCAGTCTGAACAATGGAGCGGGATCCGCTTTCAATGCCAGTGATGTCGAGAACCAGCCATCGGTTGACCGCGACTTAACGGACACTTTATTGCGCGACCCTCTCACTCACTCCAACGGTGATGTTGGCAATCTTTCCATTGGCGGACAAAACCCGAGATTTAACGCCATTGCCATTGACGGTATTTTTGAGCAAGATGATTTTGGCCTCAGAAGCTCGACATTCCCCGGCAATCGTTCACCTATTTCGCTTGATACGATCGAGTCAGTTTCCATCGTTGCCAGTGATTATTCGGTGATTAACTCAGGCTTCCAAGGCGGACTTGTTAACGTTGTCTTGAAGTCTGGTACAAATAGTTTAGACGGGGTTGCATTTTACGAGCGCTCAGGCTCCGCCTTTATTGGTGACCGTATTGCCGGTACCGATGTGGCTTTAGATGATTTTAAAGAGGAAACTTACGGCGGCGTCGTTGGCGGCCCAATCATCAAAGACAAATTGTTCTTCTTCGGTAGCTATGAAAAATATGATACGGCCATACCTATCACGTTTCAAGACAGGGATTTCGCACCAGAAGCCTATGCGGCTTTGGCACCATTTATCCAAACTGCTTTCGGTTTTGACCCTGGTGCAAGACCATTGGTTGTCAGCAACCCGACGACCAATGAAAAAATACTGGGTAAACTTGACTGGAACATCAATGATGACCACCGTGCTAGCATATCTTACCGTCGTTCAAGAGATACTGGGGAAAGTGTTGGTAACCGTTTCTTAAGTGCCAATTATCAGCGTCCCATCGATGTTGATACCTATTCCGGGCAGTTATATTCAGATTGGAGTGAAAATTTCTCAACCGAGTTCCGTGTTGGTTCAAGCAAGAAAGTGCTTGGACAAAACTGTAATGCCGGCACTGGAATTGGCGAGATTAGAATCCGTTTAGGCCAAATGACGCCGATTTAATCGGCACGCCGCTTGAAGGTTTGATTTTGGATAATCAGGCTACATTTACGGCTGGTTGTGACCGTTTCCGCCATGCAAACTCATTTGAAGATACAAGGTTGCAGTTGTTTGGTAGTGGTACATATTTAATGGATGATCACACGATCACGGCCGGAGGTTCTTACCAGGATTACAGCTTGGTTAACTTTTTCGTATTTGATTCCTTGGGCCGCTTTACATTTGACAGCTTGACGGACTTGATCAACCGGACAGGTTCTGTGAGTTACCGTAACGCCCAATCAAATAATGTGGCTGATGCCTCTGCCGCATTTGGCTTCCAGACTTTGTCTGTCTTTGCACAAGACGAATGGCAGGTTAACCCTGATCTTATTGTCAACGGTGGCGTGCGTTTTGAGACCTTTATTCAAGGTGACCAAACGCCGCTTCGCCAAGATTTTGCTACCGCTTATGGGCGCTCCAGTCAAAATAATCTTGATGGTATAAGCATTCTCTTACCACGTGTCGGTTTTTCTTATACGCCGTACGCACGCACAAAAGTTAGCGGTGGTTTTGGTTTGTTCTCGGGTAGTAACCCGATGGTTTGGATTTCCAATGCTTATCAACCGCAAATTTTCAGCGCATTTGGTGGCGGCCTGACGAATTTGGATCCAACAGTGGTTCCGCAAGTTCTGCTTGACGCCGTTGCTGCGTCAGACCCAACATCGTCCGCCGATATTGATCTGATTGATCCTAACTTCCAGACGCCTTCTACATGGAAAGCAAGCCTGAAATGGGAACAAGGTTTTGATGCCAATTGGGGCGGGATCGACTTGGGTGATGATTATCTGTTCACCGCACAGTATTTGTACTCAAAATCCAAGCAAGGTTTCCGCTGGGAAAATCTAGCCCAAACAGAACTGGCTGGTGTTTCCAACACAGGTGTCGCACCGGACGGACGTATTATTTATGCTGATTTGGCCGATTTGGGTGTTCGCGACGCAATTCAGCTGACAAATTCTGAAGGTGGTCGTGGGCATATTATGTCTGTGGGCTTAGCCAAGCAGTATGATTTTGGCGGTAGTTTCAATGTCAACTATACTTATTCAGATGTTGAAAGCGTAACACCAGGTACGTCAAGCCGGGGTATCTCCAGCTTACGTGCTACAATTGGCGTTGACCGGAATAACCCACTCACAGGTATTGCACCGTTTAACACAAAACATAAATTTGGTTTAAACTTTGCCTTTGAGAGAAATTTCTTCGATGATTTGACTACACGTTTGGATATCTTCGGTAATATTACTTCAGGCGAACCCTACAGCAATACCTTTAATGTAAGCAGTAGTAATGCATTGTTTGGCCGTTCTATATCTGGAAGTCCACGCGATAACGACTTGCTCTATATTCCAATGATAAGCGGCGGTGCATTTAACGATCCTGCCGTTGTATTTGGCGCTGGCTTTGATGCGGCGGATCAAGCGGACTTTATCAGCTATATAAATGCAAATGGTCTAACACCTGGTAGTATTGTTGATAGAAATCAGAATGCTTCTGCTTGGAACCAACTTTGGGATTTAAGTTTCTCCCAAGAATTGCCATTCGGTGATTTTGGCCAAAAACGTCTGGCCGGCAATAAAATCAAGGTATATGTCCACATTCGCAATGTCCTGAACCTTCTGGATAGTGATTGGGGTACCCGCAAGCGCGGTTCTGGCTTTGATACAATCCGGTTAGTTACTGCTGATCTGGTTGCGGCCGCAGATGTTGCCGCAAATGGTGTTGACGGTGCGAGCGCTCTAAGGGGTGATGATCCACGTACTACATGTACAGCCCAGGCTAGCTGTGTATATCGTTACTCTAGATATAGAGCAGATAGTCTTGGTTTTCTTGACCTTGACCGTAGCTTGTACAAAGTAAAAGTAGGTATCCGCTACGAGTTTTAATTCGATGGCATAACTATAAAACGAAAAAGGCGGGAGGTTTCTCCCGCCTTTTTTATTGTCTGAACTGTAGGTACAGAAAAAGCGCGGTGGAAAATCCCGCCACGCTTTTTCTGTGTTTGGTAATTGGCGAAGGATTTATTTTTCTAACCCCACCGCATCTTTCATAATGTCGAAAATCTCGGCTTGATCGATTGTACCTTTTACTTTATCGGCGCCGGGGCCTTTGGCGTAGAGGGCTACGTCTTCACCGGCGTGTGTTTCCGAGGCGCGGCGTATGGCGGATTGTTGTTTATAATCTTTGTCTTGCACCATATTATCGGTTTGTGGTTCGTCCGAACGCACGTTGGAGCCGTTATGATAACCAAGCGTGGTGTAAGGCAGGCCGTCCGCCGCCTTGCTTAACTCCGTGGACGGTTTCCCGGTCTCGCGGTCAATGGAGCGGACAAGCCCCAAAATCGGATTGCCGAGCGCCGGGTATCCGGCAATGGAAAATACATGGCTGTGGTCAGCCGTGACCAATATCAAAGTGTCCTCGTCGCTCGTTAGCTTGTCGGCCAAGGCTACGGCGCGAGCCAATTCCTGGGTCTCGGAAAGAGCGCGGTAAGCGTTGGAGCCGTGATGGGCATGGTCGATGCGGCCTGCTTCGACCATCAAATAATAACCGGTGCCGCGCGCTTCCAGGTTTTTGATGGCAAATTCGGTCATTTCAGTCAGGGACGGTTGTTGTTCATTATTACGGTCGGTTTCATAATCCATATGGCTATTGCTAAACAGGCCAAGGATTTTTTGCTTTGCCTCGGGTTTAAGGCCGCGAAGCTCGTCCGCGTCCGAGACATAGACATATTGCTCGCCCTTTTGATCACCTTTGGCTTCCCCTTTGGCTTCCCCTTTGGCTTCCCATTGGGCCGTTAAATCTTTGCCGTCGGTGCGCCGCCCGCTGTCCAGAAGGCTTTTGGACAAAAACCCGCGCCGTCCGCCGCCCATAGCAATGTCCAGACCATCTCCCTCATTATAATTTATCAGTTGTTGCGCCAAATCGGTACAGCCGTGTTCAAGGCCGTCCGGTGTTATATCCCCGTCGTGCTCCCAGTACCGACTAGGGGAGTGACCATAAAAGGCAGCCGGGGTAGCGTGGGTGATGCGCGCTGTGGAGACAACGCCCGTAGACATGCCGGCCCGTTCAGCCATATCAACAAACAAGGTTGTCGGCACGGCGGCACTATCGGCGCAGCCTGCGAACAATCCGTCCGGGCGCACGTTAATCTTGCTGATCTGGGTTTTTAGCCCGGTATTCATGGCGCTAGCCGTACCGGCACTGTCGGCGACCTGAGCGTCGAGATTATAGGTTTTGACCAAGGACAGGTGCGGAAATTCTTCGAATGATAATTTATTGTCCTCACCGCTCATGCCTTTGGATTGCCCGTCAAATATCCGCGCCGCCGTAATGGTAGAAATCCCCATGCCGTCGCCAATGAACAGGATAACGTTTTTGGCCTTAGCGCCAGATTTGACTGCGGGCGCTTTTGTGGCCTCGACTTCAGAGGCCAAGGTTCCGCTTTCTTGAGTTTCATTGGCCCCGGCAGTATTTTGAGCTTGCTCGCAAGAGGCCAAAGCCAGCGAGCTAACCGCCGCCAACAAGATAAGTTTTGATATAGAATTCATGGATGTTCCCTGTTCTGATTTCGCCCATTCATAAAGTACAAGACTGGCGTCTGTCACTAGGAAATTATAAATGGTGTCAGAAAGCTCAGGAAACCCACTCTACGCTTCCTAGTTTAACAGCTTAAAGAAAGCACATATTCTTTATGGTGCAGGTGCTATATTTGTCGAAATGGTGCGTAACGGGATAGTCCTTAGTATGCTAATTCCCTATAGGCAAACCTCTCCGCTCTAATTCCCCTCCAACCGCCAAGCGATCAGCAAGGCAACCATGATTAGTAGAAAATAAATCCATGTGGGTGCCAATGGGGTGCGGCGCGATGCGGTGACGGAATATTTTTTATGGCCAATCAGTCCGGCGAAACCTGCGCCAGAAGTTTTGTCATTACCGCTGACTTTGCGTACTGTTGGGACAGTGCCGGTATTGCCCGCCCAAAATGTGCCGCCGCCGCTAGCACTTACCAAAGGCGCAAGGGTTTTATCCGTAGCCAAAACGTGCTTAAACTCGGTTGGATTCAGAGCTCCGGCGGCAGCGATGCTGGACAAATTGCCCCCCCCGCTTCCCGAAACTGTAACGCGGTAAGCTCCTTGCACATCCGCCTTGATGCTGCCCGTGAAATAGCCCGGCGAGACCCGGCGCAGATTTATAATTTCAGCCGTGCCTGCCGGATGCAAAATTTGAACGGGCGGATTTTTATCGTCCAAGGCCCAATGTTCAATCTGTAACATGCCGTTTTCCACCCGTGCTTTCAGGCGGTCAGCTTCAAGGTCAGGCTCGCCCATAAGCCAATGGGACAAGCGCCTGAACATTTCATTGTAAGGCCCGCCGCCGGCATGGCCCTTTGACCACAACCAGGCTTGATCGGACAGCAAGAGCGCCACCCGGCCCTTGGCAACTTTGTCAATAACCAAGAGCGGCAGACCGTCATCATTGACCATCAGCACATCACCCTTGATCACCTCGGCATCAATAGAGCGGTACCAACGCCCCCATTTTGCGGAAATTTCGCCTGTAAAAATAGATGTGATCGGGTGGCGTTTCCCCTTGTCATTCAGCTTGGGCCTAAAAATGGTGTCTGTGGTTTTCCCGGTGGGGCGGGCTGGCAAAACGGCGATAAGCGGTGAGCGGGCCAAGCCGTTGTCCGTGGCATAGGCCGGGCCGGCAGCCACCAGTAAAGCACCGCCGTTTTCTACATATTTTGAGATGTTGGAAATATAATAAGGGCTGAGCATGGGCCGGGTGCGGCCGCGTGCCGCCATGGTGCGGCGTTTAAACTGGTCAAATATCACTAGGTCAAATTCGTCCAATTTGTCTTCAAATAATTCCCGGTCAGGAAAGCGGATCAGGGATAATTCACGCGGCGGCGCATAGGTGTTTTTGACCCCTGGATTGGTCAAAATAGTAAACTGGATTAAATCCACCGACGGGTCGGATTTTAGGAGATTACGCCAAGCCCGCCCGCCCATATGGGGCTCCCCGGTAATTAACAAGACCCGCAAACGGTCGCGCACCCCTGAAATTTCAGCCACCAACACATTGTTAAGTGTCGTCAACTCGTTCTTCGCCGCGCTCGCCCGGATTTCTACCGTGTTGACGCCGCGTTTTTCGATCTTAACCGGAATAGTGATTTTATCTCCGGCGGTCGCGGCAAACCGCGCCACAAGTTCGCCGTTTAGGCGGATTTCGAGCTCGGCCCGTTCACCCTCATAGCCAGGGTCCTCAAGGCGTAACTCAAAGCGGGCGGTTTCGCCGACCATGCCGTATTTCGGACTGATGATGGCATCAAGCCGCCGGTCGCGTGCGGTTTCATCCCCGATGATGACTGCATGGAACGGTATGCCCGGCGGCAATAAATTGGTCGGGTTTTCCGGCACATCATGCACTTGCCCGTCGGTGATAGCAAATACGCCAGCAATGCGCTCTGCGGGTAGGCTAGCCAGTGCGTCAATCATGGTTTGGGCCAACCGGGTTCCGTCCCGGCCTGGCGCAATCTTGACCTCTATAATGTCTAGATTTTCCAAAGCGTTCAAACCGTCTAGAAGACGGGTGTGTACGGTTTGCGCACTTTGTTTGCGGGTTGCAAAGTCCATGCTTTCGCTAGCATCGGTAATCAGCAGAGCAATATCGGGCAGCGGCGTGCGCTGTTCGATCAAGGACTGCGGGTTTAAAAGCGCACCCGCCAAAATGAAAGCGGCGACGGCGCGTAAAATAAAGCTTTTAAGCCCGCGCCATTGTCCAAATGTAGCGGCGGCAATGATCAAGACGGTCAGGCTGACAATCACCCAAATAGGCAGTAATGGATCAAACACGAATGAGCTGTTCACGGCTGTTGCTCTGGTTCAATTACGTCTGGTAATGGTTGCTCCGGTAAAGGTTTCTCGGGTAAAGGGGCGGGCAAACCGCTTAAATCTTCGCCGAGCCGCTCAATGATTTTAGCCGCATGTACCATATCGTCTTTATAATTCCCCGACATGGAATACATGACCAAATTTACCCCGAACCGGACTGCCATTTCCCGTTGGCGCGGAATTTCATTTTCAATCACGGTCAATGTTCGGCCTTTTTCGTCTTTGCCCCAAGCTGCGGCCCAGTCATTAGAGCCAACAATGACACTGGTTACCCCGTCGCGCGATGTGCCGCTTTTGCCCGCCTCGACCCACAATTTACCGTCTGACCATCGTCCGGGGAAATTGTTGATAAGATAAAATGATTTGGTCAGCACATGAGAATTTTCTGGTGAGTTGGACGGTGTGCTTAGGCGCGGAATATCAAGGTTTTCCGACAATTGCGCCAAGCCCGGATGGGTTTCACCGCTAAACAGCCGTTTGCGATCCTGGTCTTGGGTATCCAAAACCAAAATGCCGCCCCCGGCCATAAATTTATTGAGCTTGTCCGCCGCTTTGGCGCTCAAGGGTTTGGCGTCTCGCAAAACTGGCCAATATAAAAATGGATAAAAGGCCAGCTCGTCGCTCTCGATATCGATGCCGCGTACCCCTGTTGGTTCTATGGTTGTGCGGCGGTTAAGCTCAAACATCAAGCCTTCGAGCCCGCCTTTGGACAGCCTGTCCACTTCGGCATTACCCGTGATGACATAGGCCAAATGTAAGCCCAGGGCATCATCAGGATTGCCCGGACTTGTTTGTAGGTTTTGCGCATATGCGTCTAGCGTTGGTAGGGCGACAATACTGAGCGCCAAAACGGCGGCGCTCGCCTGCCAAATTTGTCGTCTCAACCGCCCAGAAGCCAGTAAAGACATGGCTACATCCAGAGCCATCATCACGGCCAACAGGCCCAGTAAAAGACCAGACAGGGATTTGGGTTTGCGGCCGCCGTAAACCGCCGCGTTAAAACCACCGCCTGCCAAAGCCGAATAATCGTCCGGGTTTTTTACGGTGTTAAGCGCCAAGCGTCTTAGGCCTTGACGGTATAGGCCCGGCGGATGGTCACGGCTGGCTTTTGCGGCGGCAAAATCACTGTCGGGGATAGGGCGGGCCGAAACGGGCGGGCTTCCAAGATTGCCAAAGCCGTCAAATGTACGCTCCGCCGTCCAGTCTATACTGCTTTCACTGGTAATTTTTGCGCCTGAACTGCGGGCCAACGGCAAAAGCCGCTCTAGCATTTGCACATAAAGCCCGGACAAAGGCAAGCTTGACCAATCAGGGCCAGCCGTGACATGGAACAGGACAATGCGGCCAAGCCCGCGCGGGCTAGAGGTAATCACGGGCGAGCCGTCGACAAGTCTGGCCCATGTGGATGTGTCGGTTCCTGCGCCCGGCGTGGCAAGCACTTGTTTGCGTACTACAATATCTTCTTTGGTACTGAGGCCAAAAAACGGACTGTCCTGGGCAAAAACATCAAGTCCTGGCGGTACTTCCCAAGCCAATGCACCGCCTATGGAACGGTCGCCTGAACGCAAAGGCACGGGCAAAAGCGCGTCAGCACGTTTGGCCAGTTTTGGCCCGGCAAAGCGCACCAACATGCCGCCGTCTTCCACATATTTGACCAATAACGGGCTTTGCGTTCTGGCCCGGTCGGACATAAATATTATGGATGGGGACACGGCCAGAAGCTCGTCCAGATCGCCTTTATAAATATCAGCACTAGGTGCGAGAGCTTCCTCAATATAGTGCCATTCAGATAAAAGAGGTTGGGTATTGGAATCGCTGCCCTTGAGCAGGCCGACCAGAGGGCGGCCCCAACTGTCGTCCAGCAAGGTAATGGCTCCGGCGGACGCTATGCCTTCCGGTTTTAGCAGGGAGACGCGGCCCCGAAGTTCTGCGGGCAGCTCGAAATTGGCTTCGACCATGGAGGTTCCGGGCGCGAAGCTAATATCGGTGCGGGCCAAAACCCGGCCACCTGCCCCATGAGCGCTATAGGCGACGATGTTGTGTGTGCGCAGGCTTGTGGTGTCGGTGCGGTGCCACTGGGCGCGAAATCCGTTGGCCGTTTCGACAACCGCCCCCGCGAGCAAAGGGCTAAACTCGGCCGCCGGGCGGTATAGTTTGTGTGTGCCGCCTGATTTTAACATAGCCATAAAATCTTCCGCCTGCCCGGTATCCAACCCGTAATCCAGCCCGTCAGACAGCCAAAAAATATCGGCCTTGGAGAGATCCAGCCCGCGCATTTGCGCGCCAAGTGCGGCCCGGTCAGGCGCATAAGCATAGGGCTGCAAGCTGCGCAGGGCGCTTAAAGCTTCGGTGGCCGGGATAAACCCGTTGGTGTTTTGCCCGCGTATATCGACACTGCGCAATACCGCGACCATTTGGTTGTTAGAGACCGCTTGTTTGACCAAAGCTTCGGCTTCACTGCTTACGGCTGACCAATTGCTTGCCGCCGCCCAGCCATTATCAATGACCAAGACAAGGGGGCGGTTGGTGTCTTCGGCGGGTTTAAACAATATGGGCTTTGCCAAGGCAATGGCCAATAATGCGCCCATGAACAGGCGGAATATGAGCAGCCAAATTGGCGTCGCATTGGGCGTGTCTTCTTCTTTGTTAAGCCCGCCCAATAATTTTAGCGGAGGGAAGATTTGTAATATAGGTTTGGGCGGCGTGATTTTCAGGACAAACCAGATGATCGGCAATGCCAACAGGCCAAACAAGGCAAGAGGTGCCAAAAATGTGATCGGCCCTATAACCATTACACGTCCCCGGCCATTTTAGCGTCCCTGGCCATTTTAGCATCCCCGGCCATTTTAGCATCCCCGGCCATTTTAGCATCTAAGGCTTGATACAGTGCGCTTAAGGCTTGCGTAGCGGGTTGGTCGGTGGTGTGGGTGATCAATGTCCAGCCAAGCCGCCGGGCCGTTTGGGCCAGTTCAGCTTCGTGGGCTTGAAATTTTTCCACATAGCGGTCACGCAGTTTTTCGGCGCGCCCTAGCAAGAATGGTAATTGCGCCAATTTGCTGCCAGACCCCAATACAGGGTCTAATAATTGCACCCGGCCTTTAAAGGGAAACTCGCGCTCGGCAGGATCGACGATATGCAATAATATTCCGCTAGCGGGGCGGGCGGTCAAGGCCACCAGTTTTTGCCGCCATTCATCCGCAGAGGCCAAAAAATCCGATGCTAAAACTAGCTTGGCATGGGCCGAAAAATCTGCCGTAAGAGCCTCCATGCCGCCGTCCGCCGTGGCCAGTTTATGGGATATGCGCTCAATGCCAAACCGCCCGGTATGGGGTCTTTCGCTTTCCCCCAATACCCCGCAGCGTTCCCCGGCCCGCATCAACCAGGACGAGAGCGCCATCATCAATATGCTAGCCCGGTCTTTTTTTGTGGGTAAGGATTGATGTGATTTCCAGTCCATGCCGGGCGAGCCGTCGCGCCACATCCAGACGGTATTGGCGGCTTCCCATTCGTTTTCGCGCACATAATAATTGTCGGTGCGGGCTGATCTGCGCCAGTCAATATCATGGGCGCTGTCAGAGGCAGAATAATCCCGGTATTGCCAAAAAGTTTCCCCCGCGCCGGCCCGCCGCCTGCCGTGTATGCCTTGGGAAACAATGGCGGCCACACGCTCCGCCTCCGCCAACAAAGCCGGATAAGGCGCGGCCAGATGTTCCGCTTCGCGCCGTAATTTTGAGGCGATGGGCATTATTCCTTCCCCCCCTTGTGGGGGAAGTGGGCGCCTCTTGGCGCCAAGAAACAAAAATGGGGGGCGCCGACGCTCTTGCGTCGGTACGATGGTGAAAAGTTTGCCGAACGTTTATAGCGCACAAGAGGTGCGCCCCCCATCGCCTCCGCAAGAGCTCCGGCACTTCCCCCATAAATGGGGGAAGGAAAAAAAATGTTAAACGCATAACCCATTAACCAACCCGCTCAGCCAACTTCGTGATCAACTCGTCGAGATTGGCACCGTCGGCGCGGGCGGCAAAACTTAGGGCCATACGGTGTTTCAGGACGGGGGCGGCCAGGGCCAATACATCGTCCACGGACGGAGATATGCGGCCGTCCAACAAGGCCCGCGCCCGGCTAGCAAGCATAAGTGCTTGCCCGGCCCGTGGCCCTGGGCCCCAAACCACGGCGTCTTTGATAAAACCGTGCTCGCTTTGGTCGGGTCTGGCATTTCGCACCAAGGATAAAATACAGTCCACCACTTTATTGCCAATGGGCATGGCGCGCACCAAAGCCTGCATGGCGGTCAATTGTTTGGGTGTCATGATTTTCTTGGCCGTATTTTGCTCTGTACCTGTGGTGGCGAGCAGGATTTCGCGTTCCGTATCCGCCTGTGGGTAATCCACATCAATTTGGAATAAAAACCGGTCAAGTTGGGCTTCGGGCAGGGGGTAGGTGCCTTCTTGTTCGATGGGGTTTTGGGTGGCGAGCACATGAAACGGCGCGGGCAGGTCGTGGCGGTCTCCGGCAATGGTGACGAAACGCTCTTGCATGGCTTGCAAGAGTGCGGATTGGGTGCGCGGGCTGGCCCGGTTAATCTCGTCGGCCATGAGCAGTTGGCAAAATACCGGGCCGGGAATGAAGCGAAATGCGCGTTTTCCTTTAGTGGTTTCTTCCAAAACTTCAGAGCCTAGAATATCGGCGGGCATTAAATCTGGGGTGAACTGGATACGTTTACCGTCTAGCCCCAGGACAGTTGATAACGTTTCCACTAGAAGCGTTTTGGCCAGGCCCGGCACGCCGACCAACAAAGCATGGCCGCCGCTCAGCACAGCCGCCAGCGACAGATCAACCACGGTGTCTTGTCCAATCACGATATTGGATATTTCCGACTTTACCGCGTCCAGTTTCGCACTGGCGGTTCCGAGTTTTTTCTCAAGTGCTGATGTGCTCATAATTTACTCATTTTTCTTTATCTCTTATTTCTCTTGATCTCTTATTTCTCTTGATAACTTATTTCTCTTGCATGGTGTTTTCCAATGTCTAGGTTTAAGGCATAAGCCACAAAGCGCAAAAGGAATCTTGCTTGTGACCCCATTAAAAAATAGCAACACTGGCAACAAGACCAACAGTGACATGAGCAACAGTGATATGACTGCCTTGATTAAATCTGCACGGTAGCAGGGCGAAGGTGCGCTGCCCGTCGAAAGCTGGCATCCGGAGAATTGCGGCGAAATGGACATGGTGATTCGCAAGGACGGCTCTTGGTGGCACGAGGGTGCGCGCATCACCCGTGCGCCTTTGATAAAACTGTTTTCAAAAGTTTTGCGCAAAGACGCGGACGGGGAGACTTATCTGGTTACGCCGGCGGAAAAAATCCTCATCAATGTTGAGTGTGCGCATTTTTTGGCTGTGCGGATGGATGTGCAAGGCGAGGGACGGGCGCAACGTTTGTTTTTTACCACAAATACGGGGGAGGGGATTGAAGCCGGACGCGACCATGAACTGCGGGTCGAAACTGACCCGGATAGTCTGGAGCCAACACCATTATTACATGTGCGCGGGCGGCTTGAGGCATTGTTGAGCCGGGCGGTGTTTTATGAATTGGTTGAATATGCACTAGAGGTTGACGGCCAACTTGGTGTGTATGGCGGCGGTGTGTTTTTTCCATTAGGCCCGGCAGGTGTGCATGAAATTTAGCCTTGATGATCCCTTGATTGCGCAAATACGCAAGGTGTTGCAGTCCGTTGATATGGACGATGACAGCCATATCCCGAAGCGCAATGGCCACCGCCCGGCGTCCGTGCTGGTGCCTTTGGTTAAACGGGATGAATGGCGTGTCTTGCTGACCCGGCGGCCTATGCATATGTCGACCCACGCTGGGCAAATTGCTTTTCCGGGCGGGCGCACTGAGTTGGGCGAAACCCCCGCACAAGGCGCCGTTCGCGAAACCGGTGAGGAGGTAGGGGTGGGAGCCGGGGATGTTCATTTGCTCGGACGCTTGGCTTCGTTCAACGCGGTTTCTGATTTCAGGGTCACACCTTTCGTGGGTATCCTTAACCCGCACGCCGAAATAATCCCGTGCCGGGACGAGGTGGAAGAGGTAACCGAAATCCCCTTTAGTTTTTTTATGGACAAAGCCAATCATGTGCCGCGTACGGTAGAGTTTGAAGGCAATATGCTCAAATTATATGATATGCCTTGGCCAAGCACCCAAAATCCCCACTGGCATATTTGGGGCATGACGGCCATGATGATGTACCGCCTTTACGAAGGACTTGTGTATGAGGGGTTATATTCGTGAAATTAGACGCTGATAAAAACCCGTGGCTAGATGCCGCGCCCACACGCAAATTGTTTGCGGCACTGCCGAAAGACAGTGCGCGCTTTGTCGGGGGCTGTGTGCGCAATGCTTTGCTCGGCGCGCCTGTGGCTGATCTGGATATTGCCACCACGTTAGAGCCTGCCGAAGTGGCCAAGCGTTTAAAACAAGCCGGTTTTGCCGTCCACGAAACCGGGATTGCCCACGGAACTTTGACGGTGGTTTGCGCAAGCACGGTGTTCGAAATCACCACACTGCGCAAAGATGTCAGCACGGACGGACGCCGGGCTACGGTCGCATTTACCAAAGACTGGAACGAGGACGCCCAGCGCCGGGATTTTACGATGAACGCCCTGTATGCGGATTTGGCCGGGCAGGTTTATGATCCAACTGGACAAGGGATTGCGGATATTAAAGCCCGCAAAATCCGGTTTGTTGGAGATGCCCGCACCCGTATAGAAGAAGATTATTTGCGCATATTGCGGTTTTTCCGCTTTACGGCTTGGTATGGTCATGACCGGATCATGGACAAGGGCGGGCTAGCGGCCTGTCGTGACTTACAAAGCGGTTTAAAAACCTTGTCGGCGGAACGGATTTGGTCCGAGATCAAGAAATTATTGTCAGCCCCTTACCCGTTTCGCACAGTAAATGTCATGTTGGTCGGCGGTGTTTTGGAAACACTTTTGCCTGAGGCCAGTAATGCAGAGGGTTTGCAATACTTGTGTGAATTGGAAGCCATAAAAAGTCTGGAGCCAGACCCGTATTTACGCCTAATGGTCATGTCAGGGCGCGACGAGCTAGCTACGGCGCGGTTGTGCAAACGCCTGAAAATGTCCAACAAGGAAAAAGCCCGCCTGATGGCTTGGGCCGGGGACCAAACTAAATTAACCCCGGACATGCCCAAGAAAGAAAGCGAAATTGCATTTTACACCGCCGGGCGTCAGGTGGCTATGGACAGGGCGATTTTGCGGGCCGCAGGAGCTGGGGCGGATATGAATAGGTGGTGGCACGTCTATCTTCAGGCTAAAAATTGGCAAAAGCCGGATTTTCCCGTCGCGGGCAAAGACCTCATAGAGCTCGGCATCCCCCACGGGCCTGCTCTGGGCAAAGCCATGCGGGCTTTGGAAGCTCTATGGATAAAGTCAGGGTTTAACGTACAAAAACCACAATTACTAACCGCCGCAAAAATGCTGTTTAGAAATTTGGACGGGCTTTAGACGTCATGTGGATATTTAGGACGCGGGATACCCGCTAACAGCATTACCCCTCACCTTGTTCCTCTCCCAAAAGGAGAGGAGACCACGTTCGTTTGTTTTGTGATTTGAATAAAGCTTTCAGAGAATACTGAGACACCTGCCAAAAAGAGTGGAAACCTTTGAACTTTTAACACAATAAAACGGCCAAGACACCGTCTCCTCTCCCCGTTTTTCATGCGAGAAGGGGGAGAGGAACAAGGTGAGGGGTAACGGGCTTGAGGGAAATATATAAAATTTCGGGTACTCGCCATGTAATCATGTAAGCAAAAGAAAGGCGTGCCGCCTAAATCTTTTCGCTGAGTTTAATCGCCGTCTTGCATCCGGCTGTGATCATTTTTGTTAGCAATGGATAGGCGGGGGCTTGTTTGGCACCGTGGGCTATGGCCGTATCGCGGTGGCGCAGCTCGTCTTCGCGGAACTTTGTGAACGTGGCGCAAAGCTCAGGATGGCTGTCTTTGGTTTCTTCGATCTGAACCGCATAATGTTGCTCGATGACGTTTTCTACCGCTTCAGTGCAGGCGTGAGCCGCCTTTTCGCCCATCAAGGCGGTAACGGTTCCAAGTCCGGTGCTAGCCAGTTTCCAAACACTGATAAGCGCGGTTGGCCTTGTATTATTGGCCCGCAAAAGATCGTCAAATGCGTCCAGATGTTCTTGTTCCTCGTCGCGCATATGGAGCAGTTGTTTGGCAATTTGTTTTGTTTTTGGTGACCGCCCAAACACCTTGGCTTGAGCATCATAAATCGCCACGGCCGCATATTCGCCCGCATGGTCAACCCGTAGCATCTCTTTGATGCGCGGGGTCGCGGACGGATTTGGTGTGCCGCCGGGTCTTGTGGGACGTTTTACAAAACTGGTCATGCTCTTGCTTTAAAGGCAAAGACGAAACTGATCAATGCTGCCAGTCCCGAAAATATTGCATTATACCCGGCCATGGATATTTTAAACAAATGCCACGGCGCTTCGGAACAGGCGGGCATTTTTACGGGACTATTAAAAGCGTCCAAAATATCCGCCGCATTGATAGAGCTGGAACCAGCGCCGACCATACAAGTTTTGGGGCCTTCCCACCATTTAAACTCGACCCCCACATGCCAGAACGCCAAGCCAAAGCTGATTAAAAATGCCAGACCGATCAGAGCAAGAAACCTGTTCTCCCATCTTAAGTCCGTGGTTTTTTGGCGCACCAGTAAGGCAATGACCGCAACGACAATCACTGCTTTGTGGGCGTGGCGTTGCCAATAACACATTTGGCACGGGGCGAGCCCGCCAATATGCTCAAATGCAAGTGCGCCGAGCCAAAGTGACAAGGAGAGCAATAGGGCAAATATGGGCCAATTGCGGGCTGTAAAATAATGCAAGATCATGGTCAATACATCTCCTTGAAATATCTTGTGGGGTATCTCAAAGATACGCTTGTGTGGAGTGTTGCACGGCAAATGTAAAAATAAAAGGGGAAAACCCTTGGAAAAACGAATCAGTCATGATACACGTCCCGGTCTTTGTCTTTTGGGCAAAGCCTTTGTCTTTCGGATAAAGTCTTTGTCTTTTGGGTAACACTGGGTCTTTTGGTGAATGCCTGCTGACAATACGGGGAATGAGTGTGTCAATAACAACCAATACCAACACTGTTGGTCATGAACCAACACATATGGGTGCCAGACTAGGTGCGGCCCGCATTGCGGCTGGCTTGTCTTTGAAAGACACTGCCGAAAAATTGCGTATTCAACAAAGCTATCTTGACGCGATTGAGCGGTTGGACAAAGAGGTTTTGCCTAGCCTTGGTTATGCCCTTGGTTATGTTCGGACCTATGCCCGCTTTTTGGGTTTAAATGAGCAAACCGCCATTACCCAATTTAAAACCGATATAACGGCTTCACAGGCTTTGGAAATTGTCGGTGAGCCTCATTTTATGCCCAAAAGCAATATCCGTCTGCCGCGCGGCAGTTTGGCGATCGGCACCGTGCTAGCCTGTGCTTTGGTTGTTGTCACATGGTACGGTATGAAAACGGACGCCAGATCAGACGCCCCGGCGCTTATTCCGGTTACACAAACCGAAAATTGGGGGTTTGAGCCGGTGCAGCCCGGCACAGGCGATACCGATATGATTGCCCTAAAAGCGGTTGGCCCAAGTTGGGTTGAGGTCAAAGATGGGAGCGGTCGGGTGCTGATTTCGCGCATTATGGTGCCCGGCGAAATATTTGAGACCAGCCGCAAAAACTTGCCCATATTATCCCTAAGGGATGCAGGTGCCATAGAGTTATACATTGGCGGGAAACGCCTCGGCCCTATTGGACAGCAAGGTTATTTGGCCAAAAACATTCCCTTGGCTGAAGTCGGCCAACAATAGGGCTTTCAAAGCTTTCTTCTCTCCCCTAAACTGGTAAAATGAGTTCATCTTACGATCACATAAGACCTTGGCGGCAAATTGTCCGCCGCCCGTCACGTCAAATTATGGTGGGTAATGTGCCAGTCGGCGGCGATGCACCGATCAGCGTGCAGTCCATGACCAATACTTTGACCACTGATGTGGAGGCGACCATTGGCCAAGTTAAAGCATTGGAAGAGGCGGGCGCGGATATTGTGCGGGTGTCGTGTCCTGACCCGGAAAGCTCATTGGCTTTGGCAAAAATCACCAAGGCTGTGGATGTACCGATCGTTGCCGATATTCATTTTCATTATAAGCGTGCCATTGAAGCGGCCAAAAATGGCGCCGCTTGCTTGCGGATAAACCCGGGCAATATCGGCGGTAAAAACCGGGTACGCGAAGTGGTCAAGGCGGCACGTGATAACGGCTGCTCCATCCGTATAGGGGTCAATGCAGGGTCGCGGGAAAAAGAGCTGTTGGAGAAATACGCAGAGCCGTGTCCTGAAGCTATGGTGGAAAGCGCTCTTATGCACGCCCGCATGTTGCAGGACGAAGATTTTCACGAGTTTAAAATATCGGTGAAGGCCTCGGATGTGTTTTTGACCGTGGCCGCTTATCAAAGCCTGGCCGAGGCTATTGATTGTCCCTTGCATTTGGGCGTGACCGAAGCGGGCGGCCTGCGCATGGGCGGGATAAAATCCGCTATTGGTATGGGCAATCTGCTGTGGGCCGGTATCGGCGATACAATTCGCGTGTCTTTGTCCGCCGATCCTGTAGAGGAGATAAAAACCGGGTATGATATTCTTAAATCTCTAAATTTGCGCACACGCGGCATCAATATTATTTCGTGTCCTAGCTGTGCGCGTCAAGGTTTTGACGTGATTTCGACTGTGGAAATATTAGAGCAAAAATTGGCCCATATTACCGAGCCGATTACGCTGTCTATCATTGGCTGCGTTGTTAACGGGCCGGGCGAGGCGGCCTATACGGACATTGGATTTACCGGCGGTTCCGCCGGATACGGTATGATGTACGCGGCGGGGGCGCGTACTGGAAAAACCAGTAATAACGACATGATAGACGATATTGTGACCAGTGTCGAAGCACGGGCGGCGCTGTTAGAAACTGAGCGCGGTGATGGGGAATAATCATGACCGATAACCTCCCAGCCACCATCCCGTCCTTGGCTAGGGTGTTTGAAAATGAGCGCGAGGATTTGCGGGCTTTGATTGCAAGCGAGGATTTATCGTCGGAGCGGGCGGTGTCCGAAGCCCGCCGCGCCCTAGACCGCACGGGTGATATTTTCGCGGCGTCCACGGACGATATGCATATCCAAAAAGCCGGGCTATGGTTGTTGGAGATGGTCAAATCCGGAGCCGGGGTTTTGGACAGAGGCACCACCGCCGATATTGTTTGGCGCGAAGTGCCGCGCACTTCGGCGCGGGTGATTGCTGGCAGCACCTTGTTTTACGGGGCTGCCGGTTTTTTTGTACTGGCCGGATTGCTACAAGGCTCTACATTGAGCGTGATGGCCGGGGCGGTTTTGGCCGGGCTTAGGTTTTTTGACCCCAAAGACTGGAAAGGTTTTATTGCCAGAAAAATCGCCTTATTTGGGCGCGGCAAGCAAAAATTATTGGAAGCGCCTGACGGAAACAGGTTTATGGCTGATGCCCATGTGTCGGTTGAGGCGGCGGGTTATGTGGATGCTTTGTCCGAAGCCTTGCGCACGGCGGATCATGTCTTGTTGCGGTTGGCTGAACCGGTCACGGAAAAACTTTGGACGGACGATGGGCGTTTGACATCTTTGGTGCAAAGCCTGCTTGAAGCACATAGGGCAGGCGACCGGGAATTTGCCATGAAGCTGATTTCGAGTGAACTGACCACGATCTTAAACGCAGACGGTATAGAGATCGTCAATTACAGCCGAAAAACCGCTAAATTATTTGACATTTTACCGGCGCTCGATTTGGAGGACGGCAAGACGAAACAAGCGGCACCGGCTTTGTTGATTGGCGATCAAGTGCTTAGGCGCGGTACGGTTTGGAAATCCTGAGCATGGGCGGGAAAAAGCAAATAGAATTTATCGGCTATGATCTTGGCCACGGCGAAATGGCGGTGGCGCGTAGCTTTAGCGGCTCTTCGCGGGAGCCGGAAATTTTGGAACATAGCGGCGAGAAGAGCTTTGTCACTGCCGTGGCCCGCAATAAATCCGGTGTGCGCATTGGCGCACAAGCTGTGAACTTGGCGGCATTAGGAAAAGGTAAAAACGAGATATGGGTCAAATTTAAGAGCCGGGATTTAAACGACACCGCCACGGAAATACCGACGCGCCTGTTTACGCAGGTTTTATTTGATGACTTGGCGGCGGATAAAAAAATAGACAGTTTGACAACCAGTCGTTTTATTGTTGGGTGCCCGTCCGGCTGGACGCAGGACGACCGGGGTATTTACGGCGAATTAATGCAAAAATCCGGGCTCAAAACCGTGCGCATCGTACCGGAAAGCCGGGCAGCGTTGATGACGGCATTGGAGCAGGGATATTTATCCTTGGAGGCGGCCCGCTCCAGCGTACTTATTGTGGATATTGGGTCTTCAACGACGGATTTTACCTATTGCTATGATCTGGAAGCTGAGGATGTCGGGCATAATATTTTGGGTTCCGGTTTGCTGGATACGTTAATATTGGAGCGTAATTTGGCGCGGCAGGTTGAGCGCAGCAAAATTGAAAAGCTTATTGCCAAATATCCTTGGTACAGACCGATTTTGGAATATTGGTGCCGCTTGGCCAAGGAACAATATTTTAACGGCGCCGAAAAGGGTGCCGACAACAGAGAAAGCCCGGCGGTGGATATTATCCGCCGTCTGCCAATCGCAGGCGGGGTATTGTTTGAAATCCGTGTGGACAAAGAAGACGCGGCGGCGATTCTCAAAGCCAAGATCAAAGCTTTGAACGGATTTTCCTGGCCCGACACATTTGATTATGCCGTCAAGGAAGCGGTAGAGCGGCTCGGCGGGCGGCACCCGCAAACGGTTTTGCTAACTGGCGGCGCGTCGCGTTTACCATTGGTCGCACCGGCCTGCGAGAAAGCGTTTCCGGGCGCACGTGTGGTGCGCGGTGCGGAGCCGGAATTTGCCATTGCGCGCGGCTTGTCTTGGTTAGGCCGGTTTGAATATTTACACGGCAGCTTTAAATCTTCCGTCGCGGGTTTGGTGGCCGAGGGCGGGCCTGTGTTTGAAAAAGCCCGCACCGCTAGTGATAAGCTTGGGGATGTTTTGGCGCCGGTGTTGGTAGACGCATTGATCGACGCCTGTGTGGTTCCGGCATTTCGCGATTGGCGGCGCGGCGACATCAAAGCCCTCAATGATGTGGAAGCGGCTATGAATGTCCGCATAACCAAATGGCTGTCCAGTCATGCAGCTCAAAAAACCTTGCGCCCGGCCATAGAAGATTGGTTCGCAGGCTTGCAGCGCCGCATTGAGCAAATCACTGATCCGCTTTGTCGTGACCATAATCTCCCGGCTATGGTTTTATCTTTGGACGACAGCACCCATGTCAGCCGCCATTTGGAAGGCCTGAGTGTGGCCGTGCCCAAGGTCACAAGCTTGGAAAACGACACGGCACTTGTGGGGACCACCATATCTGTGGTTTTGATCGGCGTATTGCTGGCCGAAGCGCATTTGCTAGCTCCATTGCTGACCAGCCCTATTGGCATTGCGGTTGGCGGCGTGATCGGGATTGGCAGTTTTCTATTTGGCAGAAAAGCTCTGGAGGGTAAGCTACGGGCGGCCAATATACCGGGGGTTATGCGCCTTTTGTTGACGGACGGGCGAGTGCGCAAAGCGGCCAAGCGACAGCGGGCTGATTTGATTAAAGCGGTTTCTACGGCGTGGAATGATGAAGCTTCCGAAAAGTTTTCAAAGGAATTGGTTGAGACCCTGGGGGTAGCGTTCTTGCAACGGGCCGATGAACGCGCGGTGTTGTTTTTAGTCTAGAGTATGGGTAAGGGGATGTTATGAAAGATCGGTTTTTCTATCCATTATTTGCGCTTGTACTTGTCGGGATTGTTCTGCTGGCCCTGTGGCCGGGCCTCAGTAATACGAAAGCCCGTCCCAAGGAGATAGTGACCGACACAAACGGTGAACTTAATAGGCCCTAAATCCGTTCGTGTTTTATTGGTCGGTTAAAGCTTGTCTTTATCGCCGCGCCGGGTGAGTTCGTTGACGATTTCTTTTACGTCTTGTATCTTGTCCATATTGGCGATGAGGACGGCCCCGTCGTGGATAACAACGGCTAGATTGTCAATCCCGATGGTGGCCACAAACGGCCCGTCCGAATGCACCAGACAGTTTTTGGTGTCGAGTATATGGACATCCCCCTTAAGGGAATTGCCGGACGTCTCTTTGGTTAAATCCAAAAGCGCTGACCAAGACCCGATATCGCTCCAGCCCATATGGGCTTCGACCACGCAGGCTTTGGTGGTGCGCTCCATCAAGGCGTAATCAATAGAATCGGCCGGGCATAATGCGAATGTTTCTGCGTCAAGGGCAATGGTTTGTCCGATCTTTTGTCCATTGTTTTTGGGGCTGGCATCAAAGGCTTTTTGGCATGCCCGCAATATTTCGGGGCTGTGCTTGTGCATTTCTGCGAGTAAACTGTCCGGCTTGCACATGAAAATGCCGGCGTTCCAAAAAAACTGCCCGCCCTCCATATAACGTTTTGCCGTAGCGCTATCGGGTTTTTCTTTACAACCTGCGACGTGATAGGCAAATTCGTCCAATTTTTCGCCCTTTTGGATATAGCCATATCCGGTTTCCGGTTTTGTCACCGTGATGCCGAATGTGACCATATGTCCTGAGCTAGCGGCAGGTAGGGCTTGTTCGATAACGCTTTCAAATGCGCGCACATCTTTTATATGGTGGTCAGCAGGCACCAATAACATCAATGCGTCTGGACTGTGGGCCGGGTCGGCTTGAACAGCCAGAGCGGCCATGACGGCGCAAGGCGCGGTATTGCGGGCAACAGGTTCCGTAATAATTGTATCCGGTGATATGCCAATTGCGTAAAGTTGTTCACGAATAGCATCGGCATGGGTTTGGTTGCAGACGATAAGCGGCGCGGAGAATGTATATGTCTGTTCTTGTTTTTGCGCCTGGTTAGGGTGTTGGAAGCGCAAGGCCGTTTCCTGGATCATGGTGTATTCGCTGGCCAGGGGAAGCAGTTGTTTGGGCCGGGACTTACGTGATGCAGGCCACAGGCGAGAGCCGGCACCGCCGGACATAATCACAGGAATGATGTGAGTTTTAGCCATGTGAGGTTTAGACATGTGAGGTTTAGACATGTGAGGTTTAGACATGGATTTGCGCTTTCGGTTTAACAGTGTCCAGCCCCGCGACCCGGCAGCTTTCCGCAACCATACACATAATATGATAAAATGTAGAGGTGGGAACTGGGCCAATAACAGGCAATCCGGTGTCCCCCAACATGTCCAACCATGTACCGTCCGGGCGCAAAAATTTACTGGCCAACATTTCTATGCCGGCGGCGGCGAGCCTAAAGCTATCGGTTTCGCCGTTTTCCGCTTGGGCGAGATGGGCTTTGACCATTTCTGTTTGTACCCAAAGGCGGCGCGTGGCGCGCAATACCTGCCCGTTTTTGTTCATCTCGTCGCGGAGCAACAGTGTGTCATAGCCGCAAAGTCTTTGGTATAATTGGTCCGCCCAAGGCCGGGTATTTATAGAGGTTCTCGCAGTAAATTGCCGCAGCAACCACACCCATTCCGCCATATGACCGGGCTCGACGCTTTGGCCTTGAGTGCCGCGTGCAGGGCGCCAGTCATGGTGAAAATATTCGGTGATGGTGGCGGTGTTTTCATCAAAGAAGTGGTTTTTGAACAGCTCAAATATTTGCCCGGCCCGGTGCAAATATTTTTCCTCGCCGCTAGCGTCATACAGGCTCATAAAAGCTTCGAACAAATGCATGTGCGGGTTTTGCCGGCGCAGAGCATTGCGCGGGTCTCCTTGGGGCAAACCCTCAAGATAGCCGCCGTTTTCCGCGACCAGGTTTTGGTCTAACAACAAAATAATTGTATCGGCCAATGCCAAGGCTGCACGGCTTTCCCCTATTCTTGCCTGCCACGCCAATGCCAACAGGTAAAAGGCATGGTCATACAAATCCCGGCGGGCGTCTTTGACGCTATAATCGGGATTGAGCAAGGAGATGAAACCGGGGTGGCCGTCTGGCATAAAACCTTTGGTTAACATAAAGTTCAACCCACGCCTAGCAATGGGCAGGCCGTCACACCAGCCCAATTCATGGGCTAAGCTGTAGGAAAAAATCTGGCGGGCTTGTACCCGCAAACGACGCTCGGCTTTCCAATTTGGCGCACCGCCCCAAGACAGTTCTTCGCAAAAGCCGCCCGCGCCGTCCACCGTAGACCCGGCCCAAAACGGCAAGGCTTTGTCAATGACCCATTGGCGGACAGGCACGACCTTTTGCTCCAGCACCAATCGGCCATCTGAACCTGGTTTTTTACTGTGCCGTTTGCCCACCTGTTGCACCTTTGTTTTTACGCTTGTCAATATGGCAAGAAATGGCCAAAAAAACCTTAGGTTTTAGGGTGAATAAAGAGTTTAAATTTGCCAGTCCTTGCGGGCTATTAGGGGTTGAAATCGCGGGCCGGCGCGCCCATTTAACAAGCCGTAGATGATAAATATTGGATCAAAACCATGATAGAGTTGGCCGAAAACCCAAAAATGACAGATAACCGCATAGCGGGCGTACAAATCGGTGAGGGGGCCGTGCGCGGGCGTATCTTGCGCCTCGGCTCGGCTCTGGACGATGTTTTGGGCGCAAACCGCTATCCAGACAGTGTCGCAAACCTGCTCGGCCAAGCGGTGATGATCAGCGCTCTGGTGGCCATGTCGCTAAAGTTCAAAGGCCGGTTGTTGGTGCAAGCCCACGGCACCAATGAGGGCGCGGTTTCATTGGCGGTGGCGGAATGTACGACGGACGGCAATATGCGTGCCTATGCCCGGTATGACCGGGCGTCATTAGAGCGCATATTGGCAAAACCCGGCATAGCTGATGCTAAAACCTTGATGGGTGCGGGTACATTTGCCATGACCATTGAGCCTGAAGGCCATAAGGAAAATTATCAAGGTATTTCCGCCATCGAGGGGGCAAGCCTGGCCGATTGCGCCGAGCATTTTTTCAAACAAAGCGAACAAATCCCAACGCGCATCAAGTTAGCGGTCGGGCAATTACACATGCCCGGACAAGATCCTAAGTGGCGCGGCGGCGGTTTGATGGTTCAGCGGGTTGCGGGCGATGCCGCTCGCGGCGATACGGACGAGGCTTGGGAGTTGAGCAAGGCGGTTATGGGGACGCTAAAGGACGAAGAATTACTGGATCCTGATCTCTCTAGTGAGCAGGTTCTTTATAATTTATTTCACGAACTCGGTGTGCGTATTGACCAACCAATAGATTTGCGCGCCAAGTGCTCTTGTTCACGTGAACGGCTATTGGTCAGCTTAAGGAATTTCGAAGTTAAAGACCAGGACGACATGTTTATCGACGGTAAAATTACGGCAAAGTGCGAATTTTGCGCTACGGAATATGTATTCAAGCCGGAAGATTTAACCAATTAAGCCCGCCAAAACGACGGATTTAAGATCACCAAAACCGGGATGATCTCCAACCGCCCGACAATCATGGCCATGGACATCACCCATTTTGCGGCGTTAGGGAGTGGTTGAAACGTACCCGTAGGCCCGACAATATCACCAAGGCCGGGGCCGACATTTGTAATAGATGTTGCTGCCGCCGACAAAGCCGTAATTTCGTCCAGCCCCATAAGAGAGAGCAAGATCGCCGTCACTGCATAGCACATCATAAAGATAAAAAAGAAACCCATGACCGAGTAAACGGCGGATTTGGGTAAAGGCCTGCCGCCGTAGCGCATGGGCGACACGGCGTGGCGGCGCGGCATTTTTACCACATAGGCCCGCAGGGCCTCAAAGGCGACCTGAAAGCGGAAAATTTTAATGGAACAGGATGTAGACCCGGCGCACCCGCCAATAAACATAATGGAAAAGAACAGACCAACTGCCAACGGCCCCCATGTTTGATAATCCCCAAAACTATATCCGGTGCCGGTGATGATCGATGTGATGTTAAACAGGGCTAGGCGAAACGGGTGGATATCCGTGTCATAATTATTCATGGTCATATAGGCTGTCATCACCATGATCAGCGCAAACAGGATTAGCAAAAAGCCGCGGGTTTGCGGGTTTTTGTAAACAGCAGATAAATTACCGCGCATGGCCAAAACATAAGCGGCAAAGGGCAAGGACGCCAAAACCATGAACAGGACGGCGACCATGTCGGCACCGCTCTTTGCATAGCCGGCAAAGCTCGCATCCGAATTGGTAAAGCCGCCAGTTGCAATTGTGGTCATGGCCAGACAAATGGCGTCAAACATACCTATGCCGAGCAGGTTATAGCTGATGGCGCAAATCACGGTCAGCCCGATATAAGCAGCACCAATCCCGGCGGCGATTTGCCCGGCTCTGGGTAAAATCTTGCCCATAGGGTCAAACCACTCGGCGCGAAACAACTGCATGCCGCCAATGTTCAGGCGCGGCAGGATGGCAATGGCGGTGATAATAATCCCAACACCCCCATACCATTGTAGCATGGCCCGCCACAATAAAATCCCTCTGGGGGCGCTATCAAGCCCGGTCATTACCGTGGAACCAGTTGTGGTCAGCCCGGACATGGATTCGAAATAAGCATCAGTAAATGACATGGAGTTTTCTTGTAACAGAAACGGCAAAGCCCCAACAAATGCCAGAATGACCCAAGAGGAAACTGTCAATAAAAACGCGCCCCTGGCGCTCATCCTGACTTTGGGGGTGTAGCTAGCCAAGGCAATGACGCTGCCCAGCAAGGCGGTTATAAAACCTGACATGGCAAATGCTTGCCAGCTCTCGCCCTTATGGGACAAATCCACCAACATAGGAATGAACATAGCGACACCCAGCCCGGCAATCATCAGACCAACAATGAACAATACGGGGCGCAAATCAGGCATAATGGGAGCCTATGCAAATCGAGAGGGAGTGCAAGAGGAAGTTTACGGGCGGGAAAGTCTTCTTTTACAGTATTTGCCTTTGGCTGAAAATTCTGTAACTATGCTTTGCGTGCAACAATCTGGAGTATCTCGCATGAGCATTAAAATATCACCGTCCATCTTGTCTGCGGACTTTGCCCAGCTTGGCAATGAAATCCGGGCCATTGAAAATGCGGGTTGCGATTGGGTGCATGTGGATGTGATGGACAATCATTTTGTGCCCAATCTGACCATTGGGCCGGGCGTGTGTAAATGGCTACGCCCGCATATTAAAACCGTCATGGATGTACATTTGATGATGGCGCCTGCGGACGGGCTTTTGGGCGCATTTGCAAATGCGGGCGCCGATTATATCTCGGTTCACCCCGAAGCCCACCCGCATCTTGACCGGACATTACAGGTGATACGCGAGCTTGGCCCCAAGGCGGGCGTGGCGCTTAACCCGTCAACACCCATAAATGTCATTGAACATGTGCTAGACAGGCTTGATTTGGTCATTGTCATGTCGGTCAACCCCGGTTTTGGCGGCCAGAGTTTCTTGCCGTCGCAAATTCAAAAAATCCGTGATCTCAAAACCATGATTGGCCAGCGCGACATTTTAATTGAGGTGGACGGCGGTATCAATCCGCAAACCGCCCCCTTGGTGGCAGGGGCCGGCGCGGATGTGTTGGTGGCTGGCTCAGCCGTATTTGGTAAAGGTGCGCAGGGCGAAAGCATTTACGCCGCCAATATCAAAGCTATTCGGGATGCGGCTGATGGTTAGTCCGTCCAATAATTGCTAAAACCTGAAATCTAATGCCTAAACACCGAAAGATCTTGGGGCATATTTCTTGTTATTTTCGCTTGGCGTAAACAATCGTCACAGGCTTGGTCAGGATTTGGCCTTTTGTCGCCGTGCTTTCACTGGGGCCTCCGGTTTCGCGCATTTGGATTGCCCGTACCACATCCATACCCTTGACCACTTGGCCAAATACCGCATAGCCTTGCCCGTCCGGATTGCGCACCCCGCCGTAGTCTAAAAATGTGTTATCGCCAATAGAGATAAAGAAATAGGCCGCCGAGCCGGTACCGGGTTCATCACGGGCCATGGATACCGCCCCGTCAATATGGCTAAGAGCCGACATTTCTGTGGTTTCGTGGTCTATGGGTGCTGTCACCGTTTCCGTCGATAGCAAGCCGCCCTGAATGAGTTGCATCCCCATATTGAGCGGATCAGTGTCGGGGCGCACGGCCCGGTAAAACCCTTCTCCGTCATATAGATTATTGTCTACATAATAGAGAAAATTATCGGCTGTAAGTGGTGCGCGGTCTGTATAGACATCAATCTCTATATTGCCCAAACTGGTTTTAAGTATGACACGTTTGGTTTTTGGGGCGTTGCACGCCGCCAAGCCGAGCAGCAGAACAGCCGCAATACATGTAAATAATAAGCCACGCATCATGTCTCCAACTCCACATCCCAATACAAAAAATCCAACCAACTATCGTGCAAATGGCCGGGGGGAAACCGTCTGCCCTGGGCCTGTAATTCATAAACACTGGGCTGGGTTGGCTGGCGTGCCATTGCCATGTCTGCAGTGTGGGGGCTACGGCCTCCCTTTTTTAGATTGCAACTTGAACACGCGGCCACAATGTTTTCCCAACTAGTATCGCCGCCCAGACGGCGCGGGATAACGTGGTCGAAAGTTAATTCTTTGCCGCTGCCGCAATAGACGCAGGCAAAACCGTCGCGCAAAAACAAATTAAATCTTGTAAATGCCGGGGAACGGTTTTGCGGGACAAATTCTTTCAATGCCACCACGGACGGGATCGGCATGGCAAAATTGGCTGAACGGACTTTTTGCTCATACTGGCCTATGACACTAACCCGGTCCAGGAAAACCGCCTTAACTGCATCTTGCCATGACCAAAGTGACAAAGGGTAATAGCTGAGAGGTTGGTAATCGGCATTCAGCACAAGACAAGGGTGAGACCCGTTTGCGATTGCATTTGGCAATGACGGTATTTTATGTATCAAACCCATGATAGCGTCCTGTCAAATAAACAGTGCCCATAGGCGGATAATAAATTTTTCCGGGTATTTTTGCTCGTATATTTGAACGCGATTCTCCTGTATTTGTTTCTGTCTACTCCAATTACCTTGTCGGTGACAAGGGTGAGGTTTTATTTCCCGGTTTTGATCAGGCGGCCAATGCGCCGCGCCAGTTTTTTAAAAATTCGCCACGGGGCTGCCGCCAGTTTCAAGGCCCGTCTGGCCCGGCGCCATCTGAGGCGTCGTTTTGGTTCGGTTTCAGGCTTGAGCAAGCTGACAAAATCCGCTGCCACCTTTTCCCATGAATAATTGGCGGCATGTTTCACCGCTGCACTTCGGTCCAACTCCAGACAAGCCAGTGCCGCCATTTGTAAATCTTCATCGACCACGCCGGCGTTCGATCCGGGAATGATATCTATTGGCCCGCTAACCGGATACCCGGCGACAGGCGTACCCGTGGCCATGGCCTCGATAATCACCAAGCCAAATGTGTCGGTTTTGCTCGGGAACACAAACACATCCGCGTCGGCGTAATGACGAGCTAACTCGGCCCCAAATTTTGCGCCGACAAATTTGGCCTTGTTCGCATATTTTTTTTGGCCCGCATATTTTTTTTGCAAGGCGGTTAGGCTCGGCCCGTCCCCGATAACGACTTTGCTGCCGGGTAGATCAAGTGCGAGGAAGGTTTCGATATTTTTTTCCACAGCAACCCGGCCAACATTGATAAAGACCGGGCGGGGCATGTCGGCGTAAATATCCACACCGTCTTCGAGGCGAAGCTCGGGCTTGAATTGTGACAAATCAACCCCGCGTGTCCACACCGCCAGGTTTTCAAAACCTTTATTGGTTAAGAATTTAACCATAGACGGGGTGGTGACCATGATACGGCCGCAAGAATTGTGGAAAGAGCGCACGAATTTATAGGCAATGAAGATAGGAATAAACGGAAACCGGGCATGGACATATTCCGGGAATTTGGTGTGATAGGAGGTGGTAAACGGCATGCCCCATTTCAAGCACAATGCCCGCGCCGCCCAACCGAGCGGCCCTTCTGTTGCTATATGGACGGCGTCGGGCGCGAACATGACAAGCCGACGCTCGACCTCACGTTTGGGAAATAGAGAAATTTTAATGTCAGGATAGGTCGGTAATGGTATGGTGGTAAACCCGTCTCCAGGCGCGATGATCTCGACAATATGTCCGGCCTTTTCGCATTCTTCCACCGTTTTGGACAAGGTGCGCACCACCCCGTTCATCTGCGGTTTCCATGCATCTGTAACCAGAAGAATTTTCATAATGTCCCAAAATATTTTTGGGAAGTATAGAGGGTAATCCACCAACAACAACGAAAAAACGAAAACCTATCTATAAGCCCCATTGGTAATATTATGGACCAATTTTAGCTGGACTTGATTATTATTGAGGCGGGCGCGGTAAACTTCCATGTTTTCCATGACGCGCTGCACATAATTGCGGGTCTCGCTAAACGGGATGCTCTCGATCCAGTCTATGGGGTCGATTTGACCATGCCTGGGATCGCCGTAAGCTTTAATCCATTTGCGCACACGCCCCCCGCCGGCATTATAGGCGGCGGCGGCCATAATATAGGAGCCGTCAAACTCGACCAACAGATCATTGATATGATGGGAACCAAGCTTGGCCGCATATTCAGGGTCGCCCGTCAGCCAGGCTTGCTGATAGGGTAGCCGCGCTTTGCGGGCCGTAGTTTTTGCGGTGGCATTAATCATTTGCATCATGCCGTGGGCATGAGCATGGGAGCGGGCTTTGGTGTTAAATTCGCTCTCCTGTCTGGCAATGGCCAGGACAAAGGGGATGTCGAAATTTGAAGAGAGGCCTGGGATAATGTCAGGTTTAGGATAGCCTGATTCTGTGAGCATGGTGTCGAGCCGCCCGGCCTGTTTGGCGGCGCGAACAGACGGTTTCATATAGCCGTATTTTTTGGCAAGTTGGGAGAGAAGTGTCAGTTCGTGGGCTTGGTCTAACACATCGTCAAGATGGAATGAAAACTGGTTGAATGTCCGCTCTGACTGAATTTCACCGAGCATATGCAGGGCGCGCACCAGTTCACGGCTTTCAAATTCAATCCCGTAAGATGTGCCGGTATTTTCAAACGGCAGGTTGATAAATGCCAAACCCTGATTGATGCGTTCGGACGCCAATTGCCCATAATACACATTGGGATATTTGGCTGCAATGGCATAATAAGTGCGGGCATTTTGGTCACCCATAGCTTCGGCGGCCCGGCCCATCCAGTAACTGGCCCGGCCTGCCGATACGGGCAGGGTTACACCGTTTTTAAGGGTGGTAAAATGCCCTAAAGCCAGGCTTGGGTTGTTTAATTTGGTCAAGGCCAGCCAACCCGCCAGAAATTCAGCATCGGCGAAATTGGCACCAGATGTCAGGCCGTGATTTAAGGTCAGGGCATAGGCGTCCTGGTAGCGTTTTTTGGGAAGCGCCCAATAAATCATCCGCTTTTTTTCAATCCAGACCCGGTCTTTGCCGGCCTGGGTGTGGGCCGGGGTGGTGATTTTTAAAAGCGGTTCAAGAGCAGAAATTTCCGTGCGTTTTATGCGGCGCCAGCGGGCGCGTTCAAACAATAGACCGGTGTCATTTTGTAATGTGTCCGGCACCGATCTAATAGCCCTGTCCATGCCTCTGCGGTTGGCACCGACCCGCATACGTGCGTCCATCAAAGCGCGGTCAGAGGCATTCATCATGGATAATAAACCACCGGCCGTGCCGTAGTGCCGCCGGCCAAGCCAAATCAAATGGTCAGCCCGGGCGGCGTGGTCTTCGGGCCTAAGGCGGTGTTTATAACGGCGGTATAAAGTCCGTTGACGGTTTCGGCTAAGCTTGGCATCGCGCCACGCGGATCTAAGCCAGCGGTCAGCAAGATCATCTTGCCCAAGCTTGTAATAAGCATGGGCCAAAGCTGCCCGCCCTTCGCCGGAGATCGGTTCGGCCCCTTGAAACCATCCTATTGCCGCTTGTGGTTCCAAAGGCCGATCAAACAAATGTGCTTCGGCTTTGGCCCTGATACGGGTCATGCGCGGCCAGTCAGATTGGGTTTGTACAATTTTGGTCAAAAGTTCCATGGACACATAAGGGTCGTCAACGGCTTTGCGCCAGTTGAGCATTTTTATGGCGGTTGGATCCTTGATGCGCCGCTGATAACGATCGACATTAGCCCATTTTCGTTGATCGGCTTGGCGCATGGCTTGCCGGAAATTATTGGCATCTTGTTTGGTCAGGAGCGTTGATGTGTGCGGAACAGCAGGTTTGAGGCGCGGTATCGGCGTGGTTGCATATGCCGACGGATATAGTGTCGCTAGCAGGCAAATCAACACAATGCCAAGTAGAAATTTCCCGGCATTTGTCATCAAATTTGTGCTGCGACGATAAAAAAACATGTGTTATTGTAACCCTGGCCTTGCATTTGGCAAGAAAAGAAAGCTATGACGCCATATCACGGCGATACTATGGTGTAGAACCATAGCTCTTAATCACTTATAAAGACCAGTAATAAAAACCTTAAGGCGAAAAAATGATATCCGGTTCCCTCACAGCTTTGGTTACACCGTTTAAAGATGGTAAGGTCGACGGGTCGGCTTATTCGGAATTTGTCGATTGGCAAATCCGCGCTGGCACGGACGGTCTGGTGCCGTGCGGCACCACAGGTGAGGCATCCACTTTGACCCGCAAGGAGCATGTGCAGGTGATTGATTTATGTGTGCAAGCGGCGGACGGTCGTGTGCCGGTCATTGCCGGTATTGGCTCCAACAACACCCAAACGGCTATTGAGACTGCTCAAGAGGCGCAAAAATGCGGTGCGGATGCGGTTCTGGCGGTCGCGCCCTATTATAACAAGCCCGGCCAGGAGGGCATGTTCCAGCATTTTTCTGCCATCGCCCAAGCCGTCGATATTGATATTATCCTTTATAATATTCCCGGACGCAGCATTGTTGATATTAGCCTGGAGACCATGGGGCGGCTTGCGGGCATTTCCAATATTACCGGGCTTAAAGACGCCACGTCCGATTTGTCGCGTGTGTCTGATTACAAGGCTGTATGCGGTTCGGATTTTATACAGCTATCCGGCGATGACCCCACGGCGTTGGCCCATTGGGCCCACGGCGGCACGGGTTGTATTTCGGTTGCTTCCAATATTGCACCGGCCCAATGTGCGCAGCTACATAAATTATGCGCGGCGGGGAAATTTGACGAAGCATTGGTTTTACACGAAAAACTTGACCGCCTGTTCAAGGATTTGTTTTTGGACGCTAGCCCGGCCCCGACCAAATATGCCCTCAGCCTGATGGGGAAAATGCAGCCCGATGTGCGCTTGCCGATTACCACCTGCCGCCAAAGCACCAAAGATGCGGTTGTTAATGCCGTCAAAATGGCAGGCATAGACATCTAATTATGGCCCGCAAACAAAGACCTGCACACCACTCAAAAGCCATCGCCGAGAACCGGCGCGCCCGTTATGAATATGCGATTGAGGAGACCTTTGAGGCCGGGATTATGTTGGTCGGAACCGAGGTCAAAGCCCTGCGGCTCGGCCATGCCAATATCGCCGAGAGCTACGGGTCAGTAGAGGGGACGGAAATATTCCTGATCAATGCCACAATCCCGATTTATGAACCGGCCAGCCAGTTCAACCACAAAACCACAAGGCCGCGCAAATTATTGCTGAAACGCCGCGAGATTAACAAATTGATGGGCGCAGTGCAGCGAAAGGGGCGCACGCTTGTGCCGCTCAAATTGTATTTTGACAAAAAAGGTTTGGCCAAGCTTTTACTGGGTATTGGTGTCGGCAAGAAAAATATCGACAAACGCCAAACCCAGAAAAACCGGGACTGGAACCGCCAAAAAGCCCGCGTTATGAAAGCCCATTCATGAAAAGAGGGGGTTAGGGTCTGTGGGTGTTTATATTGCTTTGGGGGCTAATCAAGCAACTCAATATAATGGGCAGGTTTGCGCTCCGGCGCAGACATTCAGACACGCTCTGGACTTGCTAGGCAAAGATATGAAAACCGTGGCGGCTTCAAGTTTGTGGCAAAGCCCGGCCTGGCCTGATCCTGAAGCCCAAGCGCCTTATATCAATGCGGTGGTCGAAGTGGAAACAGAGCACAGCCCTTTCGAATTACTCGAGATTTTGAAACACGCGGAAGTGACTTTTGGGCGGACGCAAACCGTGCGTAATGCGGCCCGACCTTTGGACTTGGACATTTTGGACTATGATGGGGAAATTCTGGAGCGCGAAGTTTGGCATTGCCCCATCCGCGTATGCTCGTCCGGCCATTTGTGTTATTTCCCTTGGCGGAAATTGCACCAGACTGGCGTGACCCAATAAAAAAACGCGCACTCTATGACTGGAGCGCACGGCTTTCATTAAAAGATGTTGCGCCGCTTAAACGACTTGGGGCTTTATTTTAAAGTATAGACCAGTGAACCTCTCGTGATGGTGTCGGTGTTTTTAACCCCGAACGGTACATCGGTATGGTGGTCAATGCGGAAACTGAACCGGGCGGCAAGGTTGCCAGCCAGATGGGCGGTAACGCCGATATCGTTCCAGATATAAGTGTCGCTTTTTGACCAGATCATGTCGGAATTGTTGAACAGGCTGACGGCGTCGCTGAATTTATAATCAAAATTGGAAGCACTGCGCAGGGCAAATTCGTTTTGCTTGAAGCTTGGTATAATGCCCGCCGCGCGAAGTTTTTGCGAACGGTAGCCCGCACCAGCTTCAACCGCCCATTTGATTGGACCGGGTTCAAATACCTGGTAGCCAAGGCCTGTGCCAAGAAATGAACCTTGTTTGAACGGCCCGAAATCGTCGGTGTAATAATTGGCATTGCCGTAAGCATAAAGCCGGTCATTGATCTGGCGATCAAGTTTATAGCCGAGATACCAACGGTTTTTGTTGTCCACACCACTAGCTTTGCCCAAATCATAGGTGGTGTTGAAGTTGTGCTTCCACAGACCTAGCTCTTTGGCGAGTTTTATAGCGACGCCAATATCTGTTGTGTTGGTGTTGCCGGAAGTGGTTGAGCCGGATACTGCGGCTTTGCCGCTCCAACCTTTCGTTAAATCCGAAGCAAATGCGCTCGTGGACGTTAACAAGCCGGCCGATGTAATCAATAGAAAATATTTCACAGGGTTTCCTTTCAAGTTGCAGTGGGCTTAACAATCGAATTATGGTTAAATAAGCATGAATTTTATGAGGCGTGTACGGCCTACAAAAAACCCCGGCATCAGAGCCGGGGTTCTTAGAGCAGTTTGGGGAGCGCTTTAGCCGTCTTTGCGTTGGCCGTTCTCAAAGTATTCTTGCCGCGTCGCCGGGTCATAATAATAATAGCGACCCGTATTTTGATCAAAGAACTGACGTTTGTTAATGGTTGGGTCTTGCAGAACAGGGGTATTTTGTTGACGGCTATAATCATGGTTGTATTGACCGTCTTTGGGTTGTGCGCCGCCACCACCGTCTTCGCGGCACCCGGCGTAAGCGCCGCCCGCACCACCAATGACCGCACCGATTAGCGCACCGGACTGACCATCGCCGTCGCCGGCATTATTGCCGATAATTGCACCGGCGGCGGCCCCGGCAAGGGCGCCAAGTGCGCCTTTTTTAAAGGCGTTGTTATTGCCGTTCGTGGTTTCGCAACCCGCAAGGATCAAAACACCGGATAGCACTATAATAGTTGTCAAAGTTTTGCGTTTAAAATTTATCATGATAATTTCTTTCTATTGTCTAACGTTAAAACTCAACCCCTCCGCAACTAGACTAGCGGATATAAAATGAACGGGACATAAACCTGTCATTAAAAAGTGTTCATGAACGGGCGGGGCGGGGACGAGCGGTGAGGATTGGTATGCGTTGCAGGTTGGCGGTATTGCAAAAAACAATTTGTCAACAGGGCAAAATAACGCATTGCCTTTTGTGTCGCCAGTGATTAGTTTGCGCGGTAAATCTGCACGAGATGGGTTACATCATTTGTGCGTAAATATGGTGGAAGAACGAAGATGACAGACGGTTTGCAATTTATCGCTTTCAGCACTGTTAATTCTGTCAGTTCTGGCACCCAGTTAAGTGCCCCGTTAAGCACTCAGTCAGCCTTTTTACTCGAATATCTACCTGTGGTAATGCTCTTTGCTATTGGGCTTGTCATTTCTTTGGCGTTTTTGGTGATGGCCAAGATATTCGCGCCCTCCAGTCCGGACGCAGAAAAAATCTCGACCTATGAATGCGGGTTTAATTCTTTTGATGATTCGCGCATGAAATTTGATGTCCGTTTTTATCTGGTGGCTATATTATTCATTATATTTGACATCGAAGTGGCGTTTTTGTTTCCGTGGGCCGTGTCGATTGACAAAATCGGGGTATATGGTTGGGCGGTCGTTATGATATTCCTGTTCGAGTTAGCCGTAGGTCTGGCTTATGCTTGGAAGAAGGGAGCCCTAGACTGGGAATAGTCCGAAAGGATTATCACGGGGGATATATATGTCACAAATAATTGTAAACGAAACACCCACATACGACCCGACCAAGCACGACCCGTTTTACGACGGTTTGTCGGACCAGTTGGCCGACAAGGGGTTTTGGTGGCTCCGGCGGATAGTCTGATCACATGGGCCAGGTCTGGCTCGTTAATGTGGATGACATTTGGCTTGGCGTGTTGCGCCGTCGAGATGATGCAGGCCGCCATGCCGCGCTATGATGTGGAGCGGTTCGGGTTTGCGCCCAGAGGTTCGCCGCGCCAAAGCGATGTGATGATTGTGGCGGGCACCCTGACCAATAAAATGGCACCGGCCCTGCGCAAGGTTTATGACCAGATGCCGTTCCCGCGCTATGTGATCTCTATGGGGTCATGCGCTAACGGCGGCGGCTATTATCATTATTCCTACGCCGTGGTGCGCGGGTGTGACCGGATTGTGCCGGTGGATATATATGTGCCGGGCTGTCCGCCAACTGCGGAAGCTTTGGTCTACGGGATTTTGCAATTGCAAAAGAAAATTCACCGCGAAGGCAATATTGAGCGTTAGATATGAGCAATGATCTTGAAAATCTCAAAGACCATATTGTGGCCGCTCTGGACAGTTCGCTCAATGGTGCCAACATCACAAACGGCGAATTGGTCTTGGATGCACGGCGTGAGGATATTGTCGATACGATTGCGTTCTTGCGGGATGATCCTGTCTGTAAATTCACCAGTTTGATCGATATTTGCGGCGTTGATTATCCGGGCCGCGAGCGCCGTTTCGAGGTCGTCTATCATCTCCTGTCCATGCAACTTAACCACCGTATTCGCGTCAAAGTCACCACCGACGCCGATACCCCCGTCCACACCATGATCGGCGTTTACCCGGCCGCCAACTGGTTCGAACGCGAAGCTTTCGACATGTACGGCATAGCCTTCGATGAACACCCGGATTTGCGTAGATTGCTGACGGATTACGGTTTTGAGGGGCATCCCTTGCGCAAAGATTTCCCCCTAAGCGGTTTCGTAGAAGTCCGCTACGACGAAGAACGCAAATCGGTGGTTTATGAGGCGGTAAACTTACCGCAAGAATTCAGAGATTTTGATTTTATGTCTCCGTGGGAAGGGGCTAAGTATGTGATGGACGAGGATGGGGGTGCGGAGAAATGATAAGGCGGTTGGTTGTAATTGTGTTTATTGCGCTTATGCCCGCTTGCACTGGTGAAACAGTTGCGCCGTCGGGGGAAGTGGTTTCTGAAGACCCGCGATATGATCTTGCGTTATTTGGTCTCCCGAGGTTGTCATACGGTACGGCAAAGACGTGTTATCAAGTTGCGAAAATCGGTGAGGGTGAAATGAAAAAAACTCCGGGTGTAATGGGGGAGTTGTTTGGAGATCATATGGTACCATTCTGGAGGCATGTTGTAGGAAGTGGTAGTAATTCAAAAACCGGGAAAGGGGTTGTTTTGTCGTATGGTGAATTTTCATCTACATCGCCACCGTCCGATTTTGTGCTTCCCTCAAAACTGATTCAACGAGCTAGGGAGTGTGGGCGAATTAGCGGAGAGGCGTTCGTTGCTTCAGCTTTTCTAAATATCAATCAGATCGTTGAGATAGAGGCGACTGAAGAAGGTGCTAATTTTGATGGTCAACAGTCTGCGGGTGTATACATTATGGGGCAGGCTGCAATTGATATTGCGCCGCAAGATATTGAAACAATATTGGACTGCGTAGCAACTTTAAGGGCGACATTCAAGTATGGGGAAAACATTAGCCCGGACTATTTGATTTGGAATTCATTGCTAGCGGACTTTGTCGGCACAGGCAAGATTAACCAGAATTCGTTTGGCGAGCGAAGTTCGGAGTTTAAGAAATTGTTGGCTGCTAAAGGAGAACCCGATATCTTAATTGGTCAAATTGATAAAAATAAACAATCCAAATGTCTTGAAGTTACGGGTGCTGCGCTTGAGAGAGCTAGAGTCGAGTTTGCGCAATGACTGACCAAACCCAAAACTCCGCCCAAGATCTAGACCGTAAATTCACCATCAATTTCGGCCCGCAGCATCCTGCGGCGCACGGGGTGCTTCGGCTTGTCTTGGAGCTTGAGGGCGAGGTTGTTGAGCGGGTTGATCCGCATATTGGCTTGTTACACCGGGGCACAGAGAAGCTGATCGAGCATAAAACCTATATGCAGGCGATACCGTATTTTGACCGGCTGGATTATGTGGCCCCCATGAACCAGGAACATGCGTTTTGTTTGGCGATTGAAAAACTTATGGGCGTGGAAGTGCCGCGCCGGGCGCAATTCCTGCGGGTTATGTGGTCGGAAGTCGGACGTATTCTGAGCCATATTCTCAATGTCACCACCCAGGCCATGGACGTGGGCGCGCTCACCCCGCCGGTTTGGGGGTTTGAAGAGCGCGAAAAACTGATGGTGTTTTATGAGCGCGTGTCCGGCTCGCGCTTGCATGCAGCTTATTTTCGGGTTGGTGGTGTGCGCCAAGACATGCCCGAGGGTTTGGCTGATGACATGCGCGACTGGTGCAAACAGTTCCCCCAGAAAATGCGCGATATTGAAACCCTGCTGACCGACAACCGGATTTTCAAACAGCGCAATGTTGATATTGGCGTTGTGAGCAAGCAAGACGCGCTCGATTGGGGTTTTAGCGGCGTTATGGTGCGCGGCTCTGGCATGGCTTGGGACTTGCGCCGGGCCCAGCCTTACGAGGTTTATAACGAGCTTGAATTTAAAATACCCCTAGGCAAAAACGGTGATTGTTATGACCGCTATTTGTGCCGCATGGAAGAAATGTATGAGAGCGTCAAAATCATCGAACAATGTCTGGACATGATGCCGGAAGGCCCGGTGCTGTCGGATGATCACAAGGTCACACCGCCGCGCCGCGCCGATATGAAGCAAGACATGGAAGCACTTATTCAACACTTCAAATTATACACCGAGGGTTTCAAAGTCCCGGCAGGTGAAATTTACACCGCCGTCGAAGCCCCCAAGGGCGAGTTCGGGGTGTATCTGGTTTCGGACGGCTCCAACAAACCATATAGATGCAAAATCCGCGCCCCAGGTTTTGCCCATTTGCAAGCTATGGATTATCTCAATAGGGGCCATATGCTCGCCGATGTTTCGGCCATTCTAGGCTCGTTGGATATTGTGTTCGGGGAGGTTGACCGATGAGTGCCAGAAGACTTGCTAAAGACCAACCAGACAGCTTTGTGCTGTCGGCGGCGTCTAAAAAGGAAATTGCCGTCTGGATCAAAAAATATCCTAAAGGGCGGCAGGCGTCTGCGCTGATACCGGGGCTTTGGATTGTGCAAAAACAGGCGGGTGGCTGGTTGCCTGCGCCTGCCCTTGAAGCTATCGCCGCGCATTTGGACATGCCCTATATCCGGGTTTACGAGGTGGCGACATTTTATACTATGTTCAATCTCGCGCCCGTGGGCGAACACCATGTGCAGCTTTGCGGCACAACACCGTGCTGGCTACGCGGGGCGGGGGATCTCAAAAAGGTATGCGAGAGCAAAATCGGGCCGAAAGGGTCGGTCAGTGCCGACGGTAAATTTAGCTGGATTGAGGTCGAGTGCCTTGGTGCTTGTGCCAATGCCCCTATGATACAAATCAGCAATGCGGACGGCGACGGCTATTACGAAGACCTGACCACAGAAAATTTAGAGGTATTGCTAGACGATTTGGCGGCAGGGCGCAAAGTCAAGCCGGGGCCGCAAAATGCGCGCCATACCTCAGAGCCAGAAACAGGCGCAACCACGCTCAACACCAAAGGCTTCTATAATAAAGTCAAGAAAAAGAAATTGCCGAATACCAGTAAAACCAAAGCGGGGGCGAAGTGATGATTGGCGTAAATCTAGGACATCTCATCCCCTCACCTTGTTCCTCTCCCCATGGGAGAGGAGACGGTGCCGGAAGTATCATAATATTCTCATTTATACGGGAAAATACGTTAGAAATATACCGAATTCTTAAAACAAAAAAGGCGCGCACCTCAACATCTCCTCTCCCATGGGGAGAGGAACAAGGTGAGGGGCTTGGATGTTTGCGGGGGGGCGCACATGGTTGAGCTTCTGCGTGATAAAGACCGGATTTTTACTAATTTGTACGGACTTCAGGATTGGCGACTGGAGGCTGCGCGTAAGCGTGGGGCCTGGCTTGGGACTAATGAGATTTTGCAGCAAGGTCGCGACTGGATTATTGATAATATGAAGGCGTCCGGTTTGCGCGGGCGCGGCGGGGCCGGGTTCCCGACCGGGCTTAAATGGTCGTTCATGCCCAAAGAGGTGACAAACCGCCCCCATTATCTGGTGGTTAATGCCGACGAGAGCGAACCGGGCACCTGTAAAGACCGCGAAATGTTGCGCCATGACCCGCATTTATTGATCGAAGGTGCGTTGGTCGCCAGTTTCGCCATGCAAGCCAATGCTTGTTATGTTTATCTGCGCGGTGAATATGTTCAGGAGCGCAATAGATTACAGGCGGCCATTGACGAAGCCTATGCAGCGGGCCTTGTGGGTAAAAATGCTTGTGGTTCGGGCTTTGATTTTGATATTTATATGCACCACGGTGCGGGCGCTTATATTTGCGGCGAGGAAACCGCTTTGTTAGAGAGCTTGGAGGGCAAAAAGGGCCAGCCGCGCTTGAAGCCGCCGTTTCCGGCCAATGCCGGGCTATATGGTTGCCCGACGACCGTGAATAATGTGGAGAGCATTGCCGTTGGCCCGACGATTTTGCGCCGGGGCGCGGCCTGGTTTAAATCCTTTGGCCGCGATAATAATGCAGGCACCAAAGTTTTCTGTATCTCCGGTCATGTAAACGCACCGTGTAATGTGGAAGAAGCTTTGTCCATCCCCATGACAACGCTGATTGAAGAGTATGCGGGCGGTGTTCGTGGTGGTTGGGATAATCTTAAATGTGTCATTCCGGGCGGCTCGTCCGTGCCGCTGTTGCCACGCGAAATTTGCGACGATGTGTTGATGGATTTTGATGCGCTGTCGGCGGTTAAATCCGGTATGGGCACGGCGGGCATGATCGTCATGGATAAATCCACCGACGTGGTGGCGGCCATTGCGCGGCTGTCATATTTCTACAAGCACGAAAGCTGCGGCCAGTGTACACCGTGCCGCGAAGGTACGGGCTGGATGTGGCGGGTCATGGAACGCATGGTCACGGGCGAGGCGGAGATGCGCGAAATCGATATGCTGCTGGATGTATCAAAGCAAATCGAAGGCCACACAATCTGCGCCCTAGGCGATGCGGCGGCCTGGCCAATACAGGGTTTGATCCGGCACTTTAGGCCCGAGATAGAAGAACGGATAAATAATTACCGGGCGAATAAGCCGGTATTTGTTTCCCAAGTGGCGGCGGAGTAGGGGTATGACTGATCTACGCAAAGTAAACATAGACGGAGCCGAGCTTGAGGTGCCGGGGGATTATACTCTGATGCAGGCTTGTGAGCAGGCCGGGGCGGAGATCCCGCGTTTTTGCTATCATGAGCGTTTGTCGGTGGCGGGCAATTGCCGCATGTGTTTGGTTGAGTGGGTTGGTGCGCCCAAGCCGCAGGCGTCTTGTGCTTTGCAGATTAAGGATTTGCGTCCGAACCGCGATGGGTCGTGTGCCAATATTTTGACCAATTCGCCGACCGTCAAGAAAGCCCGCGAGGGTGTGATGGAGTTTTTGCTTATAAATCACCCGCTAGATTGCCCCATATGCGATCAAGGCGGGGAGTGTGATCTCCAAGATCAGGCCATGGGTTATGGCCGGGTAGGGTCGCGGTTTGATATGAACAAGCGGGCCGTAGACGACAAATATATGGGGCCGTTGGTGGCCACCGTGATGACCCGCTGTATTCAGTGTACGCGCTGTGTGCGCTTTATCACTGAAGTGGCGGGCGTGTCGGAAATCGGTCTGGCATCGCGCGGCGAAGACGCGGAGATTACGACTTATCTGGAGAAATCCCTGACGTCGGAAATGTCCGGCAATATCATTGATCTGTGTCCGGTCGGGGCGCTGACCTCCAAGCCCTATGCGTTTAATGCCCGGCCCTGGGAGTTGGAGCCCACCGAGAGCATTGACGTCATGGACGCGGTTGGCAGCAATATCCGCATTGACAGCCGGGGCGGGCGGGTGTTGCGTATTGTTCCGGTGATTAACGACGACATCAACGAGGAATGGATTTCCGACAAGACCCGTTTCGTTTGGGATGGTCTGGGTCGCCAACGCCTTGATCGGCCTTATGTGCGCAAAAACGGTCAATTGGTGCCCGTTTCATGGGACGAAGCTTTGGCGGTCGTTGCCGGAAAACTGGGCGGTGATCCCGAAAGCATTGCCGCGATTGCCGGCGATTTGGCCTGTACGGAGAGCATGAAAGCCCTCAATGATTTGATGGACGGGCTTGGGGTCAAGAGCATTGATTGTCGTCAAGACGGTGCGCCGCTCGGAGAAACTGTTGTTGGGGGGGGGCGCCAGGAATATTTAATGAACACCACCATTGCCGGGATAGAGCAGGCGGACGCTTTGCTCATTGTTGGTTCGAATGTGCGCCACGAGGCCCCATTGGTAAATGCCCGTATCCGCAAGACCTGGATACATAAGGATTTGGAAATTGGCATGGTTGGCGTGCCTTATGATTTGACCTATGACTATGGCCATCTCGGCGAAACGGCGGCAGAACTTGAGACTTTACTTAAGTCCACAAAAGGTTTTGCGCGCAAATTAAAGTCCGCGAAAAACCCGATGATTTTAATCGGCCAAGGCGCTTTGGCGCGCAAAGACGGTGCGAAAATCCTGCGCTTGTGCGGTAAAGTCGCCGATAAATTTGGCATGGTTCGCGAGGGATGGAATGGCTGGAACGTCTTGCACACTGCCGCCGCCCGTGTGGCCGGACTTGATATGGGTTTTGTGCCGGGCAAGGGCGGGCGCGATTTAGCCGGGATTTTGGCCGGTGCCAAAGACGGTTCCGTTAAAACGATTTACAATCTTGGCGCCGACGAAATCGCGGAAGATTTATTCGGCGAAGCCTTTGTGATTTACCAAGGTAGTCACGGCGATAGAGGCGCCCACCGCGCCGATGTAATTTTGCCGGGTGCGGCCTATACGGAAAAAGACGCGCTTTGGGTCAATACCGAGGGGCGGGTGCAAATGGGATTTGCTGCCGTGCCGCCAAAGGGCGACGCCAAGACCGATTGGAAAATCATTCGGGCTTTATCGGAATTGTGCAAGCGGACATTGCCTTACGACGATATCGAAGCTTTGCGCAAAAAATTGTTCGCGGATCATCCGACATTCGCCGGGCTTAACTATGCGCCTGGAGCTAATATGGGCGCAGAGGGTGCGGCAGATTTTGCGCCTGCAAAATTGGGCGCAGCGGGCAAACCGCTCAAAGCACCGCTTAAATCTGGCGTCGGCGATTTTTACTTTACCAATCCGGTGGCCCGGGCCAGTCGGGTTATGGCTCAATGTTCGCAAGAATGCGGTGGTAACGCAAGTTTAAGCGAGGTGCGCACATGATAGAATTATTTGGCATGGAGTGGCCGTGGCTATTGTGGAAGTTAGTGCAAATTTTATTGTTTGTGATCGTGCTTTTGGTCGGGTTGGCGTTTTTGCTGCTCATGGACCGTAAGGTTTGGGCCGCCGTACAATTGCGCCGTGGCCCTAATGTAGTTGGGCCGTTCGGGCTGTTGCAATCCTTTGCTGATTTTCTCAAATTCGTGTTTAAAGAGCTGATTATCCCGGCAGGATCGGACAAGGTCCTGTTTATTTTGGCGCCGATCATCACTTTGGTGACGGCTTTTGGTGTCTGGGCAGTTGTACCCGCCGCGCCGGGGTGGGTTATATCCAACCTTAATCTTGGGGTTTTGTATATTTTGGCGATTTCGTCGCTGGGTGTTTACGGCATTATTATTGGCGGTTGGGCGTCAAACTCGAAATACCCGTTTTTGGGCGCACTACGCTCAACGGCGCAAATGATCTCCTATGAGGTCTCTATCGGGTTTATCCTGATTACAGTGCTATTGTTGGTTGGCTCGCTGAATTTGACCGAAATTGTCAATGCGCAAGCGGGCGGGTTTTGGAACTGGCACGCTTTGATGCTCGATTTTGGCGATCCGAAATCGCTGATCTTGTTTCCTGTGATGTTTTATATGTTTGTGCTGTTTTGTATCTCGGCCCTTGCCGAGACCAATAGGCCGCCGTTTGATCTTCCCGAAGCCGAAAGCGAACTGGTGGCTGGTTATCAAGTCGAGTATTCTTCCACCGCCTATTTGTTGTTTATGATAGGTGAGTATCTCAATATCGTGCTGATGTGTGCCATGCTAACGGTGATGTTCCTGGGTGGTTGGCACGCGCCACTTGATGTCAAGCTTTCATTCATGCCGCAAATTCCGCCGTTTTTCTGGTTCGCGGGCAAGGTGGTGTTCATGTTCTTCTTGTTTGCCATGGTTAAGGCCATTGTGCCGCGCTACCGCTATGACCAGTTGATGCGGCTAGGGTGGAAAGTGTTCTTGCCAAGCTCTTTGGTGGCAATTGTTATTGTCTCGACCTATGTAATGATGTTTGGCCGCACAGCAGTTGGTTTAGCGGGGGGTGGCTAGATGACCCGGATTAAACAATTTATCAAAGCCGCGCTGTTTCTTGAGTTTATCAAGGCGTTTATGCTCGCGATGAAATATTTTTTCGCCAAGAAACCGACGATCAACTATCCGTTTGAGAAAGGCCCGCTGTCGCCTCGTTTTCGCGGCGAACATGCGCTGCGCCGTTATCCGGGCGGCGAAGAGCGCTGCATTGCTTGTAAGCTATGCGAAGCCATTTGCCCGGCCCAGGCCATCATCATTGAAGCCGAGCCTCGTGAAGACGGTTCGCGCCGCACCACGCGCTATGATATTGACATGACCAAATGTATTTATTGCGGTCTGTGCCAAGAAGCCTGTCCGGTGGACGCTATTGTTGAGGGGCCGAATTTTGAATATGCCACCGAAAGCCGCGAAGAACTATTTTACGACAAAGACAGATTGCTTGCTAATGGTGATCGTTGGGAAAGTGCAATTGCCATGAATTGGAAGAGGGACGCACCCTTTAGATAGGGGGATAAGAATATGTTTGTAGAAATGTTACCAGCCATAGCCTTTTATATTCTCGCTGCCACGGCCGTGGGCATGGCCTTTATGGTGATTGCGTCGCGTAATCCTGTGCATTCGGTTGTGTTTTTAATCGGGACGTTTTTAGCCAGTGCCGGGCTGTTTGTGTTGATGGGCGCGGAGTTTTTGGCGCTGCTTTTGATCATGGTTTATGTCGGGGCCGTGGCGGTTTTGTTCATGTTTGTGGTTATGATGTTGGACGTGGATTTTGTCGAAATGAAGCAAGGGTTTTTGCAATATCTGCCCATTGGCGGGGTTGTGGCTTGCATACTCTTGGCCGAGATGATTTTGGTCGGTGCGGCGTCTCTGGTTAACCCGGGCGCGGGTGTGAAATTTGCCGAGGACGGCACGTCCAATATCGAGGCTATCGGTAATGTGCTCTACACCGAATACGCATTTTTCTTTGAAGCGGTCGGGTTAATACTGCTCCTGGCTATGGTCGGGGCAATCGTCCTGACCTTGCGCAAACGGGACGGCGTCAAGACCCAGAATATTTCCGAGCAAATCGCCCGCACTAGAGAAGGCGGGGTCGAACTTGTGGATATTAAGCCCGGAGAGGGGATCGGATCATGAGTATTGGTCTTGAAATCGGTTTGGCGCACTATTTGGTGGTTGCGGCCATGTTGTTCACCATTGGTGTGTTCGGGATTTTCATCAACCGCAAGAATGTTATTATTATTTTGATGAGCATCGAGCTTATCTTGTTGGCAGTTAATATCAATTTTGTCGCGTTTTCGGCGCATATGGGCGATATTGCCGGGCAGGTTTTTGCCATGTTTATCCTCACTGTTGCCGCCGCCGAAGCCGCCATCGGGCTAGCTATTTTGGTGGTGTATTTCCGTAATCGCGGCAATATCGCGGTTGAAGATATCAATATGATGAAGGGGTAGGGGAATATAATGCTCTATAAAATTATACTGTTCGCCCCGCTCGTCGGTGCGCTCATCGCCGGACTTTTAGGGCGGCGTATTGGCGATATGACGGCGCAATTTGTCACGACCGGGTTGCTGTTACTGTCTGCCGTTTTGTCATGGTTCGCCTTTGTCCAGGTCGGCTACGGCGGCGAGACCCAGGAAATCAATCTGTTCCGTTGGATGGATGTTGGAGATTTCAAGGCCAATTGGGCGCTTAAAATCGACACATTAACGGCGATCATGCTCGTGGTGATCACCACGGTTTCGGCGCTCGTACACGTTTATTCCTGGGGTTATATGAAGGACGATCCGGGCAAGGCGCGGTTCTTCTCATATTTATCCTATTTCACCTTTGCCATGTTGGTATTGGTCACGTCAAACAACGTCATCCAACTGTTCTTTGGTTGGGAAGGCGTCGGGGTTGCGTCATACTTGTTGATCGGGTTTTGGTATAAAAAACCCTCGGCAAATGCCGCCGCTATCAAGGCTTTTGTCACCAACCGGGTCGGGGATGTCGGGCTAGCACTTGGTATTATGGCCATATATTTGATATTTGGTTCGGTCCACTTCGACGAGGTGTTCTCGCAGATCGCCGACAAGAAAGACTTGGTGGTGCCGTTTCTCGGCATGCAATTGGGCGCTATAGAACTCATCGCCGGGCTTCTCTTCATCGGCGCCATGGGCAAATCGGCGCAATTTATTTTGCATGTCTGGTTGCCGGACGCCATGGAAGGCCCAACGCCCGTCTCGGCCCTCATCCACGCCGCGACTATGGTCACGGCGGGTGTGTTTTTGGTCTGCCGCGCCGCGCCTATATATGAGGCCGCGCCGTTTGTTTCGGGTATTGTCACCATCATTGGTGCGTTTACGGCTTTGTTCGCCGCGACCATTGGTTTGGTGCAAAACGACATTAAGCGGGTCATCGCGTTTTCGACCTGTTCCCAATTGGGTTATATGTTTTTCGCCGCCGGGATCGGGGCTTATGACGCGGCCATGTTCCATTTGTTCCCCCATGCGTTTTTCAAAGCCCTGTTGTTCTTGTGCGCCGGTTCGGTAATCGTCGCCTTGCACCACGAACAAGACATGCGCAAAATGGGCGGTATCTATCAACTTGTCCCGGTTACTTATATTTTGATGATTATCGGGACATTGGCGCTTACGGGGGTCGGTATTCCGGGGCTTGGCGGTTTTGCCGGGTTCTACTCAAAAGATGCGATCATTGAGGCGGCCTATGCCGCCGGCGCTGCCGGGCATAATGCGCCTGCGGTATTTGCGTTTTGGGCCGGACTGGCGGCGGCGGCCATGACGTCGTTTTATTCCTGGCGGCTGATTTTCATGACATTCCACGGAAAATTTAGAGGCGATAAGGAAGTTTTGAAACATACGCACGAAAGCCCGTTCAATATGACCATCCCTTTGGTCATTCTGGCGGTTGGTTCTGTGCTTGCCGGCGTAATATTTTACGACCAGTTTATGCTTTATAAGGACACAGGGTTTTGGGGGCAGGCTCTACCGGAAGGCCACGGCAAACACAAATTCCCGTTATGGGTTTTGTGGGCGCCTGTTGCGGTGACATTCGCCGGGTTCGTTTTGGCCTGGTCTATGTATATCCGGGCGAACGGTACCGAGAAACGCATCGCGGCGGGGGCCAATGGCGGCGGCGGGATTTTCTACAAATTCCTGCTCAACAAATGGTATATTGACGAGCTGTACGAAGCGACGATCATTCGCGGTGCGCGCAAGCTTGGTGATCTGTTCTGGAAGATCGGCGACATTAAGATCATAGACAGGTTCGGTCCTGACGGTTTTGCGGCTGCGGCTCTGGCCGGGGGTAAGAAACTGTCCAAACTGCAAAGCGGGTATTTATTCCATTATGCCTTTGTCATGTTACTCGGACTGGCGGGCATTATTGCCTATGTGTCCATGAAAGCGGCGGGGTAAGACATGTTTAAAGGTGTTCCTATTCTAACGATTATCACATTTATCCCGCTTTTGGCGGCCGTGTGTTTGATGATTCTGTCGCGGCTGGCGCCCGCCGAAGGCAAAGCCCAAATCGCCAAAAATGCGCCGCGTGTGGCTTTGGTGACAACTTTGGCCGTGCTTGGTCTTAGCTTGCTATTGGTGTTGAATTTCGACACGACAACTGCTGATTTTCAATTTGTTGAAAATGTTGCCTGGCTCGGCGGCGGCATCAATTACCGTATGGGGGTGGACGGAATTTCAATCCTGTTTATCTTGCTGACGGCTTTTTTGACGCCCCTGTGTATCATCTCTAGTGCCAAATCTGTGAAATCGCGCATGCTGGAATATATGGTGGCGTTTCTAGTCCTGGAAACCTTGATGATCGGCGTGTTTTGTGCGCTGGATATGGTGCTGTTTTATATCTTCTTTGAAGGCGTGCTCCTGCCCATGTTCATCATTATCGGGGTTTGGGGCGGCAAGGATAAAGTCTATGCGGCCTATAAATTTCTTATCTATACCCTGCTAGGTTCGGTATTGATGTTGGCGGCCATGCTGTGGCTATATTATTATTCAGGGCAAGTGTTGGGGGCAGAAAATGCCACTACCAATATTGTTGAGCTCGCCAAACTGGATATTCCTTTGGGCGCACAGACTTGGCTCTGGCTAGCGTTTTTCGCCTCATTTGCAGTAAAAATGCCCATGTGGCCGGTGCATACTTGGCTCCCCGATGCCCATGTGCAAGCGCCTACGGCAGGCTCGGTAATTCTGGCGGGTATATTGTTGAAACTAGGTGGTTATGGGTTTTTGCGCTTCTCGCTGCCGTTCTTCCCCGACGCTTCACAATATTTTGCGCCATTGATATTCTGGCTCAGTGTGATCGGAATTATTTATACGTCCCTGGTTGCTTACCGGCAAACTGATATGAAAAAACTGATCGCCTATTCCTCGGTCGCCCATATGGGTTTTGTCACCATGGGGATTTTCGCGCTCAATGTGCAGGGGCTTCAAGGCGCACTATTCCAGATGATCTCCCACGGGATTATTTCCGGCGCATTGTTCTTTGCGGTCGGGATTATTTATGACCGCATGCACACCCGCGAAATTGCTTTTTACGGCGGCATTGTCAAATATATGCCCATGTATGCAGCGCTGTTTATGTTGTTCACCATGGCCAATGTCGGCCTGCCGGGTACGTCCGGGTTTGTCGGAGAAATTCTGACTATGGTCGGTGCTTATCAGGTCAATCCTTGGATTGCCTTTGGGGCGGCGTTCGGCATGATTTTGTCCGCCGTTTACGCCCTGCATTTGTACCGTGAAGTGGTGTTCGGCGAAGTGAAAAACGAAAAACTTGAAGGTATAAAAGACATGAGTATACGCGAAATTGTCATTATGGCACCACTGGCGATATTGACGATTTTACTGGGTGTATATCCGTCGCTCATCACTGATATTACAGCCGTTTCCGTGGACGCATTACTGGCAGATATAAATGCCAAACTGGCGGGAGGTTAGGCCGTGCAAGAATTTTCATTTGGACAATTATCATTCCTGGCCGGCGAGCTTGTTTTAGCCCTAAGCGTCGGGGAGCTATTGTTAATCGGTATTTTTGTCAGCAAATACGGCGCTTCGATTGTGCGCTATGCCAGTATCGCCGTATTGCTAATTTTTGCTTTTTCCGGTTTCATACTTAACGGCACGGGGTCCGCCTTTAATGGTGCCTTTATCTCCGATGATTTCAGCCATTATGTCAAAGCGCTTATCGGGGTGACCGCTGCCATAACTTTGTGGTTTTCGCGCGATTGGCTCAAACGGGAAAATCTCGACCAATATGAATATTCCATACTCATGATATTTGCCGTGCTCGGCATGGGGATTATGGTCTCAAGCGGCAATCTTTTGACCATGTATGTGGGCTTGGAAATGCAAGCCTTGGCGCTCTATGTTATGGCCGCCTTTAACCGCGACAGCTTACGGGCCTCCGAAGCCGGGCTTAAATATTTCGTGCTCGGGGCATTGTCGTCGGGCATGCTTTTGTACGGCATGTCGCTGATTTACGGCTTTACCGGCACGCTGTCATTTGCGCAAATCGCCATTGTTTTGAGCGGGCAGGAGAGCGTCAATATGGGCATTGTTGCCGGCTTGGTGTTTATGCTCGCCGGGCTAGCGTTTAAAATTTCCGCCGCACCCTTTCACATGTGGACACCCGATGTTTACGAGGGCGCACCCACACCCGTCACCGCGTTTTTCGCAGGCGCGCCAAAACTGGCGGCGCTCGCGTTGATCACCCGTTTGATCACCGGGCCATTTGGGGAAATTAGCCAGTCATGGGTGCAAGTCCTTGTGGTTTTGGCGGTCATGTCCATGATAATCGGCGCGTTTGGGGCCTTGATGCAGACCAATATCAAACGTCTGATGGGCTATTCGTCTATCGCCAATATGGGCTATGCTCTGGTGGCGTTAGCGGCAGGCGGTATAGCGGGGGTCAGCGGTATGTTGATCTTTATGTCCATATATCTGGTCACAGTGGTCGGCGTTTTTGCGGCTATTATGCAAATGCGCACCCGCGACGGCGCGTTAGAGGGTATTGCCGATTTGGCCGGTTTGTCCAAGTCCAACCTGCCTCTAAGCCTGGTCATGACCGCCTTGATGTTCTCTCTGGCCGGCATACCGTTCTTTATGGGCTTTTTCGGCAAATGGTTTGCCCTTACCCCCGCTTTTGAAGCCGGGTTGACTTGGCTAGTGGTGGTGGCATTACTGGCTTCTGTGGTGGGTGCGTTTTATTATCTGCGCATTATAAAAACCATCTGGTTTGACGACCAAGCTCATACATTTGTCAAAGCGCCGCGCTCGCTTACACTTATCAGTTCAGCCTCGGCCTTGTTATTGTTTCCAATCCTGCTTCTGCCATTTGTTACGGCTCCGGCGCGCGCACTCATTGAAGCGGCTGCGGCCAGCCTGTTTTAATGTGTCTGATTTAATGCGCCTGATCGCATTTGACGAAATTGATTCCACCAATTCCGAGGCCAAAAGATTAGCCGCCAAGGGTGATTTTGGCCCCCTTTGGGTTACGGCCAAAACCCAGACTAGGGGTGTTGGCCGGCGTGGTCGGGAATGGGTGTCGCAACCGGGCAATCTATTTGCCACGGGTCTGTATCCGGTAGACGGAGATTTGGCAAAAGCCGCCCGCCTAAGTTTTGTTGCCGCCCTTGCGGTCTATGATTGCGTTGATCATTGCATGGAAAATGGCCAAACTAAAATTAAATGGCCCAATGATATATTGGTCAACGGCCAAAAGCTTGCCGGAATATTGCTGGAAAGCGGCACGGATATGGGCCAAGCTTGGGTGGCTGTTGGGATTGGGATCAACCTGATAAATGCGCCCGACTATGAGCACAGGCCCGTAAGTGCACTGGCATATTTTGCCCCTGACCAGAGCCAGGATTATAGTCAGGTTTTGGACAGGTTGATCGGTCGGTTTGAGCACTGGAGTATTGTGTATGACAAGGACGGATTCGCGCCCATACGCGATGCCTGGATAGGGTGCGCTCCAGGTATGGGCGGGCCGGTTACGGCGCGGCTCGTCAACGAAACTATAGTGGGAACCGCAATCGGTCTGGACGTGGACGGTGCTTTGGAGATTAAAACCAAGTCTGGCGAACTTGTGAAAATCCATGCAGGGGATGTTTTCTTTTCGCGAGAAAAAATATAGAAACGTGTTAAAGTAGTTAACCCGGAGTTGATAAAATGATGAAGTACCGAGTGCAGCGAGGTTCCCGACCTTCGCCGGGACGAGCGGAAGAGGGCGACTGCCCGTCGGCGCTAATGCGCCGCGCCCGCGCAGGCGTGCGCTTTTTGCGCACTGCCGTGAGCGCCATAAATAAGGAGAGTTTATGTTACTGGCAATAGACACGGGCAATACCAATACTTTGTTTGCTATTCACGACGGAGAAACCTGGGTGGTTGAATGGCGTATCGAGACCAATGATGCCCGCACGGCGGACGAATATGCGGTTTGGCTGTATCATCTCATGATGATGCAAGGGCTAAAGTTCTCTGACATTAACGGCTGTATTATTTCCACCGTTGTGCCGCAAGCCTTGTTTCATATGCGCAATCTGGCCAGACGGCATCTGGATGTTGAACCGATGATTGTCGGCGAAACCGGCGTGGAACTCGGCGCAAAGGTCACATTGGCAAATCCAAAAGAGGTCGGCGCGGACCGGTTGGTCAATGCGGTTGGCGCTCACAATAAATACGAAGGCCCGTTAATATTGGTCGATTCCGGCACCGCAACCACATTTGATATTATCTGCGGCAATGGTGATTTTGAAGGTGGTATCATCGCGCCGGGCATCAATTTATCCTTGCGGGCCTTGCATGATGCGGCGGCGAAATTACCGCGCATTGCCATTAAAAAACCGGATAATGTCATAGGACGCGGCACGGTTGAAGCTATGCAATCCGGAATTTTTTGGGGATATATAGCCCTTATCGACGGGCTTATTGACAAGATAAAAACCGAGGACAACCGGAACTTTACGGTTATAGGTACTGGCGGGGTGGCGTCATTATTTGCCGGTGCTTCGAAACGTATAGACCATTATGACGCCCATTTGACCATAGACGGATTATTGCAAATCTGGCGCATGAACACGAAAGAAAACAGATGAAAAACAAACTAGAGCCTTTCCGGTGTATTTTGAAGCATTTGACTAGTTTTTCCCGTTCGCTGGCTAGGCAGGCCACGTGCAGTGGCCTTATTTGCCATAACCGGGGGCCAACGACGTCCAGCGTGCGGGAGAAGCTAACCTGCGGTGGGTCATATCTGCCCGCCGGGTGCGTTGCGTCGCTTGTCCGACACGAATGTCGCACCGCGCACCGCGCCTGCCCGAGCGAGCAGATATGACCCATCAAATTGATTCAAAATACACCGGAAAGGCTCTAGACGAGCTGGTGTTCCTGCCCCTTGGCGGCTGCGGTGAAATTGGTATGAATTTGAATTTATACGGATTTGGCCCGGCCCATAAGCGCAAATGGATTATCGTCGATATTGGGGTAACTTTCGGTAATGCGGAGACGCCCGGCATAGACATTATCATGCCGGATATAGAATTTATCTACCAAATCCGAAAAAATATATTGGGCATCATCCTGACCCATGCTCATGAAGACCATATGGGGGCGTTGGCCCGGTTGTGGACACGCATTCGCGTGCCGGTTTACGCGACGCCTTTTACCATGTATTTGACGCAAGGGCGGTTGGCGGAAGTGGGTTTGTTGGGCGAAGTGCCTTTGCACGAAATCCCGCTTAGAGGTCGGTTTTCGCTTGGGCCGTTTGACATAGAGCTGATCACCCTGACCCATTCTATTCCCGAACCGAACGCTTTGGTAATTCGCACGCCTGCCGGGTTAATCCTGCACACGGGGGATTGGAAAATCGACCCGGAGCCGGGGATCGGCGATAGCGTTGACGCTGCGGCTTTGCGTGCCGTCGGCGACGAGGGCGTGTTGGCTATGGTGTGTGACAGCACCAATGTGTTTTCGCCCGGCGTGTCGGGCTCCGAGGCCGGAGTGCGCAAAGAGTTGATAAAATTGATCGGCGAATACGCAGGGCGCGGTGTGGCGGTGGCGAGCTTTGCTTCCAATGTGGCCCGCCTCGAAAGCGTTATGACGGCGGCCAAAGAAAATGACCGCTCGGTATGTCTAATCGGTCGCTCCATGCTGCGCATGGTCGAAGCCGCCAAAGCGGTCGGGCTGTTGAAGCATATAAAAAACATCGTCTCTGAGGACGAAGCCGAGAGCCTGCCGGTTGAGCATATACTGTATCTGTGTACAGGCTCCCAAGGCGAGCCGCGAGCCGCCCTTACCCGCATCGCACGCGGGGAACACCGTACCGTAAAATTTGGCAAAGGTGATGTGGTGATATTTTCGTCCAAAATTATTCCGGGTAATGAGAAAGGCATTTTCGCCATGCAAAACGCGCTCGTGGACCAGGGCATAGAAATTGTTACGGAAAAAGACCGGGATATTCATGTCTCCGGCCACCCGTGCCGCGATGAGTTGAAAGAAATGTATGCTTGGGCCAGGCCGCATATCGCTATCCCCGTACACGGCGAGCGGCGGCATTTGCTAGAACACGAAAAACTGGCAAAAGCCCTACAGGTCAAGCACACGATTGCGCCCCATAACGGCGAGTTGATTTTGCTGTCCAAAAAAGGAGCGAAAATTATCGATATTGTCCCGAGTGGTCGCTTGCACGAAGACTGCGGCGAAATTATTAGCGCCGATGATTACTCCCTGCGCGAGCGTCAAAAAATGGCCTATGCCGGGCATATATCTATCGCTTTGGTGGTCGATAGCCGCGGCAGGTTGATCGGCGGGCCAGACCCGCGTATCAACGGCTTTCCCGAAGGGGAGAACGGAAAATTGCTGGAAAAATTGCTCGACGAGGTCGCTGACAAAGCCGAAGCCGCATTTAACGCGATGCGCAAAAGCGACCGTACCGACGAAGACGAGATTGAAGCCAAAATCACGGCCCGTGTGCGCAAATTTGTCCGAAATAAAACCGGCAAACGGGCATTGATCGAAACCATAGCCATAAAGGTGTGAACATGAGTATCATAGGCCCGCTCAACCATATCGGCATCGCCGTTCCGTCCATTAAAGAAGCGGTGAAGCCTTACCGTAAATTATTCGGTATCAAAGACATCCCCCGCCCCAAAACACTTGCGGCGCAAGGGGTCAGATATAGCTTCGTCAATCTACCTACGGGCCAGATCGAACTGATCGAACCCTACGGCCAGGGCTCACCCATAGAAAACTTCCTAAAAAAACACCCCAAGGGCGCTCAACATCATATTTGTTTCGAGGTAAAGGATATATACGCCGCCAAAGCCCATATGGAGAAAAAAGGCGCAACCGTGCTTAATGAGCCGCGCATAGGCGCCCACGGCACGCCCGTGATATTTATCCATCCCAAGGATTTCACCGGAACTTTGATTGAGTTGATGGAGACGGTTAAGGTTTAAGAAAAGCCCGCTTGACCGCTGACAGCAAATCTCCCATATAAGCGCCGGGTTGCGTCCTCCCACTAGGGCGTTGTTTTTTCCGGGCGTACAAAAACGCGCTCGTTTGGAGACTTATATGACTGTAGTAACGCCGCTCCCTAAACCGGGGGTGAAGCCCGTTGATGGACGATTTTCGCCTGGGCCTTCTCGTAAACGCCCTGGTTGGACACCGGATTTTCTTAAAGACGCGGCCCTTGGCCGTTCGCACCGTAGCCCGTTGGGCAAGCAGGTTTTACGCGAAGTTATTGACCTTACCCGCGAAGTTTTGCAAGTGCCGGATACGCACCGCATTGCTATTGTGCCAGCCTCCGATACGGGCGCGGTTGAAATGGCCATGTGGTCAATGCTCGGTCCGCGCGGTGTTGATGTGGCGGCTTGGGAAAATTTTGGCTATGCTTGGATTACCGATGCGGAGAGCCAATTGCCGCTAGACGATCTTCGGATTCTCAAGGCCGATTACGGCGAATTGCCTGATTTGTCCCAATATACGGGTGACCGGGATTTGGTCTTTACCTGGAACGGTACCACCGGCGGGGTACGGGTGCCTAACGCCGATTTCATCCCGGCTGACCGTAAGGGCGTGACAATTTGTGATGCGACGTCCGCAGCCTTTGCCCAAGAGCTACCTTGGGACAAGCTGGATGTGACCACTTATTCCTGGCAGAAAAACATGGGCGGGGAGGCTGGCCACGGCATGATTATTTTGTCGCCGCATGCGGTGGAGCGTCTCGAAAGCTATACGCCGCCTTGGCCATTGCCGAAGATTTTCCGCATGACCAAAAACGGCAAGCTTAACGAGGCTTTGTTTGAAGGCTCGACCCTCAACACCCCGTCTTTGATGTGCGCCGAAGACCATATCGAGACCTTGAAATGGGTGCGTGACCAAGGCGGCCAAAAGGGTGGTCTGCAGTGGATGCATGACCGGGCTGATGAAAACTTTGCCTTTTTGCAAGACTGGATGGACAAGACACCGTGGATTGGAAATCTGTGCGCTGTGCCTGAGCAGCGCTCCAATACTGGTGTATGTATGAAAATCGTGGATCCGCGCTTTTTGGCTCTGGATGCGAGCGCACAATCGGCCTTTGCGTCTGGGATTGTTAAAATGATTAGCGATTTGGGCGTGGCTTATGATTTTGGTTCCTACCGCACCGCGCCTCCGGGCTTTCGGGTCTGGGCGTCGGGTCTCATCGGTAAGCAGGATATTGAACGCTTGATCCCGTGGCTGGGATGGGGGTTCGAAACCCAATGCGCCGCCACTTTTAATTAAAGTTTTTTACAAGGAGAACGCTCATGGCTAGAGTGTTAATTGCTGACAAAATGTCGGATGAGGCTAGACGTGTATTTAAAAATAGAGGTGTTGATGTGGATGTCATCACCGGACTTTCCAAAGACGAGCTGATCAAAATCATCCCGGAATATGACGGGCTGGCGGTACGTTCAAGCACCAGACCGGACGCGGATATTATCAATGCTGCGACAAACCTTAAAGTCATTGGCCGGGCCGGTATCGGCACGGACAATATCGACAAAAAGGCGGCAACGGCGCGCGGTATTGTGGTGATGAATACGCCGTTCGGCAATGCGATCACCACGGCGGAACATGCGATTGCATTATTGTTGTCATGCGCACGGCAAATCCCGGCGGCGTCCATCCGTACCCAGGCGGGCGAATGGCCCAAGGCGGATTTCAAAGGCATTGAGCTTTTCAACAAAACCCTCGGCGTTATTGGCTGCGGCAATATTGGTGCACTGGTGGCCGAGCGGGCTTTGGCACTGAAGATGAAAGTCATTGCCTATGACCCGTATTTGACACCAGAAAAGGCCGTGGCACTCGGCGTGGAAAAGGTTGAACTTGACGACATTTTCAAGCGTTCCGATGCCATCACCTTGCACACACCGCTTACGGACGGCACACGAGGCATTGTTAACCGCGAAGCTTTGGCCAAAACCAAGCCGGGACTTATTTTGGTCAATGCGGCTCGTGGTGGTTTGGTGGACGAAGTGGCCTTGAAAGAATATCTGGACAACGGCCATATCCGCGCGGCGGCACTGGATGTGTTTGAGAGCGAACCGGCTAAAGAAAATCCGCTGTTCGGAACCAAACACTTTATCGCCACACCGCATCTGGGTGCGTCCACTTTGGAGGCCCAAGAAAATGTCGCCGTGCAAGTGGCCGAACAAATGGCGGATTTCCTGTTGAGCGGTGCCGTGACCAATGCGCTGAACATGCCGTCTATTAGCGCCGAAGAAGCCCCGCGCCTGGGGCCGTTCGTGGATTTGGCGGAAAAACTGGGCGCACTGAGCGGGCAATTATTGGAAGAGCCAATCAAGGCGGCCGAGTTTTGTTATATGGGTGATGTGGCCGAGCTGAACACCAAACCCATGACGGCGGCCGCATTGTCGGGCCTGTTGTCGCCCATGATGAGCGAGGTCAATATGGTCTCTGCACCTGCGATTGCCGCTGACCGGGGTATTGATGTTAAGGAATCGACCCGCGAAGATGCCGGCAATCAGGATAATTTGATCAAGCTAATTATTGATTTGGGTGACCGCACACTAGAGGTCACAGGTTCACTATACGGCGGCGAGCCGCGCTTGCTTAACCTGTTTGGCGTGGCTATGGATGCAGGTTTTGCGCCAAACATGCTTTATGTGCGTAATGCGGATAAACCCGGATTTATCGGGGCTCTCGGTACGCTATTGGGCGACAGTAAAGTCAATATAGCTACATTTTCCCTCGGGCGGGATGCGCAAGGCGGCCGGGCGCTTTGTCTGGTCTCGGTGGACGGGCCAGTGAGCGCGGAAACCGAACGAGCTGTGCGCAATATTGACCAGGTAGAATTCGCCAAATCTTTAAATTTTTAAAGCAGGTTTTTCTGCACAAAGCAAAATCACTGTGCTAGAGACATTCGGGTTGTCTGTTAGTCTAGTTTAATCAAAGGATTTTTTAGTGGCAAATGTAGTAGTGGTCGGCTCTCAATGGGGTGATGAAGGCAAAGGTAAAATTGTGGACTGGCTGTCAAACCGGGCCGATGTTATTGTGCGCTTCCAAGGCGGGCATAATGCGGGGCATACGCTTGTTATTGACGGTACCGTGTATAAATTATCGCTCCTGCCTTCGGGCGTGGTGCGCGGTGATAAAATGTCGGTGATTGGCAATGGCGTGGTGGTTGATCCGTGGGCTTTGGTCGCTGAGATGGCCCGTGTCCGCGAGCAAGGCATTAAAATCACCGCTGATAATTTGATCATTTCCGAAACCGCGACCTTAATCCTGCCTATTCACGGCGAGCTTGATGCTATTCGTGAAAACCGCACTGACGGTGTTAAAATTGGCACCACCAAGCGCGGTATCGGCCCGGCCTATGAGGACCAGGTGGCGCGGCGGGCTATTCGCGTTTGCGACTTGGCGGACGAGACTGGACTTGCTGCGCGGGTTGCGAATTTGCTCCATCACCACAATGCCCTGCGTCAGGGTTTGGGGCACGGGCCTGCGGACGCGGACGAGTTGACCCAGAAACTACTGGAGATTGCACCCAAAATACTGCCGTTTTCCGGGCCGGTCTGGCACGAGCTTGACAAAGCATCGCGGGCCGACAAGCGCATATTGTTTGAGGGCGCTCAAGGGGCTATGCTCGATATTGACCACGGTACATACCCGTTCGTGACATCTTCCAATACAATTGCCGGACAAGCTGCGGGCGGCTCCGGCATGGGGCCACGGGCTTTGTCTTATGTTTTGGGGATTACCAAAGCTTATACGACCCGGGTCGGAGAGGGGCCTTTCCCGACCGAGCTTTGTGATGATGTCGGGCAACGCCTCGGTGAACGCGGCCATGAATTTGGCACGGTGACCGGGCGGCAAAGACGTTGCGGTTGGTTTGATGCGGTTATGGTGCGCCAAGCTATTACCATTGGCGGTATAGACGGCATTGCCCTCACGAAAATTGACGTGCTGGACGGTATGCCGGAAATCAAAATATGTATTGGCTATAAGTTAGGCGATCAGCGTTTGCGCCGCTTCCCGGCCAGTGCCGCCGATCAGGCCGCAGTTGAGCCGATTTACGAGACTATGGAAGGGTGGAGTGATACCACGGTTGGTGCGCGCACCACGGCCGACCTCCCCGCACAGGCTATTAAATATATCCGCCGCCTCGAAGAACTAATCGGTGTCCCCGCCGCCATGATTTCAACCTCACCAGAGCGGGAAGACACGATCTTGATGCGCGACCCGTTTAAGGCTTAGGGGTACGCAGGGCAAGTGTAAAGAAATAGTGGGTAAAATTTATTTGGAGACTGGAGAGTAGGAGTGTTTGTTAATTATGATAAATTAGACACCTGGTTACCAAGGTTTTCCAATCATTTAGCGTCCAATAAAAAACAATTAGATTATGATGAGTACGGTTATTATCATTTCAATGATAATTTGGTGGACAGTGCTTATGAATGGCTAAGAAAGGAAACCTTTGTTTGCTTTCACGGTACACGTCTTGACAAGACAATGAAAAATAGCATTGAAAATCATGGGCTGAAATTGGGGAACTTAGATGATAGGGAAAGAGATATTTCTCGCAGTTTACCATCTTTAGTGGAGACAAATGACTTCACTGTTAAGCTTAAAAAGTCATTATTAAAATACTTTCAACCAAATAAATCAGGTAACACATATTATAATGGAAAAATATATTTTGGGATTTCACGAAATGATTTTCTCAATGACTTTGGTGCAAGTCATTTTTGCACAAAAGGCTCAGAAATGGATAGGTGTGTTGTAAAAAACGCTTTTGGGGAAGCCGCTGTGAATGAAATGAATGCGAACAGAGAGCCCTTTCTAGTTTGGCTGACCGTCCCAGGAAATGTTTTGTTTCAATTTGAGGGAACTGAAGGTCGAAAAAATACTTGTGTAAAATTCCTCTCTAGGTGGGCTGATCAGGTTACTGATAGTGTTTGGGATTATGCAACAGATTTTTTAAATTGGGGGATGGGAATTGATCAGTGTGTGGATTCAAGTAGGATACTCAAAATGGAATCACTTGCTGACCATGTTTTCACAAGAAACTAGGTATATTAACCCCGCTCATTCTCGCGAAAGCGGGAATCCAGCTCCTATCAAATATGTGCGAGCCTATGCTCGCTCTTTATGCGCTGGATACCCATTCGTCGTTGGGCATGAGTGGAAAAGGGGCGGGTGATTAAGTGTTCACAAAAATGTTAGCCGCATATGTTTTGCTATCATTGTGCGGTTTGTAATAATAGGAATAGCTAAATTTAAAATTACGGAGACCATCATGGACGGATTTAACGATACACATGTCAATACTGTGGGGGCTACAAATGCGGATGTGCGCGGCGGTGTGCAGGAACGTTATGGGGACGGTGCCAAGAGGATCGAGCCAACATTGTGTTGCCCCATAGACTATGACCCGCAATATTTGAAAATTATTCCGGACGAAGTGATTGAGCGCGATTATGGTTGCGGGGATCCGTCGCGTTATGTACGCGAAGGCGATGTGGTGCTCGACCTTGGTTCGGGCGGCGGCAAGATATGTTTTATTGCTTCGCAGATCGTCGGGCCTAAGGGCAAGGTTATCGGTATTGATATGACCGACGATATGCTTGAACTGGCGCGGACTAACGCGCCAATCATTGCCGAGCGGGTCGGGTATGCCAATGTAGAATTTAGGCGCGGGCATATTGAAGATCTCAAAACCGATCTGGACGCGCTCAATACATGGCTGGCGAAAAACCCGGTCAAAAATGCAGGTGACATGGAAGCTATGGAAGCGGAAATCCTGCGCTTGCAAACCGAAATGCCGATGATAGCTGATAATAGCGTTGATGTGATCGTTTCAAATTGCGTGTTGAATTTAGTGTCTGATAGCAAGAAAAAGCAACTTTTTGCGGAGATGTTCCGGGTTTTGAAAGTTGGGGGCAGGGTGGCCGTGTCCGATATTATCTCCGACGAAGACAGCCCCGAAAGCCTCAAGCAAGACGCACGGCTGTGGTCGGGATGTATCTCCGGGGCGTTGACCGAAGAAGGTTTCGGCGAAGCATTGGAGCAAGCCGGGTTTCACGGTGTTACCATTGATAAATTTGAAATGCAGCCATGGCAAATCGTCGAGGGGATTGAATACCGTTCCGCCACCTATCTGGCCTATAAGGGCAAGCAGGGCGAAAGTCTGGAGAAAAATCAGGCGGTGATTTATCTCGGCCCGTGGCGCCATATCAAGGATGATGATGGTCATGTGTTTCGGCGCGGGGTGCGCTCCGCCGTTTGCGCAAAAACTTTTAAACTGTTGCAGCAAGAACCTTACGCGGGAAGTTTTGCCTATATTGAACCGGCCATAGAGGTGACAGACAAGGTAGGTTTTCCGGACGACGCAGTGCGCCGCCGAGGCCCAAGCGAGACCAAAAAGGGTACGCCAAAATTGACCACTGACCCAAACCAAAGTAGTTCAAGTCAAGGAAATTCAAGTCAAAACAGTTCTTGTTGTTAGGAAAAACCCATGAAACTTCGTATATCATTATTTTTCATTTCGGTTATTGCCCTTTTGTTGTTGTTTGCGGCTTGTACGCCGGTCAAATTTCTCAACACCATAACGCCTTCTGGCAGTTATAAATTTGCCAAGGACGTAGCCTATATGGACGGCGAGCGGCAAAAATTAGATATATACCAGCCCAAAGACCCCAAGCCGGGTACGCCCGTCATCATATTTGTCCACGGCGGCTCTTGGGATACGGGCAGTAAAAGCATCTATAAATTTGTCGGCGAAGCATTTGCTTCCCAAGGCTACACTACGGTCATTCCCAATTATCGTCTCTATCCTGATGTGGTTTACCCAGAGTTCGTCAATGATACCGCCGCCGCCATTGCCTACACGGCCAAGCGTTATCCAGAGCGGGGATTGATCGTCATTGGCCATTCGGCCGGGGCCTATAATGCCATGATGGTCACGGTTGAGCCAAAATATTTACAAGCCCAAGGGGTGGAGGTTTGCCAAACCATTGCCGGCACGGTCGGCCTGGCCGGGCCTTACGGAGCCTTTCCGTTAAAGGCGGAACGCTTGCTCATTATCTTCCCGGATCGCCATACCGCCGAGGATGCGCCGGTTAATTTGATCAAAGGCCCGACCCCGCCGATATTTATGGCCATTGGCGACAAGGACACGACGGTTAGCGAATTGCACAGCACGGAACTTCAAAAATTAATTGGCGCTCGCGGCGGCTCGGCTGATTATAAAATGTATCCCGGCCTCAACCACACAGATGTGGTCAAAGTCCTGTCACGCTATTTCGACGACGATTCAGAGTTGAAAGGTGATATACTGAGCTTTATCGAGGCCAATAGTGAGAAGCGGGATAATTATTGCCAGTAAACGCACAGCGAGCCTATTCATCGATATATTGTTGGGTATAGTTTGTTAGGGTATCGGGGATGATTTCGTAAGAATAATTCATGTAAAATGCAAGATTCAGGTCGCCTGACCTCGTCCACTTTACTGGCCCGTCAAGGCCGCTCACAATAACACGGTAGCCACCACTTAACGCATTTGTTGTCGCGTTAATTTCAGTAATTATTTTATTGCGAACTTCGTCTCTATATTGATAGGGATCAACAACGCTAACTGAAACTTCATCATAATTATCAACTTTGGTTCGGCCAACCTCTTCAATACCGTCTACAAATTCGGCCAGTTTTTGTGCCAATTTGAACGAATCTTCAATTCTTGCAGGAATGTTGGTTTTTACTTTCAGCGTTGCGATAGACGTGTCCGGCCTTGAACCTCTACGAATGCCTGCGTGAAATGTATCTTTGCTTAGAGGCCGGACAAAATCATTGTCATCAATTAGGCTGAGAATAATATCCGGGTCATTTTTGGCGGCGGCAATCATATTGTCAATCGTCGCATTCATTTCCTTAATCCGCACGGACAGTTCACGACTGTCATTTTCAATATTGACTTCAAGTAACAGGTAATCACCTTTCTTTTCAATGGTGATACCTGGTGCGTCAACAATACGAGAGCCCGTCACAATAACTTCGTCCGTTTGCGCATTTGCAAGCTGACCATACCCAAGCACCATAAAAATTGATACAATAAATGCCCGCATAACAAACTCCCTTGTTGATTGTATATTGGCAATGACCGAGTTTAATTGCAACCGTTTTCCAAAACAGGCCCCTAGTAGCTTGATTTAACATGTTGAAAATTTGTGTTGAGGGAGGAGAGTATCTAGCTAGAATATGCTTATGACTATAAAAAACTACGACGCTATCATTATCGGGGCAGGGCATAACGGGTTGGTTTGCGCGTTTTATTTGGCGCGCAGGGGCATGTCGGTTTGTGTGCTTGAGAGGTCGAGCGTTGTCGGCGGTGCGGCGATAACCGAAGAATTTTACCGGGGTGCCTCTGGTGGTTTTCGTAACTCTGTGGCTAGCTATACCGTGTCCTTGCTCCAACCGAAAATCATCAAGGATATGGAGCTTGCCAAACACGGGCTAGAGGTGGTGCTGCGCAAGGTGGATAATTATTTGCCTCTGGAGAGCGGGTATCTACTGGCCGGGCGGGACGGTTTAACCCTGCGAGAAATTGCCCGCCATAGTGAGCGGGACGCGAAGGCCTATCCCCGTTACGCGGCGGCCCTGGGCGGGGTTGTTGGCCTGCTCAAACAGTTCTTGCTCATTACGCCGCCCATTTTAAGTGGGGGGGCAGGCGGCGGTCTTTCGGATGTATTGGCGCTCCTCAAAGCTGGCAATAAGATGCGCAAATTATCCATACAAACCCAACGCGATCTTTTGGATTTTTTCACCAAGTCGGCCAGTGAAATCCTTGAGCAATATTTTGAAAGCGAAGCGGTCAAAGCTCTGTTCGGGTTTGATGCAATCGTTGGTCATTTTGCATCCCCAAATGAGCCCGGCTCTGCTTATGTATTGCTGCATCATGTGTTCGGCGAAGCGGCGGGCATACCCGGAGCTTGGGGTCATGCCGTAGGCGGCATGGGCGCGATTACGCAGGCTATGCAAAGGGCGTGCGCCGCGCAAGGTGTGGAGATTGTCACCGATTGCCCGGTTGAAAAAATCATATGTGACAATGGGAAAATTAGCGAGGTGCGTACAGAGCAACTCCATTACAAAACTAATTTAGTGATTTCGTCCGTGCATCCGAAAATTGTGTTTGAAAACTTGGTAGAGCCGGATGATCTGCCCGCAGATTTTCGCACCCGTATTAAAAATTATAAATCCCACTCGGGTACATTTCGTATGAATGTGGCGTTGAGCGAGCTTCCAATATTCACCAATGCGCCGACCAAAAAACCAGAGAGTGAAGACTACCTCACCTCCGGCATTATCATTGCGCCGAGCCTAGAATATATGGACAAAGCTTGGCTGAGCGCAAAGGCTAAGGGTTGGTCGGACAAACCGATTATCGAAATGCTGATCCCGTCAACTTTGGACGGCACACTCGCCCCCAAAGGCAAGCATGTGGCCAGCCTGTTTTGTCAGCAGTTTGCCTATGAACTGCCGGGCAATCTCAATTGGGATGATGTGCGCGAACAAGCCGCCGACCACATCATCAATACGGTGGATATATACGCACCGGGTTTCGCCAAATCCGTGCTTGGCCGCCAAGTCCTGTCTCCCCTAGACTTAGAGCATAAATTTGCCCTCATAGGCGGCGATATATTCCACGGCCGTATGAGCCTCGACCAATTGTTTTCCGCCCGTCCGGTATTAGGCCACGGCGCTTACCGCGCCCCCATAAAAGGTCTCTATATGTGCGGTAGCGGCACCCATCCCGGCGGCGGCGTCACGGGTGCGCCGGGACATAATGCGGCAGCTGTGGTTTTGAAAGACAGGCGCTTGTTAAGCTTGTGAGAATCGCTATGTTGTGCCATACTGCACTTTCCGAGGGGCACCTTGTTGGTTGAGACGCACCCTTAAAACTTGATCCCGATAATGCGGGCGGAAGGACGGATGTGACACAAGACCAGTATAATGCGTTCTGTAGCACGCTCCCCCACACCATGCATGTTGTGCAGTGGGGTGGGGCTGATGTTTGGAAAGTCGGCAGCGCGGAGAAAAATAAATTATTTGCCGTAGGCGGTTGGCAAGAGGCGAAGAGGGAGCAAAGCGACCGACCGGGAAATAATAATGATGCGGACGACGTACTTTTCGTTACTTTTAAATGCGGCGAAATCGCTTTTGAAATGCTCAGTGATGCCCCCGGTTGCCGCCCGGCACCATATTTGGCATCACGGGGCATGAAATGGATACAACGCACCGGGGAGGAAAGCATGAGCGACGAAGATTTAAAGGATTACTTGCGCGAAAGCCATAGACTGGCATCACTGAATTTGACCAAAAAATTACAGAGGGAACTCGGGCTTAATCAGGAAGATGAGGGTGATGTTTAAACTAATATCCTCGCTACTCTTACTTGTTTTTGCTTTGCTAGGCGCATCTTGCGCGAGTAGCGTAGTCGTCGTAGCTCCATCCAATAAGTGTGAGCGCCCGGATGCTTATTCTGTATGGCTGTCCGGCTATGTTGATCAGGACATGCTCGACTGCGCACGGGCACAAATTGATGGTCGTGTAGACACAATAATTGTTTCCTCTTTTGGCGGCACGACGAAAACGGGTCGGCAAATAGGTGATATTATCGCCCGCAAACCACGTACTGTGATCATTCGCGGCGCCTGCCTGTCGTCTTGTGGAAACTATTTTATTCCGGTAGCACATAAATTAAAGATTGAGCCTGGTGGTTTTATAGGTCTTCACGGCACTCCAGACCCGTGGCTTATGTCAAAGGCAGGTGACAAGATTAGTCTGGATTCGCAAGCTGAGACGCTCGCGGCTGAAGACAGGTTTTCTCGCCAATACGGTATTGCGCACGGTTGGCGGCTTTATCGTGATACAGATTCTGGTGGCAGTCCATTTACCACAGGCATGACGGGCAAGCCCCGGTTTCTAGGTGGCATACGAAGTAATGTGAAAAGCACAGTTCTGATTGTTGAGCGTCCCTTTATTGAAAGTTGCTTGCCACATGTAGAAATTGTGGAAGAAAGCATAGCTGCAACAGTTTTTGGCGATACGGAAACATTGAAACAAGTGCGATCCTTTGGCGGTATCGCTACGGGCACACTCAAATGCAAACCAAATACAGGGCAAAGGAAACCCGGACTTAATCAGGGGGGTGGTGGCAATGAATAACAAGCCCCACCACCCCGCTCATACCGGCGCAGACCGGTATCCATTGTTAGTCCTGCACCTAGCCGAGAGGTGGACCCCGTGCTACGCCGGAGTGAATATCAGTGTTTAAGTTAAGGGCAATTTTATTGGTATTTTCAATTATCTCAACGATTCTATTTACCCTATTGTCCTCACAAGCTAAGGCATCTGACAAAAGTGAAAAACTTACGCCATTGGACGAAGCCTACATTGCTGTTTCGCAAGGCCGTGTTGAAACATTTGATTATTACGACCTGTTTTCCACTAGTGAGTTATTCGTTTTCACCAAAGGTGATATTGGCGACACAAGCATTGATGGTTTGGCAGAAGTTCAATTCAGGGCCAGCATGCTTGATAACAAACCTGTGATAAATATTTTTGATTCACTGGAACGCGCAAGAAAGTTTGGTGAAGATCGAAATTTTCAAGATGGAGATATAACGGCAATAAAAGGCGGTGCCGCTTTTACATTCATGATGCAACCATTTTACCTTTTTCTAAACCCTGAAACAAAATACCAAAAACTGTTTAGCCCTGAAGAAGTTAGATATGTGGCGAGTTTGAAAAATACAATTCAAATGGGGGAAATCAAGACGAGTGATATTACAAACTTAGTGGTGACCGAGGCAGTGGATCACGGTTTAAGTTCTGCTTTGATTAAGGTGGCTTCTGGTATCCGTGCCGTTGAAAAAATTTATATCAGCGAGCATCCGCTTGAGCCTAAAGCGGCAAATGGATTAAAAAACTATTTTTTAGTCATTCAAAAACACCGCCGTGGAGACCAAGATGTAATTCAACGCCAAATCTATGGGGAAATTCAAGAGCATATTAAAACCGGGCAATTTGTTGATTTCATTTTCGTGAACAACAAACGGCGTAAAAAGATAATGGCAAAAAACCAAAAACCCTTATATGAAAGATAAATAAAATGAATAAACCAATCGACCAATCGCAGTTCCAAACGCCAACCGTGACCACAGGCGCACTGCCAGCATCCACGAAGGTGTTTACCAACCCCGCGAGCGCACCGGATATATCTGTGGCGCACCGCTCTATCGCGCTGCATCCGTCCGCTAATGAGCCGGATGTTGTGGTTTATGATACTTCGGGGCCTTATAGCGATCCGAGTGTTGAGATTGATTTGGAGAAAGGGTTGGCGCGTCCGCGTACTGACTGGGTTATGGAGCGAGGGAACGCGGTGGAATATGCTGGTCGTGATGTGAAACCCGAAGATAATGGCGGGGCATCTGGCAAGTATTTGGCGCGAGAATTTCCTATTAAAAACAAGCCTTTGCGGCGTAAAGATGAGGGGAAGCCGTTCACCCAATATGAATACGCCAAGGCGGGCATCATCACCAAAGAAATGATCTATGTGGCCGAGCGCGAAAACTTGGGCCGCACGGAGGCCGTGCCGGGCGCACAGGCTCGCGTGAATGCGGGCGAGAGTTTTGGTGCCAGCGTCCCGGCTTTCGTGACGTCCGAATTTGTCCGGGACGAAATCGCGAGAGGCCGGGCTATCATTCCGTCCAATGTCAACCACCCGGAGATAGAACCGCAAATTATTGGCCGGAATTTTCTGGTAAAAATCAATGCCAATATCGGCAATAGCGCCGTGGCTTCGTCGGTCGAGGAGGAGGTGGATAAAATGGTTTGGGCCACAAGATGGGGCGCCGATAATGTCATGGATCTTTCGACTGGTCGCAATATCCACAACACCCGCGAATGGATTATCCGCAACAGCCCTGTGCCTATCGGCACCGTGCCCATGTATCAGGCGCTTGAAAAAGTCAACGGCGTCGCCGAAGACCTGACATGGGAAATTTTCCGCGACACATTGATCGAGCAGGCTGAACAAGGCGTGGATTATTTCACTATCCATGCCGGCGTGCTCCTCGCCTATATCCACCTTACTGCGCACCGGGTTACGGGTATCGTGTCGCGGGGCGGTTCTATCATGGCTAAATGGATGCTGTCCCGCCATGAGGAGAGTTTCCTCTACACCCATTTCGAGGACATTTGCGATATTATGCGCACCTATGATGTCAGCTTTAGCCTCGGCGACGGCCTGCGCCCCGGCTCTATCGCCGACGCCAATGACCGCGCCCAATTTGCCGAACTTGAAACCCTCGGCGAGCTAACCCAAATCGCCTGGGCCAAAGGTTGCCAAGTGATGATCGAAGGCCCCGGCCATGTGCCCATGCACAAGATCAAAGCCAATATGGAAAAGCAATTAGAAGTCTGCGGCGAAGCCCCGTTCTACACGCTTGGGCCATTAACGACAGACATCGCGCCCGGTTATGACCATATCACATCCGGCATTGGCGCCGCCATGATCGGCTGGTTCGGCACAAGCATGTTATGCTATGTAACCCCCAAAGAACATCTGGGCCTACCAGACCGGGACGACGTAAAAGTCGGCGTCATAACCTACAAACTAGCCGCCCACGCCGCCGACCTAGCCAAAGGCCACCCGGCGGCGCAACTCCGCGACGATGCGCTGTCCCGCGCCCGTTTCGAGTTCCGCTGGCAAGACCAATTCAACCTCTCACTAGACCCGGAAACCGCCAAAGATTATCACGACCAAACCCTACCAAAAGACGCCCACAAAGTCGCGCATTTTTGCTCCATGTGCGGCCCGAAGTTTTGCAGCATGAAGATTACGCAGGACGTCCGAGACTACACAGAAACTCTGTCGGACAACGAAAAAGCCAGTTTGGAAGCGCAGGCCCAAGAGGGCATGGCCGGGATGAGCGAGAAGTTTAAGGCGATGGGCGGGGAGATTTATTTGGAGCAGGCAGGTTTAGAGACCGGAGGAAAGTGATATGATGAAAATACGGGTTTTACTAGGATTGTTTGTCTTGAGTTTGGGAACGCCCGCACTTGCGGATGAAATATGGAGTTGTCCAGACGGTGAATTTGCCCGCAAGGCTTATATTTCAGGAGAAATAAAGACATGGCCTTATTATACAGATGGGCCTGGTGCTCGTGTTCAACGGCAATTTCCTGATACGGCTTTGACTGCACATGCAAAATTTATCGTCGCAAAAAAAAACGTCTGGTGCAATATGTCAATATTACAGTCATATCGGTTTCACAGGAACTTTTTATGTGGTTGGAGCAAAAAAAGATAAAGTGTTGGCACCTGGTTATTGGAGACAAGAGTTTATAGAAACGACACCGGAGGAAGATGAGCCGGGCAAGGAATTGATGGACGTTTGTATGGAGAAAATAAAAGGCTTGGCGCACCCCAGCATAAAATGTAGTTTTCTGATACCTGAATGAGCGAGAAATTTAAGGAACTGGGCAGGGAGATTTATTTGGAGACGGGGGAGTAGGTTAGGGAAAAATTTAAGTTTATTCAAAAATCTAATGATCTTGATTGTGAGGCCTGGTTTTATAGATGTCAAACAATAGGCCAGCCGTTTATTTATCTGCATAAAAGACGAAAATATTATGATTTAGAATGGGATTGTATCACTGTTGATTCAGACAAGGATGATGGTTTGCGAGGACCTAATAGTGATAAATTAAGTAAAAATATATTTGCTATTTATCAGATGGTCGCGGGCGGCAGTAAAGCTAAATCGTTATTTTTTGGCGGTGCATTTGTTGGCAATATTAAGTGTTTAGAGAAAGACGACGCTGTTTATTTAGCAGAAAAATACTTTGATTTATTTATGGACACTATGGAGTAAACCAACCAAACTCCGCTCATACCCGCGAAAGCGGGTATCCAGTTTCTTCAGATATGTGTGCGCAAGGGCGCACTCTTTACTCGCTGGATACCCGGTCGGGGCCGGGTATGAGCGGTTTTTAAAAAAAAAGGATTGCGTCGGTACTGCAAATATAGTATGTTCCTATAATGTTCTTTGTCTATATCGTCACCAATAAACGTAACGGCACCTTGTATGTTGGGCATACGGATGATCTTTCTTTGCGGATTTATGAACATAAGGAGAAAGTATTCAAAGGGTTCGCGGCCAAACATAGTTGTGACCAACTCGTCTGGTTTGCAACGCACGAAACACGGGACGGGGCGTTCAAACGCGAGCGACGGATTAAAAAATGGGAAAGAGGCTGGAAGCTGCAAGCGGTTGAAATATTGAATTTGCTTTGGGCGGATTTGTACGGCGACTTGACACATGACAGTGTGTATTGTGATAAACGAAAATACGAAAACGCCAGATTTTAATATTTGGCAAACATCCCGAACACTCCCGCATCTCCACCACCCGCTCATACCCGGCTTGATCGGGTATCCAGTTTATCCAAATATGTGTGCGCGAGGGCGCACTCTTTATTCGCTGGATTTTCGCTCAAAGGGAAATGATCGGCTGAGGCTGTTGGCATGTGGAGAGTTATTTTTCTTCCGTCCACCCGCTTGCCGACAAAATTTGCTCTATGGTTTTGGGGTTGTCTTTGAAGGTTTCGCGTATGAGTGTGATGTCCGCTTTGGCTTCTTGACCCATAACGCGGCGGGCTTTTAGCAGGCGTATCCAGCCGTCTGGGTTTTTTGGATTGTCTTTCAGTTTTTCGGCTAGCCCCGCGACCATGCTATTGATCATGTCTTGTCTGTCTTGAGCGGTCATATTGGCTGCGTCTTGCATTTGCTGTGCGCTTGGGCCGGGGGGGGCGGTGTTGGTTTGTTGGGCAATGAATTGTTTGGCGCTCGCCAGTTCTTCTTTTACATTCGGATTGTTGTCCGCAAGTTGCAATGCTTTCTCATAAGCGGCAACGGCGTCATCATAGCGGCGCAAAGTTATCAGGCTGCGGGCATATAAAATCCACCCTTGGGGGTTTTGTCCATCAGTTTTGAGTTTTTGTTCAAGCCTGGCAACGGCCTGCTCAAGTGTCATATCAGCCGGATTTTCCAACTGCACGGGGCGTTGTAATGCGCCGGGTGTGGTCAAATCCGGCCTGCCACCCATAGTGTAAAGCCCAATGGCGGCAAATGCGAAAATCACAAACAGTGAGCTGAGGAGCAGGGCAGGGGGGGGCGTCTCTATTTGGGTGCCCACATTGTTGTGTTTGATAATCTGTCTTTGTAATTCAATCTTGGCGGCTTCCAAAACCGGGACATCAACGGTTTCCCCGGCGGCTTCGAGTTGGGCATCAATCTGGGAAATTTTTTCCAGATAGTCTGTGGTTTCACTATCTGGTGCGTTTTTGGGCGCTTGCTTGACATAGAGCGGACGGGCCACGAACAGCAAAACACCCAACACCAATATGCCCATTATTAGCCAGATCATGTGTTGTTCTCCTTTTTGGATATTTTCTTAAACTGTGCCATTTCTGCACTGCTCAGGGGTTCAGGTTCTAATTGCATTGTCGTGCGGCGGGTTCGAACCACATACCAGATTAAGAAAACCAACATCAGTCCAACGGGGGCGAACCATAGAAAATATGTGTTGCTTTGCACGGGTGGTTTCAGGAGGACAAAATCGCCGTAGCGTGATTGCATATAAGAAATCACTTCGGCGTTGCTGTCGCCCTGCCTGATCCGGAAGCGTACAAGCTTGCGCATGTCTTTGGCCAGATCGGCATCGGATTCGTCTATGGACTGGTTTTGGCACACCACGCAGCGCAAGGCGCTTCCGACCTCGTGGGCGCGGGCTTCGACCTCTTTGTCCGACATGGTTTGGGCAAGTGCAGCCATGTTCATGAATAGGCTCATGAATAGGCTGATAAAAACGAACATCAAGGTTCGACAAATAGCAGGCGACTGCAGGGAATGCCTCTCGTGTTTCGCACGCATAGCGTGTTTCGCACTCATGGAGTCGCCTCCATTTCTTGCTCAAGCGCCAAAACGATTGGTTTGATTTCCTTACGCCATATTTTGTCTGAAATCGGCCCGACATATTTAAAGCGGATTTGGCCGGTATGATCAACCAGAAAGCTTTCCGGTGCACCTGTCACCCCAAGGGAAATCGCCAATATACTGTCCGCATCAAAGGCAACACGGTCATAGGGATTGCCGCCGCGCTCTAGCCACAGGCGGCCCTTTTCCATGGTATCGCGCCAATCAATGCCGAGCATGGTAATCTCGTTCGCCGCCGCAAGCCGGCGCAGGGTAGGATGCTCCAAATCACAGGCAACACACCATGAACCAAATACATTGACCAGGGTGACTTGGCCTTTGAGATAGGTTTGGTCAATTTGCGTTTCAGGGTCGAATAAATCCGGTAGGGAAAATTCAGGAAACGGCTCATTGATCAGTTGCGAGGGTAATTTGCTCGGGTCTTTGGTCAGGCCGATTGCCAAAAATATCCCCATAGCAGAAAATATCAACAGCGGCAGCAAACCTTTCCAAGTCATTTTCATGTTAAAGTCATCTTCATGTTTTTGGCCCTCGTCTATGACCCCTATCAAAAATAGAGACAAAGCCAGCCAAAGCCGTCATCAATGCGCCTAGCCATATCCACACCACCAATGGATGCACATAGGCCCGTACCACCCAACCGGTTTTTGGGTCGCCCTCGCCAACACCCGCATACAGGTTTTTCATAAACCGGACTTTAATTCCGGCTTCGGTGGTGATCATGTCGCGCACCGGATAAAACCGTTGCGACGAGCGTAAATTAGCGACGATTTCGCCGTTTTTTTGCACTTGTACTAGCCCTGTCATTTTCTGGTAATTGGCCTCCCTTCCAGGCGTGATGCTTTTCAAAGTAAACACATAGCCGCTGACATTTATGCTTTCGCCCAGTTTAAGCCGTTTGGCTTCACTGCCTTGCCACACTGACATGCCGGTAACCCCGACCATGCAAATGGCAATACCCATATGGGCCAAAAAGAAACCCCATACGGAAGCAGGTTGGGCTTTCAGCAGTTTCATAGCCCCCGGTTTACCTAACTTTATTTTGCGCCCCATAGCCACCAATGTGCTATAGGCCAAATAGGCGGCAATGCCCAAAGACAATGCCCCAAGCACGGACTTGCCCAGCCAAAATGTCAAGGCGGCTACGACAGCGATCAACAATGCGGATTTTAAGAGATGCGGTTTTAAACTGACCCAACTATCCTTGCGCCATTTCACCAAGGGGCCAAGGCCCATAAAGGCAATCAGCACAATCATAACCGGGCCGAATGTCCGGTCAAAATAAGGTGCGCCGACCGAGATTTTGTCGCTGGAAAAAGCTTCGATTAAAAGCGGGTAGAATGTGCCGAGAAACACGGTGAATGCGGCCACACACAAAAGTAAATTATTCAAGAGTAGCCCGCCTTCTTTGGACACTAATGTAAACTCCGGGCCGCCGCGTAATTTATGGGCGCGCAGGGCATAGAGGGTCAAGCCGCCCCCGGTGGCCAATATCAATAAAGCCAGAATAAACACGCCGCGCTCTGGGTCTACGGCAAAGGAGTGCACACTGGTCAGCACGCCGGAGCGCACCACGAATGTACCGACCAAACTTAAACTAAAGGCGGCTATGGCCAATAATATTGTCCAACTGGCCATGGAATGCCGCTTGCCCAACACCATGATAGAGTGCAACAAAGCTGTGCCGGCCAACCAAGGGATAAAGGATACATTTTCCACCGGATCCCACATCCACCAACCGCCCCAACCAAGCTCGTAATAGGCCCAGATACTGCCCATTGCGATGCCGATGGTCAGAAAACTCCAGGCAATCAACACCCACGGCCGCAGCCAGCGCGCCCAAACGGCGTCCACACGTCCTTCGATCAAGGCGGCGACGGCAAAGGAAAACGCCATGGAAAACCCCACATAGCCCAAATATAAAAATGGCGGATGGAAAGCCAACCCTGGGTCTTGCAAAAGCGGGTTTAAGCCTTGCCCGTTAATGGGGACAGGGTTAAGGCGTTCAAACGGGTTTGAGGTAAAGACAATAAAGGCTAAAAACCCGACCCCGACCATGCCTTGGACGGCCAAGGCGCGGGCTTTTAAACCGGCGGGCAAGGTTTTGCCGTACACAGGCACCAACGCGCCGAACAAACCAAGGATAAGCACCCAAAGCAACATGGAGCCTTCGTGATTGCCCCAAACACCGCTGATTTTATAGAGCATGGGTTTGTCGGTATGGGAATTGACCGCCACCAATTTCGTGGAAAAATCCGACTGGATAAAGACTATGGTCAAGGCGGTAAAGGCAAGGGCAAGCAAGATAAATTGCGCCGTCGCCGCCCGGTCGCCAAAGGCCATGAGGCGGGCGTCATTTTTTTGCGCCCCGATCATGGGCAAGACGGATTGCGCCGCCGCAACCAATAAGGCCAAAATCAAGGCTATCTGTCCAAATTCAGTAATCATGGGTGCGTTCATAGACGGGCAATTCGGCAGCCACAATCAAATTGTGCGTTGGGTGGCATTAAATCGTTCAAACATGCGTTGCGCCCATTATATTTTTGCACTGTCTGGATGAGAAAATTCATCATGGGCTTGACCTAAGGCCTCCGAGTTTGCAACAAAGCACAAGTTTCGGGAGAAAACCCGAACTAAGATGCTATACGTATTCCAACAACAGGAGCCCACATGCCCATTGTCACCGCTATTGCACTTTATTTCGTCATTTGGTGGTTGAGCCTATTTGTGGTTTTGCCTTGGGGGATAAAGGGGCAACATGAGGCAGGTGACGTGGTTAGCGGCACAGAGCCAGGTGCGCCGGTCGCAGCGCGTATGAAGCGAAAAATAATTCAAAACACCATATTGGCCGGGATTATCTGGTTGATTATTTTTCTGATTGTGCAATTTGATCTTGTAACTTTGGACAATATCCCGTTTTTACCGAATTTTGTGCCAGATAAAATTTAGCTCTAAATTTAAAACGGACATTTAAACTCTCGTAATCATTGTAATGCAAGCTTGCCGGGAAAGCTTCAATTCCCTATGCAGGGGAAAACAGAGACCTATTATGCGCCTATCACGATATTTTTTACCGCTCCTCAAAGAGACCCCCGCCAGTGCTGAAATTGCCTCGCACCGTTTTATGTTGCGCGCCAGCATGGTCAAGCAGCACTCGGCCGGGATATATTCCTGGTTGCCGATGGGTTATAAGGTCATGCGCAAAATCGAGCACATTGTCCGCGAGGAACAAAACCGGGCCGGCGCAGTGGAAATGCTGATGCCGACCATTCAGCCGGCCGAGCTTTGGCGGGAATCAGACCGTTATGATGATTACGGCAAGGAAATGTTACGTATCACAGACCGCAGCGGTCGCGAGCTTCTCTACGGCCCGACCAATGAAGAAATGCTCACGGATGTGTTTCGGACTTTCGTGCGTTCCTACAAAGAGCTGCCGCAGCTTCTCTATCATATCCAGTGGAAATTTCGCGACGAGGTGCGGCCCCGTTTCGGGGTGATGCGCGGGCGCGAGTTCTTGATGAAAGATGCTTATTCTTTTGACATAGACATGGACGCGGCAGTGGTGTCCTACAATAAAATGTTCATTGCCTATCTCAATACTTTTGCCCGTATGGGTCTAAAAGCAGTGCCGATGCGCGCCGACACCGGACCGATTGGCGGCGACCTTTCCCACGAGTTTTTAATATTGGCGGATACAGGTGAGAGCGAAGTTTTCTGCCATGCCGATCTGGTTGATATGCCTGCGCCGGGTTTGGATGTGGACTTTAATGGTAATTTACAAAGCCTCGTCGATGAGCGCACCGCACTATATGCCCGCACGGACGAAATGCACGATGCGCAAGCGTTTGAGGCCTAAATACCCAAGGATAAACGTCTGTCAGCTCGCGGTATAGAGGTCGGGCATATTTTCTGTTTCGGCGACAAATATTCAAAGGCCATGGGGGCCAAAGTTATGGGGCCGGACGGGCGTGAACATTTCGCCCAGATGGGGTCTTACGGGGTCGGTGTATCGCGTCTGGTCGGCGGTATTATTGAGGCTAGCCACGACGACGCCGGCATTATCTGGCCTAAATCCGTAACACCGTTCGGGGTCGGGATACTCAATCTTAGGGTTGGTGATGCGGCGTGCGATACTGTATGCGAAGATATTTATGCAAGGCTCGGGGCGGCAGGTGTTGACCCGCTTTATGATGATAAACCCGACCGGGGCGGGGGGAAGTTTTCGCGCATGGATCTTATCGGCCTGCCTTATCAGATCATTGTCGGCCCGCGCGGGCTTAAGGACGGTATTGTCGAGATCAAAGACCGAAAAACCGGGGAACGGCAAAGTTTAAGCCCGGACGCGGCGGTCAATTTCATCACGGCACAATTTGCAGATTTATCCATATGAAGCGGCCTAGTTCAAATATATCTGGTGTAGATATATCAGCCGCAAAGAACGGCGCACCACCGTTTGGCAAGTTTGAGCGCAAAATAGCCGGGCGCTATTTGGGCGCCCGTAAAAGCGAAGGCGGTGTCGGGCTGATTTCGGTGCTGTCTTTTCTGTGCATATTTTTGGCCATATTTGCCATGATCACCATCATGTCGATCATGAACGGGTTTCGCGAGAAAATGATCGAGCTGACCATTGGGCTGGACGGGCATATGTATGTGGGCTCAGCGAACGCCAACCCGTCACAATTACAGATCATTGGCTTGCGTGACCGGGTTGCTGTTTTGGACGGGGTGGAAAACACATTTATTTTTACGCAAACCCAGACATTTGTTCAAGCTCAAAGCCGAACCGGGCCAGCTTTGGTCACAGGGATTTCGGCTGAAAATTTGCTGGATATAGACTTGATTAGAGACAGTATAGTTGCGGGTGATTTGGACGGATTTGGCACGGGGCATAACGGCGGGGATAAAATTGTTATTGGAGCATATTTGGCCAATAATCTCGGCTTGACTGCGGGTGATAGGTTGACGATTTATTCGCCGATTTTACGCACTACGCCCTTTGGCTCGCGGCCCGTGTTTAAGTCCTATGAGGTGGCCGCTATATTTGCCAGTGGCTTGATCAGTGCGGATAGTTTAAACATTTATATGCCGATCATTCAAGCGAGCCTGTTCTTTAACCAAGGCCGTAGTCCAACGGACATTCAACTGCGTCTTGATGATGCTGATATGATCCACAATATGAAGAGCAAAATCCGTTCTGCAGCGGGTGAACCGGTGTTTATCGAGACTTGGGAAAACAAAAACCAGAGCACAGCCACCGCCCTTAAAACAGAACAGGTTGCCATGCGGTTTATCTTTATGATTGTGGTACTGATCGCGGTTTTTCCCATACTTTCGGCTATGATCATGTTGGTCAAAAACAAGTCCAAAGACATAGCTATTCTTAAAACCATTGGCGCGACTAGCGGGTCTATCTTGCGGATTTTTCTAATGTCAGGCGCCACTATTGGCATATTAGGAACCTTGGCAGGTGTGACGGTTGGCTTGCTTTTATGTTTAAACATTGCTGCCGTTCAAGGCGGGATGGAGAGTGTTATCTCTCTCATTAGCGGCAAGCCGTTCAGCATTTTTCCGCCCGAAGTTTACGGCATAGATCATTTGCCGGCCAAGGTGGTCGGTTCCGAAGTGTTTTGGGTCGCATTTTGGGGGTTTCTTGTCTCCGCGTTGGCGACATTTTTCCCGGCATTGACCGCTTCTAAAACCGATCCTGTGGAGGCGCTTCGTTATGAGTAAGCAGCCAATCCTTTCCGTGCGCAATTTGCACCGCTCATTTCAGTCCGGGGACAGCACTTTACATGTGCTTGCCGGTGCCGAGATAGATATATATCCCGGCGAAATGGTCGGTCTGGTTGGCCCGTCGGGTTCCGGTAAATCTACGTTGTTACATGCGGCGGGCTTGTTGGAAAAACCCAATGCGGGCGAGGTTTATATAGACGGCAAGGAATGTTTGTCTTTGTCTGACAATAAACGCACCGCCGTGCGCCGCAACCAAATCGGCGTGGTTTATCAATTCCATCATCTGCTGCGTGAATTTACCGCGCTGGATAATGTGGCTCTGCCGCAAATGATTGCAGGGAAATCACAATCTGCGGCCCGCGCCGAGGCCGAGCGTCTTTTGGGGATTATGGGCCTTTCAGAGCGTATGCACCACCAACCGTCGCAAATGTCGGGCGGTGAACAACAGCGCGTCGCTATTGCGCGGGCCATCGCCAACAAACCGAAAATCTTGCTAGCCGATGAACCAACAGGTAACCTCGACCCCAACACATCCGGCAATGTCTTTCAAAGCCTGTTCGATATGACACGCCTCGAAGGTGTCTCCGCCCTAGTCGCCACCCACAATATGAGCCTAGTCGCCTATATGGACAGGGTGTTTACGGTCAAGGACGGCGTGGTGATACCGTATACGCCGAAATAACGGGTAGAGTTTTTCTAAAAATTCATTGACTGTCACACTATTCTTGGCAATGTTATATTAGAGTATGCTGATATACGGCAAACACGAACAAGGGGACACCCAAATGGACTTTAATCCGTTTGCTACGGTAAAGGAGGAGATTGATCTTTCGCCGCAAATCAGCGACGAGGTCAAGACCTCTACCTGTTATATGTGTGCCTGTCGCTGCGGTATCAAAGTCCATATGAAGGACGGCAAAATCCGCTATATTGAAGGTAATCCCGATCATCCGGTTAATAAAGGAGTGCTGTGCGCCAAGGGCTCAAGCGGCATCATGCACCAAAATGCGCCTGCCAAACTGACCAAGCCTTTGTTGCGCGTCGGGGAGCGGGGGTCTGGCGAGTTCAAGGAAATCGAGTGGGACGAGGCACTGGAATTGGCCACAAACTGGCTCGGCGAGACCCGGGCTAAAGACCCCGGCAAGCTGGCATTTTTTACCGGGCGCGACCAGAGCCAAAGCCTGACTGGATGGTGGGCCAGTGCTTACGGCACCCATAATTTTGCGGCTCACGGCGGGTTTTGCTCGGTCAATATGGCGGCCGGGGGGCTTTATACCATCGGCGGGGCGTTTTGGGAATTTGGTGATCCGGATTTTGACCGGACAAAGTATTTCATGATGCTCGGCGTCGCCGATGACCATGACAGCAATCCCATCAAAATTGGGTTGGGCAAAATGAAGACCCGTGGGGACTGCAAGTTCGTTGCCGTCAATCCGTCGCGCAACGGGTATGGGGCCATTGCTGATGAATGGGTCGGGATTAGGCCCGGCACGGACGGGTTGTTTATATTCGCCATTATCCACGAATTACTGCGGGCAGAGAAAATCGACTTTGCCTCACTGGCCCGGTATTCCAATTCGCCCTGGTTGGTTATTCAAAATCCCGGCGGGGCTGATGACGGTCTGTTTGTACGGGGCAAAAAAGGCGAACCGCTAGTTTGGGATTTGAAAAAGAAAAAAGCGGTCAGTGCCCATTCTAAAAATTTCACCCCTGCATTTGCAGGTAAGCGCAAGGTTGGGCGCAAGACAGTAGTGCCCGCTTTTGAACTTCTGGCCAGCCGTTATATGGCGGCGGAGTATGCGCCGGATGCGGTAGCGGAAACATGCGGTATAGGCGCAGACACCATTCGCAGGATTGCCGCCGAATTGGCCCATGCGGCTTTCGCAGAAGAAGTGGTGATCGACCAAGCCTGGACGGATGCTTGGGGCCGCAAGCACGATAAAATGATTGGCCGCCCGGTGGCTATTCACGCCATGCGCGGGATTTCGGCTCATACCAACGGGTTTCATACGTGCCGGGCCATTCATATGCTTCAAGCTTTGCTCGGCTCCATAGATACGCCGGGTGGTTGGCGTTATAAACCGCCGTTTCCCAAACCTATTCCGCCGGGCGACAAACCAACCCCGCCCCATTACAAACCGAACACGCCGCTCGGCGGCCCGTCCAATGGTTTTCCGACATCGCCGGATGATTTGGTGGTGGGCGCAGACGGCGCACCCCTCAGGATCGACAAAGCATTTTCCTGGGAATATCCGCTAGCTTTGCACGGCATGATGCATATGGTGCTGCGCAATGCCGCCGAAAAAGATCCTTACGCCATAGACGTGCTGTTCATGTTCATGGCCAATATGGCGTGGAATTCGTCCATGAATATTGGTGAGACGCTCGGGTTTTTCACGGCCAAAAACGCGGACGGTACTTATAAAATTCCAAAGATTATATATTCGGATGCGTTTTATTCCGAAACCGTACCTTATTGCGATCTGATCTTGCCGGACACCACATATCTGGAACGGTATGATTGTTTGTCGGTGCTGGACAGGCCGTTTTCTGCGGCCCACGGGGTGGCGGACGGCATTCGCCAGCCGGTCGTACCGCTTGACCGGGATGTTCGGGCCTTTCAAACTGTGTTGCTTGATTTGGGTGCAAAACTTGGCTTGCCGGGCATGGTCAATGGGGACAGGTCGCCGAAATTTCCAGGCGGCTATCCGGACTATTTGGTCAATCATGAGCGCAAGCCGGGCATTGGGCCATTGGCGGGATGGCGCGGGAAAGACGGCGATAAATCCGGTATTGGCGAACCCAATCCGAACCAGTTAGATAAATATATTGAAAACGGATGCTTTTGGTCTGAAGAAATGCCACTGGACATTCAGTTCTTTAAGCACGCCAATCAAGCCTATCTTGATTATGCAAAAAAAATGGGTTGGATTGGCGCGGCCAAGCCAGTTGTGTTTCAGCTTTATAGCGAGGATTTGCAAAAATTTAGATTAGCTGCCCAAGGTCACGGGGAGCGACAGCCGCCCGAAAAAGACCGTGAGCGCATCGAGACATATTTTGACCCATTGCCGATCTGGTATAAACCGTTCGAGGAACGGGACGTGGACGCGGATGAATACCCGCTCCATGCCCTGTCCCAACGTCCCATGCATATGTATCATTCATGGGGGTCACAAAATACATGGCTGCGCCAAATCACCAATGTCAACAAATTGCATATCCACAAAGACATGGCTATGAGCCTCGGTATTATCGATGATGATTGGGTGTGGATTGAGGGACGACATGGCCGGGTCAAAGGGCAAGTCAAGCTGATTAAGGGTGTCAACAAAAACACCGTCTGGACATGGAACGCTGTGGGCAAGCGCAAGGGGGCTTGGGGGCTGAAACATGATAGCCCTGAATTTAACAAAGGTTTCTTGCTCAACCATATTATTTCCGATGTCCTTAAACCCAACAAACACGGACATGAATTTTCCAATTCCGATCCGGTGACAGGCCAAGCGGCCTGGTACGATCTGCGGGTAAAAATTAGCAAATGCGCACCGGAGGAATTCGGCACGACCTACCCGATTTATGATGCAGTCAAAGGCCCGGTTTCTGATATGGAGGTTTCTCGTTATGGGGCGGATTTGAAGGGAAGCAAGACATGACTTCGCTGCCTAAAACCGCGCCCAAAAAGAAACTTGGCCTGGTGATTGATTTGGATATTTGTGTGGGCTGTCACGCTTGTGCCGTAAATTGTAAGGAATGGAATACTAGCGGCAAATCCGCCCCGCTCACCGATCTTAATCCCCACGGCAAAGACCCGGACGGGGTTTGGTTTAACCGCATCCATACATACGAAACCATGAACGATACGGGCGAAAGCCGCACCGTGCATTTCCCGCGCTCCTGCTTGCACTGCGACGATGCGCCCTGTGTGACCGTCTGCCCGACCGGGGCCAGTTACAAGCGCGAAGAAGACGGGATTGTCTTGGTGAATGAAGACATATGTATCGGGTGCAAACTGTGTTCATGGGCCTGTCCTTACGGCGCACGGGGATACGACGAAACCGAAGGCGTGATGAAAAAATGTACGCTTTGTGTGGACAAAATATACAACAAAAACCTGCCCGAGGAAAGCCGCGTTCCGGCCTGTGTGTCCACCTGCCCGACCGGTGCGCGGCATTTCGGTGATTTAAATGATCCGGGTTCCGATGTCTCGAAACTGGTGGCGGCGCGGGAGGGCTATGCGCTGATGCCGGAACAAGATACCAAGCCGGTAAACCGATATTTGCCGCCGCGCCCAAAACAAATGCAAACCGTCGACCAAACCCCCCGCGCTCTAATCCACGAAGACACCAGCTCAGACGCTGCGCCGCTATTGGCCCGTTGGGTCGACAAGATTCTGTCGGTTTAGGGGGCGGGGATGGTGTATAGAATTAAAAGCTTTCCGTCTTTTCCTTCCTCCGCTTGCGGGGGAAGTACCCCGAAGGGGGGATGGGGGCGCGCACCTCTTGTGTGCTACGATTTATTGTCACACACTATCGCTCCGTACCGACGCAAGAGCGTCGGGCCCCCATCGCCTCCGCAAAAGCTCCGGCACTTCCCCCATGAAAAATGGAGGAAGGAAAAATACATCAATTTTCTCGTTAGGATAACCCATGCACCCGGCTAAATCCGTCATATATTTTACCGTCGCCACAGGCGCAGGGTACGGTCTGTTTTTTTGGTTGGCTTTACTTGCATTTTTGGGTGTTTTGCCTGCCGACAAATTCATGGGCTTTGTCATGCTGGCCATTGCGTTTGGACTGATTGTGACTGGGCTGATTTCCTACACAGGACATTTGGGGCGACCTGAACGGGCTTGGCGAGCTTTGTCGCAATGGCGTTCAAGCTGGTTATCCCGCGAGGGTATTATGGCGATTTTGACCTTTATTCCTATGGGGATATTCGGGATTTACTGGGTATTTTTGGGGCAAAATACCGGATTTACTGCCCTTGTTGGTCTTGTGGGGGCGGGTATGGCACTGGTTACGGTGTTCACCACATCCATGATATATGCGAGCCTTAAAGCCATTCCGGCATGGTATAATATTTGGACGAAAATAGGGTATTTGGTTCTGTCCTTAATGAGCGGTGCGGTGCTGACGTTAGCACTTGTCAGTGCTTTTGGTTTGGACGAACTCGCATTATTTCTATTGTTGCCTGTAGCGGTTTTATTGCTGCTTGGCTTAGTTGCCAAGGTGTTCTACTGGCGGCATATCCATGCCGGCAGAGTGGTTAGTACCGCCGAGAGTGCCACGGGGCTTGGGCGGTTCGGTAAAGTGTCTCAGGCCGCTAGTCCTCACAGTGCAGATAATTATTTGCTTAAGGAAATGGGGTTTAAAATCGCTCGTAAGCATGCGGCGAAATTACGTTGGATTGCTATTGTTTTTGGTTTTGTCTTACCATTTGCAATCATTGGTTTGACCGCGAATTTTATTGAAATTCGAGACTTGGCGGCGCAAATTTTTATGGGGATAGCCGCTGCCTCTTGCATACTCGGCCTGGTGTTTGAACGCTGGTTGTTTTTTGCCGAGGCTAAACATGTAGTAACTCTGTACTACGGCGAAACAAAGGTATAGAAACTTCCCATGTTTAAAAAACTTTCAAAGAAAAAAATCATGGATGCGCTGGAAACGGTGATCCATCCCAAAACCGGAACCAGTGTTGTTACCGCCGGAGCCATTAGCGATGTGTCCGTGAAAGACGCAGAGGTGTTTGTCACCTTGCAAATCGATCAAGGCACTGCCGGGATTATGGAGGGCGTGCGCAAGAAATGCGACGAGGCCGTGGAGAAATTGTCCGGGGTTAAATCCGTGCGCACGGTGATGACGGCGCATTCCTCTGCCGCGAACGGCGCTGCGCCTGCACCGGCGGGACAAAACCAGGCCCCGAAAAAGCCGGCACCGAAAAAAGGTTTTGGCCACGGCAAACGTCCCCCGCCAACACCCGAACCTATCAAAGGCATCAAGCGCATTATCGCGGTGGCGTCCGGCAAGGGCGGGGTTGGTAAATCCACAACGTCGATCAATCTCGCCGCCGCCTTTGCGGCTCAAGGTTGGAAAGTTGGCGTATTTGATTGTGATATTTACGGGCCTTCGGTTCAGCGCATGTTAGGGGAGGGGGCCAAGCCTGAATTTACCGCCGAAGACATGATCCGCCCTGTGACCCGACACGGTATGAAAGCCATGTCTATGGGCTATCTGGTGCCTGAGGGCAGGGCCACGGTCTGGCGCGGGCCTATGGTCATCGGTGCGGTGCAGCAGCTCCTGCACGGGGTGGCGTGGGCGGAGGACGGCGATCTGGATGTGCTAATCGTCGATTTACCGCCCGGTACAGGCGACGCGCAACTAACATTGGTGCAAACGGTTCCGCTGACTGGCGTTATTATTGTCTCGACCCCTCAGGACATAGCCTTAATCGACGCCCGCAAAGCTTACGATATGTTCGTCAAAACTGAAACGCCAATTCTGGGCATGATCGAAAATATGAGCACATTTATCTGCCCAAGTTGCGGCGAACACACCGACATTTTCGGCCACGGCGGCGCCAAGGAAACGGCGGCAGAAAAAGACATACCTTTCTTAGGCGAAATCCCGCTACATCTGGACATAAGAACCCATGCGGACGACGGCACCCCGATCGTATTGGCAGAACCAGAGGGCGAACACGCCAAGCGCTATCTGGATATTGCCCATAAAATGATGAAGGGGTTGATGGACGGGACGGCGGGGTAATTATTAAGCTGTGGGGGTCTTGCCTATAATCAAATTGGGTATGATTTATCAGGGAGCGCTCTAGTTCTATTCACGGCCAACCGTATTCACTGTAGTAAATGCCGTTTTTTATGCCTCTAATTGCCTGCATGATATACGGGATGATATTTTCAGGAATATCTTCCAAATCAAACCATGATAGATCATCGCATTTACGGGGTTCTTTGTTTGTTATTTCTCCGACCCAGTTTTCAGCGGTAAAAAAGACATCAACTCTTTCGTTGTTTTTAGTAGCGCTAGAATTTCTGTGCATTAGATGGGCCATGTGCAAGTCTTCAGGTTTTAGCAGTAGTCCTGCCTCTTCCTCGGCTTCTCTTATCATACATTGAATAAAAGTTTCTCCTGGATCCACATGGCCAGCAACCATAGAGTAATTTCCGTCTTCATAACCTGTATTGTGTCGCCTAAGGAGTAAAATTTTGCTATCTTTAAGCAATGCCAGATAAGAAGCATGAATAATTTTATGTCTTTTTTTCGTCATAATTTAACTGTTACAAAACTAAATTTCTTGCGCCTAACCCTCTCGGCCCGGCAATTGCCCCAACACTTCTATGACACTCTGTATCAGCGGGATTTCGTGTTGCATGGCGCGGTAGCCGCGTTCGATTAACTCATCGGCGCGGGAAACCTCTGTCATGCCAATATGGCCAATGCGCGGGGCGACGAAGACATCCGGCGGGTCGCCGGCTAGCCTTGAGCGGGCAATCCTGTCCATGACGATATTGAGGGCCCCCATCATCACTGAGCCTAGCTTTAACTTACCGTCGGATTTGGTGCCGCCGAGCAAGCTTTTGAGCAAAAGGCGGTCGGGTCTAAGTTTGTTGAGGGATTGCCCGGTGAGTTCAAACGGATCCATGCCGTCTTGTTCATTTTCGTCAAAATTCAGATCATGGGAGGAGCCGATGGGGCCAAAGGCATCACCGTTTAGGCTGACCGCAATCACAATATGTGCGCCGAGCGCCCGACAGGCCGACACGGGGACCGGATTGACTAGCGCCCCGTCTATCATGTGGCGACCATCTAGCAGCATAGGCTCGAACGCGCCGGGCAGGGCATAGGATGCACGTAAAGCCGGTACAAGCGGCCCGTTTTGCAGCCAAACCTCATAGCCGGTGCGCAAATCACAGGCTACGGCGGCGAATTTACGGTCCAGGTCTTCGATTTCTATGTCGCCGAGATAATGATTAAGTACTTTGGCCAAGCGTTCGCCGCGTATCAGGCCTGATCCGCCCCAGCGAATATCCATATAGGACAGCAGACGCCGTTTGGTCAGGGATCTGGCCCAGTCTTCAATTGCGTCCAATTCGCCTGCCAGATAAGCGCCGCCGACCAACGCCCCTATGGAGGTGCCGCAGACAATATCCGGCTTTATCCCGGCCTCCACCAAGGCTCTGATGGCCCCAATATGGGCCCAACCCCGCGCTACCCCGCCGCCGAGCGCCAACCCGATGGGGGGGTGTTTGCGGTCAGTGGCGTCATAGTCTGCATGGACGCTGGATTGGGTGCCTAATCTCATTTTAACATAACTCTCATGACGGACATAGTAAGGCAAGCACAGGCGGTGACAATACCAAAACTGCGGCATTTTGTATTGGTGCTCATGATGAATGCGCGACAACAAAAAATTCAGACTGGCTACAGGCTGAATTTTGTATATATATGGGATAAAATAAACCGAGGGCGTAGATATGAAAAAATCTATCAGAAAATTATTATTGGTTGGTGTAGGCGGGGCGGTTTTGTTGTTGGTTTCCTGCGAAACCATATCCGAGCAGGACTGTCAGGCCGGAAATTGGGCCGATATTGGCTATAAGGACGGGGTCAAGGGCAAATCCCGGGCCAAAATAGCCGATTATGTGCAGACCTGTTCCGAATACGGAGCCGAGGTTGACCGCCAGACATATTTGCAAAGCTACGATACGGGGCTGACCTATTACTGCACATACGACAACGGATTTGAACGCGGCAGGAATGGTAGTAGCTATAATACAGTTTGCGGCGGGTCAGATAATACCGAGGGGGCGGCGGATTTCCGGGCCGGGTATGACGATGGTTACAGCGAATATGAACTGCGCCAGAGATATGCGAGATACGAAACGGATATCGATGATTTGCAGGCGGAACTACAAGATGTCAAAGCCCGCTTGGCCGACCCGGCTATAGCAGCGGACGAAAAAAAGCGGCTACACAAGAAAAAGAAGCGTTTGATCGACGAGTTGGAAGATTTGCGTTGGGATTTACGTGCTTTTAAACGCAAATATGATCTGCATTGGGATTGAGTGATAGGAGATTTAATGAAGGTGGCATCATTTTGTAAGGCGGTGAGAGGCGCTATTTTAGCGATTTTTCTGATATTGGCTGTCTCGGTTAAAGACGCAAATGCTGCCGGTTGCGAAATAAAGAGGTCTTGCAAGGCTAAGGAGCAATATTGCTTGCCAATAGATCAGTTTGACGAAGGCTCTGATGAGCGTCGTGTGTTGTATGATTTCTTACGGTATAAAGATCAAATAAAGCGCTTGCGTACCGAACTGGGTAGTGGTGCAAATCGGGTGAACTATATGGATACTAAATCCTCAAGACATTTTGCGCGGAACAATTCAAAAAGGATTCTTAGAAGTATGAAAATGACGGACAGGAGAATCAATAAACTGCTCAATACCAACCCGAAGCTATTTTTGAAATTAAATGAACAATGTCTGACGCTATCCGAAAGTTTAGCAAGCAAGCAGTAGAATAAATTATGTTTTAGGGTTGAAGAAACATTGATTCTCCGTTTTGCTCACAATACCTGCGCTAATTTGTCCGCAAGGCCCGATTTTAGTTGAAATTCTTAACGATTTGTGCCTATAAGGCCGTCCGCTTGGTCACAGGGATTCTTTTGATTGCCGTGCTTGGGTGGAAAAGCCACATTTATTGGGGTTTTAAGGTCGGCATTTGAGCCGTCTGCATTTATTTTGTAAAAAAGTGTTCTTTTTTACAAAAGGTGTTTGACAGTCCAAAATGCTTTCCCTATAGAGCGCATCTCGAACAAAGCGAGCCACTTAATGGGTCGCAAATTTGGGCGAGGCGAAGGCTCTTTAGAGAGCCTTTTTTTGAGGGTTGAAGTTTTTTTATCCCTCCCCACATAGTGGGTGTTGTTTGACATTGTGAATATGGAAAGAGAGACGCAGGCGGCTTTTGGCTGTGAGCTAATACTAGATATTAGCGCATCGCTTGCATTTGCCCTGATTTATTAGGGAGTGCCCTGATTTTTTAGGGTGATGATGTGAGCAAAGTTACTGACTGTTTTGACGTTTCTTTTTATTTATAACGAAATCGCTTGGGTGATTTTGGAGGCTTTCTTTCGAGAAAGAATTCAGATGATCTTAAGGGATCTCGTCAATAATTTGAACGCAAGCGAAGCTTGAATATTTATATTCAAGTTACGCCAGAACAAAACAGTCAGATGACAAACTCAATTTGAGAGTTTGATTCTGGCTCAGAACGAACGCTGGCGGCAGGCTTAACACATGCAAGTCGAACGAGAAACTGGAGCTTGCTCCAGTGGACAGTGGCAGACGGGTGAGTAACGCGTAGCAACCTACCTAGTAGTACGGAATAGCCCTTGGAAACGAGGTGTAATACCGTATACGCCCTCCCTCTTGATTGGGGGTGGGGAAAGATTTATCGCTATTAGATGGGGCTGCGTTGGATTAGCTAGTTGGTGAGGTAAAAGCTCACCAAGGCGACGATCTATAGCGGGTCTGAGAGGATGATCCGCCACACTGGGACTGAGACACGGCCCAGACTCCTACGGGAGGCAGCAGTGGGGAATCTTGGACAATGGGGGAAACCCTGATCCAGCCATGCCGCGT
>JAJRSJ010000061.1 GCA_024278855.1 Alphaproteobacteria bacterium | reverse complement strand
TTGATTACTCAATTCACAGGTCTCGACTCCGCTAGCACCGAGGAGCGATTGAACGAAACGGCAACAGCTCCGTGGTGGTGGCTGTTTTTTGTCTTCCTGCGTGCGGGTGTTATCGAAGAGCTAATCTTTCGTGGATTCGTGCTCTCAAGAGCAATCGACTTAGGTGCATCCAAAGGGCTTGCGCTATTTATTTCAACTTTATTGTTCACCCTGCCGCATGCCCTGTTCTGGCCCGGCCCCGCCCTAATACTCGTCGCATTTACCGGTTTGGCTCTTGGGACTATTTTTATATGGAAGCGCGACCTTTTGGCGTGCATCATCGCTCATATCGGGTTCAATGTTGGTGGAGTGATAGCCTCAACCTTGGCTTGAGAACTCTGTTAAACTTGGCTTTAACCTCCACTCCTGCCCACGAAGCAGTCGAAAAATATCCTTACCACACGTTTCTACCCTACCCCACCACCTCACACCGCGCGGATTTCAGCGCGTAACTCACGCCCGTCTGCTCATGGGTCAGGATGCATTTTCCGTTGGATTTGCTTAAGGAAAAATGGTCTGCCGCATCTTCTGGCATTTCCATGCGCCGGCCCATGATCGGGTCGCCTGCGGGTGAGCGGAATTCTGGTTTCTCCATAGCCAAGACCGGGCTTTTGGTCAGGATATCAGGCGCGATGGTCACCTGTACGCCGTTCAAGGCTTGCGATACCACGTCTTGAATTTCTGCCGTGACTTTCGCAGAGGAATTGGTGAGCAAGGCAGGTGCGCCCTTGGTTGGCGGCACGGTTTTGCAGCCCGCGCCTAGAATAGCTACCGTTATAACCATGCCCATTTTGAAAACATTAGCCAAGCTATTTCTCCTCGTCAGAAGGCGCATTTAATATCAGGCTTTGCTCAAGCAACAAACGTGAGCGTACGCGCGGGTCATTATACAATGATAACGGATCATCCGACATAAAGGCTGGGCCTGCTTTGTTACTGGCCTCACCAGACGTTTTTGGAGCCGCCACCGGACAAGTGCCGGTTTGTTGATAGCTAAGTGCAGTGGCCAAAAGTGCTTCGGTTTCGTCGCCCATGACTTTAGTAAAGTCGTCCCCGACCTCACACCCGGTTATTAACTCGCCGCTGTTAACGGCGGCGTCAATCGGGGTGAACCCGTCGGCATAATCACCAAAGGTTTTGTCGTTTTCACCTTTGAACTGGATGGTGAAATAGGTTTCGCCGCAATTATCCGTGGCGTAAAACCCGTAAGGCTTGCCGCATGTGGTTGTGCCGATCAGTACCACCTCGACGTCAACACCGCGCAGACCGTTAATAACCGCCTCGCTGGCCGAACATGTCCGTGCGGTCGAGAGAATAAACACCCGGTTCAAATTAACCGTCGGCAAAGCCGTGCCAGTAGCCACCGAGAAACCCCGGGCCGTGCTATAAAACGGGGTCGGCACCAAGGTGCGACCTGTTACCGGATTGATGGTCGGGTGTTTGTCGTTAAAGGTAAGCTTGTCAAATGTTTTGCCGTTGGTTGGTGCATTGCCAGCGATCATAAAACCAAGCTCTCCGGCAATAGCCAAAAACCCGCCGCCGTTATAACGCAAATCCAAAACCAGATCGGTGATACCGTCCGCCTGGAATGCGGTCATAGCATCAAACAAGGCCAACTCGGCACTGGTGGTACCAAATGTGGTAAAATGCAGATAACCAACTTTATTGCCTGCCACATCTATGGTCTTGACGACATTGACCGGATCAGTCGTAACAATGGCCGATGTCATGGTGAATGTACGCTCCGCACCGCCTAAATCGCGAACTTTAAAGGTATGGTCTTCCCCGGCTCCGTCTGGAAACAGTCCGGCATTTAGTGTGTTGGTGTCGGCGCCGTTAATCACGTCGACCCCGTCAATCTCCAGAAGAATAGCGCCCCGGTCCAAATTGGCAGGCGCGCTTGTCGCGGGCGATCCGGCTTCCACATAAGCTACGCGTATATCACGCGGCGGCGCACTCCGGATCAGGGTAAACCTGGCCCCATATCCAGCGGACGCACCGCTAGAGACGCGCTGTTGGTATTCCTCAGTGTTGATCGTGAAATGAAACCGGTCTTTGGGATTGCCTGAGGCGGTTGTAGCATTAGTTTTCAAAATATCAAAATAATCCAACCGGCCGGCAATTGTGCCTGGGTCTATATCGTCAATTTCGCTATACCATAAATAAGTGTTGTTACTCCATGACCGCAACCAATGTTTTTCGTGCAAGGCTGAACCTGCGGTATCGGGAAATGGCTGATTGGTTGCCGGGTTGGTGCCAGAGCGCGGTGCGG
>JAJRSJ010000060.1 GCA_024278855.1 Alphaproteobacteria bacterium | reverse complement strand
TGGGCCAAACCACACGGGCGTCCCATTATGTGTCCCACCTCTGGGGGAGATGTTATTCGCGAAGCTCATTCCGCCTCTTGTTTGGGCCGATGTTTGAAATGAAAACAAAACACCGTGCCGCAAGGCTGCGGTAAATTTATGTTGGCAAAAATGTTAACGCATCAATTTAGTGATCTGGATAATACCCGTCATTATAGGCACAAGTGCGTCTTCAATTTGAGTGGACATTTTGCCGAGCTTATTCAATGTTTCACTCGCATGTTCCGGCCCCTCCTCAAACTCCATGACCAGATCTTCGGCCATACCGCGCTTAAAGCCTGGATGTCCGGTAAACCCGAGAACATTATCGCCGATCTGAAAAGCGGCGGGGCGGCCCCCGGCATCTTCGGACAGAATTTTTGCAAAATCCGGCGGCACTGGATAATCGCGCATATAAACCGGATTGGGATATTCCTCTGGCAGAAACCCGTTCAGGGCATTTGCGTCCACACGTTTCGCCGTACCGCACGTAAACACAAGCGGCCCAGGCTCCACCCGACCGTCCGTGGCCAGACACAATATCTGAGCGCCCAAACCAATACCAATAATAGGAATACCCTGCATAAAGCAAGCACGGGTCAACTTCAGCTCCTCGGCCAAAGTCGGGACGTTACGCTCTCCCGCACTACCCCATGGCCCACCGCCCAAGAGTATCAGCCCGTCCCCGATGTCAGAAAAAGCCGGTACTTTGCCGCTCTCCGTAAACGGGCGGTGATAGGTAAACCCGATCTTGCGGCCCTCAAAATGATCTTCCATATGGCCAAGATAATCGGCGGATGTGTGTTGGAGTACGGTGAGAAACTTCATAATACCGCCCCCAAAACCGCATCTGCAAACTCTGAAGGCTGCAAGCTGACCATGCCAATATTAGCCTGTCTGAAAAACGAGTGTGTCGCCGTTGCCACGTCAGCAATTTCCTTCCCGCGCAAAAAGCTTTCCAAATCCATCAATGTGCGCGGCGGCGTTACAAACACATCACCTGTAAATACAACCTCACGAATACGGTCATTTTTCGCGCCCTCAAGCCGCACATATGCGGTGAGATTGCCCGCGCTATTGGTGCCACGCAACACGTCTCGCGTCCGTCCAAGATCATCTATTTCGCGCACAAAGTCGTCTGTACCAATCTCCTCGTCGTGGAGCTCCCGCGCCAGTTTCTCGACCTGCAAATCCGGCTTGCCAAATTCAAATTCAAAACCCAAATGCTCCGCAAAACCAATAAGCAAAGCATTGCAAACCTCATCCTTGGGCGGCACGCGCCCCATAAGCGCCCGCAAGCATGTCACTCTCTGGCTCGCACTGGCCAATTCACGTTTTTTCAGCTTGTGGGCCGGTACATTCAGCACGGCCATCATGGCCTGCGGGTCAAGATCAATCAGCACCGTGCCTTGGAACATCAAAGTATTTCCGTCAAAAAAACCACCCGTACCGGATATTTTCTGCCCGTCCACCTCTATATCATTACGCGGCCTGAACCGGGCATCAATACCAAGTGTCGAAAGCCCCAGCGCCGCCGCCGTACATATTTTCGCCGTGATTTCCGAAAGGTTCCCACCAACAGATCGGCGGTCGCAAATCAAAGCCCAGCCAAGCTGCCCCTCATCAAAATATATAGCCCCGCCGCCCGTCACCCGCCGCACGGTTTGCACCCCGCGCCGGGCGCATTCGTCAAGCTTCAACTCTTGTGACAAGTCCTGATGCCGCCCCACCAAAGCACAAGGTTTAAAATGAATAAATTTAAAACTGTCCGGGATCACCCCCTCCACATGGGCATCAATCATAGCCGCATCATGGGCAATATTTTCCCGCCCGAACCGCAAGCCAGTGTCAAAAACACGAATAGTTTTAGTCATCTACAAATCTTCAAATTCTTCACCGGGCGCATAGCTTTCGCCTGGTTTTTCCATGTCGAGTTGCTTGCGGATTTTGCGCATGTGGGCGCCTTCGGGCTGGAAGGGGTAGGACGCAATATCAGAGACCGGGCTATCGCCGTAAGGGCGGTCGCAGGCGGAGATGTCTTCGGCAAATTTTCCGGGACATCCGGAAGTTCTAAAGGCTATACCGCTTTCAACGGTCATCTCGACTTCGGCCTTTGGCAGGCCGAAATCCGTAACCCGGCTTTCGCTGTCAAATTTCATTTGCTCAACCCTTACGCCGCAATAATCAATCATATAGCGAGCTAATTGCACGCGGCGCCATTGGTCACGGGGTGTGGCAGGCAGATGATCCATCAGCGAGCCTTTTTCCGGGAAGAAACAAAACATATGGCTATGGCCACCCATATCAACGATTTGCTGTACCAAATGCAAAGCCTCATATTCGGTTTCGCCCATGCCAATGATGATATGCGCACCGAATTTCTTAGGCCCAAAAATATCGCGAGCATCTTCAAGAATTTCCCAATATTTTTTCCAAGTGTGCGGCGACTGCACGCCCTTGCCACGGGTACGGTCAAACAGTTCCGGCGTGGCCGCGTCGAGGGAGACCGTAAAAATATCCGATCCCATATCGCGCAATTGCGCCACATCGTCCCGTGTCATAGTCGTCGGGTTGGACAGGATGGAAATCATCACATCATCGGGGCTAACATGGTCAGTCCAGGTTTTAAGCACGGCGAAAGTATCCGCGTCCGAACGCGGATGGGTAATCATGGAAATACACATGCGGTGGAACGGCGTGTCGCCGTCCTCTTTGATCTGCCCCGCAACAATTTCGGCCACCTGGGCCATAGGCACAGCGGGCCAATCGACCCGGATGAAATTGCGGTCGGCATAATCCCGCTCGCCCTCGCGGTGGCGGGCCAAGCCGCAATAGGCGCAATTGGCCCGGCACCCCTCCGGGTAAGTCAGCAGCAAATTCAGGCATCTTGTGCAGGAACAATTATACATATCCCCCGGCATGAGGCCCAATGTAAGTGCCGCCGCCGTGGACAGTTGCACATATTCCGGCGAGGTCATTTGCGGGGTCTGGATATTGTTATTGGGCAAATATACGCCGCTCGGGGCCACCGCATTTGATTTCACTCGGCCACCATTTCTTAGTTCTTTGGGCGGCATCACCGGCTTGCGCGGCTGCATAATATCAGGCGAATTGAAATCCATACCCATATTGTTTTTGGGGGAATTTTTATCCGTCTGCACACCGTCCGTTTTTACACAACTCATCTTGCTCTCCTCGTCTTGCCCTCTCAGGCAGCGTTCGTTTTTAATTCTATTGGACGCCAATAATCTTCATAAGCTATCCAACCACCTCTAAGTGCAGATTTACTCAACCTGCCCTCAGCCGCACCTCGGTCAAACAATTGTTTTCGCCGCAACACGGCTCGCGCCAAAGATGCGCCGAACAAGTCTGCCAAGTCTTCAACATATATATCAATGGCTTCATCATCGCCGCCAAGGCAAGCCGCAACTGCCTCTCCGGCCAAACGCCCGGACATAACCGCCGCCGCAATACCGGCCCCGGTGATCGGATTGGTCAATCCGGCTGCATCCCCGGCCAACAACACAGTGGTTTCGCCGAGTTTACCATCAGGTCTGAGCATACCACCTACCGGAATTGCCCCGCCCGTATAGCCAATAATCTCCGTCCCAACCTGCCCCGTCGCAGCAATACGAGCGTGCAAATTTTCAAGAGCCGGCTTGAGTAAATTCTTCTGCGCCGGATAAACACCTAGCCCGATATTGGCAATATCGCCCTTGGGAAACATCCAACCATAACCGCCGGGAAAATCATTGGACAAGTAAATATCGGTGGCCATATGAGGCTTTTGCAACGTGGTGCTAAGTTGGCGTGTTTCGACAATGTCCGTGTTGACACTCCCGACGGCTTTACCAATCAAAGAATGCGGCCCGTCCGCTCCAATTATGATTTTGGCGCGCACCACCTGCCCATCTGAAAATGTCAATTCACCGTCCGCGCTCACGGATTTAAGCTTAACCCCAAATACACATTTTGCCCCTGCGGCTTGCGCTTTGACCACCAAAGACGCATCAAATGCCCGGCGGTCAATCATATGACCGGAGAAGTTTTTAGTTAAATCTGGGGTACCGCTTTCCACATAGGTTATCATCTCGTGGATGCGTTGGACACTGGTCTCGTTCATCACCAATTCGCCTGCGTCCAGCATGGCAGGGACGAATTCGGCGCACTGCACCGGATGGCCGGGGATAGATTTTTTCTCGAAACAGGCCACGCGCAATCCCGCCTTTGTTGCGTATTGGGCGGCAATAAGCGCCGCGCTGGCCCCGGCCGGGCCAAGACCTATGACCGCAACATCAAGCTGCACAAGTCGCACTCGCGCTAGCGGCTTTATCAGCACCGAGCTTAATGGAGCAACAGGCATGTTCTTGGGTATGTTTGCGGCCAATCAGCTTTGCGGTCGCCAACGCCCCGTCCGCCGGAAAGGCAATCCCGTCCAGACCCGCCATAACGGCGTAAGCATCCGTAACCCGCTTGTGCATGCCGGGCGGGCGGGCGCACCCAAGCAACACGCTTTTATCACCCATACGTTTGCGGGCTTCCACAAATATCCGCCCGACATCGCTAGTCGCCGGGACACTAAACGTCCCCGGCTTGGCGTAAAACGGCATGATCACCACCAACACCAAAGCTTGAATATCGTAACGGCTGACAATATCTAGCGCATTGGCCTCGCCCAGTAATTTACCGTAATGCAGGCCAATGACAATATGGGGGCTGATTTCCATCTTGGTCGCACAAAGAGCGGCAAGAGTGGCCTCAAAATCTTCAACCGGACGATCTAGCTTATAAACTTGTTTAATGGTTTCGTCCGCACCGATCACATCCATCATGGCCGTATCAACCCCGGCGGCTTCCATACGCTTGGCCGCAGCCTCGTCGGTCAATGCCGTATGGATGGCTATTTTTAAATGGGGAAAATCATGCTTGAGCTTTTCGACCACTGGAAAAAAGCGGTCATAATTGATTTCGTTGCGTTTGTTAGAACCACCCGATAGCAAAAAGCCTTGCAAATCTTGCAACAAGATTAAATCCCGGACTTTACGGTCAAGCATTTCGGGCTTGGTGGCCGGGATCATCGGTTCAAGTATTTTTTTCTGGCAATGGTCGCAATTAAGCGCACAGCCGCCAGCCGTAATGGAAAAGGCCGGGAACGAATTTTTCCCGCAGCCGGACATTTCAGAGGATTCGAATTCTCTAAAGGTCGGGGGCGAAAACCGAATGTCGCGCCCTAGGATATTGGATGCATTGGCCTGCATATCCGCGACCAAATCCACATCAAAGCGCGCATCTTCAAGGGCTTCAATCCTCGCAAGGCCCTCTATCCAATTATTTGGTCTGGTCACAAACACACCCTTATATTAGCATTAGCTAATAGAGTATGACACCAGATTAGGCCGAGCGCAAGTGGGAAGTCTTACGACCTCCCACGGCTATTCCTTTTAAAACGCTATTTTACAAAGCGCGGCGGGCGCGGCGTTGTGCACGGACAGTGCGGCGTGCAAGAAAACCAAAAGTCGCGGCAGGTTTGCTTACCTTTGCCGGATTGATTTTAGTCTTTACACTTATGACATCACCAGGGTGAAATACCTTAGCCATGACGGTCTCCTCATTTGAACCCCCTCACCATTGAAGCGGTTGCTTTCATGCCTAGTATATAGGGAGAATAGCGGAAAATATAAATGGGCAGAACAGCAATACTCATATGCATAAATGCATAGTTAATCTATTGTTAACCGCGATTATTGCAAAGCTGTAATGATTTGCAGTTTGCCCCGCCTGCGTCTAAGTTCATGAAAACCTTTGGGCAAACAAGGAAGTCTTATGATCCAGAATTTTGACGTACAGGGCGGGCCGGACTATGGCCGCAGGAATTTGCCAAAGCTGCGCGCGGCGCTTAGCGAGCTTGGCTTGGACGGGTTTATCATCCCCCACGCAGACGAATATAACAATGAGTATTTGCCGGACTGTAATGAGCGTTTAATGTGGGCCACGGGCTTTACGGGTTCTGCGGGGGCCGCCGTGGTGCTTTCAGACAAAGCGGCCATGTTTATAGATGGTCGCTACACCTTGCAGGTACGCACACAGGTGGACGGCGATTTATTTGCTTATGAACAGCTAGAAAACGGCGGCATGGCCAATTGGCTAAAAGCGAACAGCGCAGGGCGAACCATTGGCTATGATCCAAAACTACATAGCCCGGACGCGCTTGCACATCTCGAAAAAGCCGTGGACAGCGCCGGCGGCAAATTGCGTAGCCTCGGTGCTAATCCCCTAGACCAGGCATGGACAAACCGCCCCCCTGCCCCCACGGCGGAATTAACCGTACACCTTTTGGGTTTGGCCGGGCAATCCCACGCCGACAAGCGCAAACAAATCGCCAAGGCCGTCCAAGACAAAGGCGCGGATGCAGCCTTGATTACTGCACCCGCCTCCATTGCATGGCTATTAAATGTGCGCGGCGGCGATGTCATGTGTTCGCCCCTGCCTTTGGCAAGTTTGATCGTAAATTCAGACGCCAGTGTCGAGCTGTTTATCGACCCCGGTAAAGTCACCGATAAAGTCCGCAGGCATTTTGGCAATCAAGTCTCCATATCGGGCGAAGATGAATTGGCGGAATATCTGGGCGGTTTGTCAAACAAAACCATCATGCTTGACCCGGCGGGCAGCTCTAGCTTTATGTTCGAAACCCTCAAAACCGCCGGGGCTAATATCATTAGAGCCGCGGACCCCATAGCCTTGCCCAAGGCCTGTAAAAACCCGTCGGAAATTGCCGGGGCTGTCGCCGCCCATGTCCGCGACGGCGTTGCCGTCACGCAGTTTTTGCACTGGCTAGCCACGGTCGCCGGGGACGGTTCGGTTGACGAAATCAGCGCGGCGCAAAAGCTAGAAGCTTTCCGGGTAGCTACGGGCAAACTCAAGGACTTAAGCTTTGAGAGCATATCAGGCGCAGGTTCCAACGGGGCTATTGTCCATTACCGGGTCAGCACAGCTACGGCCAAAAAACTCGAACCCGGCTCGCTATATTTGATCGACAGCGGCGGACAATATGTAGACGGCACCACCGACATCACCCGCACAATACCTATCGGCGATCCAGACCGCGAAATGATAACAACGTTTACCCTTGTCCTCAAAGGTCATATCGCATTGTCGAGGGTACGCTTCCCCGAAGGCACCACCGGGCATGCCCTCGACGCACTGGCCCGCATGTCTTTGTGGGCCCATGGTCTGGATTATGACCACGGCACGGGCCACGGGGTCGGGGCGTATCTTGGTGTCCACGAAGGCCCCCAGCGCATTGCCAAAACGCCCAGTTCAGTTGCCCTTGAACCCGGCATGATCGTCTCCAATGAGCCGGGATATTACAAGACGGACGCATTTGGCATCCGTATCGAAAACCTGCAATATGTTACCGAACCCGCGCCCATAAAAGGCGGCGAGCGGGACATGATGGGGTTTCACACCCTGACATTGGCCCCCATTGAGCGCAAATTGATCGACAAAGACCTGCTAAGCCCCACAGAAATCAATTGGCTCAACAGCTATCACAAACGTGTCCTAGAAGAAATCGGCCCACTGGTAGATTATAAGGTCACCACATGGCTAATTAAGGCCTGTGCGGAGATTTGATATTTATCCTTCCTCCATTTTTCATGGGGGAAGTGCCGTAGCTCTTGTGGAGGCGATGGGGGCCGCCGCTCTTGCGGCGTCGTTAGGGCAAGTACGATAGACGAAAAATTGTTGCTCACAAATGATGGTGCGCGACATCATCCCCGCTTCGGGGTAC
>JAJRSJ010000059.1 GCA_024278855.1 Alphaproteobacteria bacterium | reverse complement strand
TCCTTAACCTATCGTTAGTATTTTCAACATCAAAGTTATTATTTGGTAATATAGTCAATTTTTAATAAAGCAGTCACCCGGTCAATGCACACACGCCCCCTCACAGACATCAAAGTGGTTGAGCTTTCCGGCATTGGGCCAACCCCCTATGCAGGTCAATTACTGGCTGACTTGGGCGCGCAAGTAACGCGCATTACACGCCCGGGTGCATTTAATTTACCTGTAGAAAACCGAGGTAAAACCAGTCTTGAACTGGACTTAAAATCAGATACGGGCCGAAATACCGTGTTGGATATGTTGCCAGAAACCCATATTGTTTTTGAGGGCAACCGGCCCGGCGTTATGGAAAAACTGGGGCTTGGGCCAAAAAACTGCCACAAAATCAATCCGGCGCTAATTTACGGGCGTATGACCGGTTGGGGTCAGAACGGCCCGTGGGCAGGCAAAGCGGGTCACGACATCAATTTTATCGGCTTGACCGGTACCCTTCACGCCATGGGAGATAGTGACCGCCCCCCAAGCTTGCCGCTTAACTTTGTCGGAGATTACGGCGGTGGTAGCCAGTTTTTGGTGATCGGCATTTTGGCCGCCTTGCTTGAGGTCGAAAAAACCGGGAAAGGCTGCGTTATAGATGCGGCCATAATCGACGGCACGTTTTCCATGATGGGCATTGTCTATTCTTTGGATCACCTAGGCATGTGGTCAAAAGAACGCGGCCATAACCTGCTCGATGGCTCGCGGCCCTTTTACAGATGTTACCAAACCAAGGACGGCGGTTTTATGGCGGTGGGCTGTCTGGAGCCTAAGTTTTTCGCCGAAATGCTCAAAGCTCTCAAGCTCGACGGGCAAATTTACGGCGACCAAAATGACCCGGCTCTCTGGCAAAACCAAACCCGCTTGCTCAGTGATATTTTCGCACGCGAAACCCGCACCCATTGGGAAGCATTGTTCGAAAATTCAGATGCATGCGTCACTCCCGTCCTCAACTACCAAGAAGCCCCAAACCACCCCCACAACCAAGCCCGCAAATCCCACAAAACCCGAAACGGCAGTGTCCATCCGGCCGTCGCCCCGCGTTTTTCATAAATTCTCCCACCTCTTTGACGCAAACATGTACAAAAGGCAGGCTTCGCACTCAGGAGCCGGTATTTTTTACTGTGCTTTGTTAATGTTCATGTTATGTGTCGCGCCATGACCAGTCTTACACATATCAAAGTCCGGGGTGCGCGTACCCATAATCTCAAAAACGTCAATGTGGATTTGCCGCGGGATAAATTGATTGTTATTACTGGTCTGTCCGGGTCGGGGAAATCGTCCCTCGCCTTTGATACGATTTACGCCGAAGGTCAGCGCCGCTATGTAGAAAGCTTGTCGGCCTATGCGCGGCAGTTTTTGGAATTGCAGGAAAAACCGGATGTGGACAGCATAGAAGGCTTGTCGCCAGCTATTTCAATTGAGCAAAAAACCACCTCCAAAAACCCGCGCTCCACCGTAGGCACGGTCACAGAAATTTATGACTATATGCGGCTGTTGTGGGCGCGGGTCGGTGTGCCCTATTCGCCTGCCACCGGCCTGCCCATAGAAAGCCAATCGGTCGCGCAAATGGTCGACCGGGTCATGGCCTTGCCGGAGAAAACCAAACTTTACATTTTGGCTCCCATAGTACGGGGCCGCAAAGGCGAGTACCGCAAAGAGTTTGCCGACCTCATGAAGCAAGGCTTCCAGCGGGCCAAAATCGACGGGGAATTTGTCCGCATCGAAGACGCACCCGCTCTGGATAAAAACTATAAGCACGATATTGACGTGGTGGTGGACCGAGTTGTGGTGCGGGAGGGTCTGGAAACCAGATTAGCCGACAGTTTCGAAACCGCGTTACGATTGGCTGACGGCTTAGCTATTGCCGAGCTAGCCAGTGCCAAAAATGGGGAAAATGAACGGATTTTGTTCTCGCAAAAATTCGCATGTCCCGTATCAGGCTTCAGTATTTCGGAAATAGAACCGCGTTTGTTTTCCTTTAACAACCCACACGGGGCATGCCCCAAATGCGACGGGCTTGGCAATGAGCTTAAATTCGACCCAGTGCTGATAATCCCCGACACTGCCAAAACCCTGACTTCGGGCGCTATTGCGCCTTGGTCAAAAACGCCTTCGCGCATGTACCGTCAAACCCTGGAAGCTTTAGCTAAGCATTACGGATTTAATCTGGAAATCCCGTGGCAAAAACTATCCAACAAACATCAAGACATTCTCCTGTTTGGCACCAAAGGGGAAATGGTTGAATTTGTCTATTCCGAAGCCGGGCGGAAATACGAAACCAAAAAACCGTTTGAAGGCATTATCCCCAATCTGGTGCGCCGATTTAGGGACACGGAAAGCACATGGGTGCGCGAATTTTTGGCCAAATTTCAATCCAGCGCCCAGTGCGAAACTTGCGGCGGCAAACGCTTGCGCCCCGAAGCTCTGGCGGTGAAAATCGTCGGCATGGACATCACGGAAACCGGAGATATGTCCATCCAACACGCCAAGGACAGGTTTGCAAAACTGGCCACTGAGTTGTCTGCCAAAGACATGGAAATCGCCGGGCGGATTTTAAAGGAAATCTCCGACCGTTTGTCATTTCTCAATGCGGTCGGGCTTGATTATCTAACATTGGGACGCGGCTCTGGTTCTCTGTCGGGCGGGGGAAGCCAACGTATCCGCCTAGCCTCGCAAATCGGCTCCGGGCTTACGGGGGTTCTGTATGTGTTGGACGAACCTAGCATCGGCCTGCACCAACGCGACAATGCAAGGCTGTTGGAAACCTTGCAAGGCTTGCGCGATCTTGGCAATACGGTGATTGTCGTCGAACACGACGAAGACGCCATATTGTGCGCTGATTATGTGGTGGATATGGGGCCGTTGGCCGGTGCCCACGGCGGCGAGGTTGTTGCCTGCGGCACGCCTGCCAAGATTAAAGCTGCCAAAAAATCTCTGACCGGGCAATATCTCACAGGCAAAAAACGTATTGAAATCCCCATTGAGCGCCGCAAGGCCAGCCACAAAATATTATCCGTAAAAAGAGCCAGTGGTAATAATTTAAAATCTATCGACGTTGAGTTTCCGCTCGGCCTGTTCATTTGTGTGACCGGGGTTTCGGGCGGCGGTAAATCGACCTTGACCATCGAGACCTTGTACAAAGCGGCGGCCCGAAAGCTCAATAACTCCAGTGTCCAAGTCATGCCTCACAGTTGCATTGAGGGTTTCGAATATCTCGACAAAGTTATCGATATTGACCAATCACCCATTGGCCGTACCCCGCGCTCCAACCCAGCCACCTATACCGGGGCTTTCACCCCGATCCGCGACTGGTTTTCTGGTCTGCCCGAAGCCAAGACACGCGGCTATAAACCGGGGCGGTTTAGCTTTAATGTCAAAGGCGGGCGTTGCGAGGCGGGTCGGGGCGGCGGCGTTATCAAGATCGAAATGCATTTTTTGCCCGATATTTATGTCCAGTGCGAGACGTGTCGGGGCCAGCGTTATAACCGCGAAACCCTGGAGATAAAATTCAAAGGAAAAACCATCGCCGACATATTGTCCATGAGCGTTGATGATGCAGCGGTTTTTTTCAAAGCCGTGCCAAGTATTCGCGATAAAATGGTGACATTACAGCGCGTCGGGCTCGGCTACCTTCAGGTCGGTCAGCAAGCCACAACATTATCAGGCGGCGAAGCCCAACGGGTTAAATTGGCCAAGGAACTCTCAAAACGGGCCACAGGCCGCACGCTTTATATTTTGGACGAACCGACCACGGGCTTGCATTTTGAAGACGTCAACAAACTGCTCGGCGTGCTCAACGAATTGGTCGAGGGCGGCAATACCATGATCGTCATCGAGCATAATCTCGACGTTATAAAAACCGCAGACTGGATTATCGACCTAGGGCCCGAAGGCGGCGACGGCGGCGGCGAGGTGGTCGCTATCGGTACGCCGGAGCAAGTCGCCAAAGTTAAGAAAAGTTGGACGGGACGGTATTTGAAATCTGCATTACAGAAAAATGCCTAAATCGGATCGCCGCCGTAATAGCCCGAGAGAATATAGCGCATAACGGTTCGGATGCCTTGGCGTTGTTCGTCAGTTTCCTTGGGTGTGCGCGGTGTGTATTTCCATTTTTTAATGGCGTTTCTAGAACTTTTATCATACATGTTCTTTGGCCAAGAATGCAGAACCTCAATATTTATTGGCTTGCCCGCATCATCAACATCAAATTTCATGAAGGAAAAACCTGATGTTGTGGCTTTGCGCGGCATTTTTGGCGGCGAGCGTTTGACAGGTCGCACGATATATTCAACATCTGATTTTTCATGTGGCCAGCAGTTACAAAGACCTTTTTCTAGTGCCTCTTCCTCATCCATGTTCGCAAGCAAATGCATGCGCGTATTGCTCCAGCGCCCAATCGTGGTTATCAGCGCCGCATCTTCAAATTTTAAATATTGCTTTTGTATCTCCATAGCTTTTTGGTACGCCAAAGCTGCCTCCAACCATTCCTTATCCCGTTCGTGTGAAAACCCGATCAATTTATAGGCAATTGCCTTGAAATCCCTTTGCGTAAATTGTGGATACCGTTCAAAAACATCCACAGCGGCTTGCGCATATTTGGCGCTGCGCCATTGTGTACGGTTTACAATTGACCTTTTACCCGTTCTGCTAATATTAGACGCCGTTATGGTATCCGGAAATTTGGCCTTACTGTTTGCCAGGCCTGCAATGAGCCGGGCTTGATGCACCATAATTTCTCCGGCGAAAACCGTATCATCCAGCCCGTTGGCTTCGGCAAATTCCAAAGCAGCATTTACCCGGTGGTGGGCTTTGCCGCGCCTGTTCAGCGCAAGCAAAACGCTTGTCAAAACCACTTCCCGCTCTAGGCGGATCAAACCGCCGTCTTTCTCAGTCAGTACAGCCAAATCGGCACCACGTTCCAATGGCTTGACCGCCGCTTTCAATTTGCGTACCCGTATAGCCATAGAGCCATAATTATATGCCAAATCACCCGTGGTTTTACTATCGCCAAGTAGAGTTTCCGCTTGTTGCCATGCCACTTTCGAATGTTTGACTGCCGATTGGATATCCTTGCTTTTCAAAGCCGCCGCATAGGCCCTGTATGGCCCCATTACCTCTTTGGGAATAGAGCTTGCCTGAGACATGGCCTGTACCAACAACATAAGGCCGGACAAAAATACAAGAATAATAAATCGGCGCATATGCTACTCCCCATTGATATTTGTCACAACAATACAGATAAGCGCGCTAAATACAAGCAAGCCATGCAGTTTAGCCGTTTACGCCCCAAGCTTACCTAGGCTCACCTAGGCTCACCTAGGCTCAGGGTCTAGTCAAAAACATCCACCCCGGACATGCCTTGATCCCGGTCATATAAAACATTCAAATGGGTGGCAATACCTGTGATACATAGGCCTAGAACTGCAAGGAAAATACCCAGAACAGCCGAAAGTGTGCCAGCCCGTAGATTTGCGCCCTCACCTTCATATAGCTCTTTGGTCATTTCAAGGTTTGCTGCCGCGTCGCCCGACATGCTGACCTTCATATATTCCATAAATGCATCCCCGTAAACCGCACCCATGACCAGTATCGTTAGCACAAAATAAATAACCATGCCGACAATCCACAACAGATAATATGCACCTAACCTGGGCCAGAACCGACCTTTGGTGACCGCCCAGGTTTCAACGATCGCCAGGCGTTGCTCTAAAACAGGCCGGGCCGCAGCCGGGGCCAGACGAATAGTGAGGAACGAAGCGACAAACAAGGCCACAAAAAAACCTATGAATGCCATTATACCAATAAATATTGGGCCGAGAAATGACCCCAAAACACCAACGGCAAACACTAGCACAAAAAACAGCACGTAAAACACGACAAAAAATACGAGCATGACCATAAGCTGGCACAGCATGACCCGCAGTTCGTCACCACCAAATCGCCACGGGAACGGGTTATTGGTTTGCCCAAGCAACACACGCCTGTGAAACGCCGTTTCTACGGACACCCAAAGCATCCACATTCCCAAATAAAGTGGCAAGGATTTAAGGATCATGAGCGCCCTACCCCTCGTCGCGTTGAGCGGGTCTGCAACGGTTTTTTCTTGGTATGTCACATTGGCAGCGTTCATCATTTCGCCGAACAGCATATACAATATGAACAGGCCCACCGCATAAAAAAGCGCCGATTTCATGACAAATACAAAACTGCGGCTACCGGAATGGAACGGCAAAAAAATTGCGCGTCCAAAATCATATGGCGCAAAATCATATTGTGCCAAATCAGATGGTGAGTTTATGGTGTTGTTTGCAGACATATTCGTTCCCCCATTAGCATTGTAAAATGCACGGTTTTGCGCCAAATGCAATATGTATCAGATTTTACTTTGCACGGCGCAGGCTTTTGCCTAAACCCTCAATATGAAAAACGGCAAAACCAATAAAGTACATATCATCGGCGCCGGCCTCGCGGGAAGCGAGGCAGCGTGGCAAGTGGCGCAAGCGGGCGTGTCCGTGGTGCTACACGAAATGCGCCCAGAAGTGCAAACCGCCGTGCACCAAAGCGGCGGGTTTGCCGAACTGGTTTGCTCCAATTCCTTTCGCTCCGATGATGCGACAGGCAACGCCGTCGGGGTGCTGCACGAGGAAATGCGCCGGGCCAATTCGTTGATTATGGCCTGTGCGGATACCCACAAACTCCCGGCGGGCGGAGCATTGGCGGTTGACCGGGAATTGTTTTCAGATGCAGTGAGCAAAGCTTTGCATGACCATCCACTTGTTACCGTCGAATACGGCGAAATCACTGGCTTGCCGCCGAGCGATTGGGGCAATGTGATAATTGCCACGGGGCCGCTCACCACCCCTGCTCTAGCCGAAGCCATACTGGAAGCTAGCGGCGAAGATGCCCTCGCATTCTTTGATGCTATCGCGCCTATTATCTACAAGGACAGCATTGATTTTGATATTGCCTGGATGCAGTCGCGCTATGACAAGAAAGGCCCAGGTGGGGACGGAGCCGATTATATCAATTGCCCGCTAGACCAAGAGCAGTACGAAACTTTCATTGAGGCGTTGGTCAACAGTGACCAAACTGAATTTCGCGACTGGGAGAAGGACACGCCTTATTTCGAGAGCTGCCTGCCCATAGAGGTCATGGCCGAGCGCGGGCCGCAGACCTTGCGCTGGGGGCCAATGAAACCGGTCGGCCTGACCAACCCCCACAACCCGACCGTCAAAGCCCACGCCATCGTGCAGCTTAGGCAGGATAATGCCTTGGGGACGCTGTACAATATGGTCGGATTTCAAACCAAAATGAAATACGGGTCGCAAGCGGAGATTTTCAAGACCATACCGGGCTTGGAAAACGCAGTGTTCGCCAGGCTAGGCGGTATTCACCGCAACACTTTCATCAATTCCCCCAAGCTCCTGAACGACCAACTGCAAATGACCGCCAGACCAAATTTGCGCTTCGCCGGGCAAATCATGGGCGTCGAGGGCTATGTGGAAAGCGCCGCCCTGGGCCTGATCACAGGCCGCATGGCCGCCGCCCAGGCCCAGGGAAACACCCCACCCGCCCCGCCCCTAACCACCGCACTAGGCGCACTGGTTCACCACGTAACCGGCGGCTACATGACCGGCCCCAAAGCAAAATTCCAACCCATGAACATAAATTTCGGCCTGTTCCCGCCAATAGAACTGGATTACAAGGACGAAGACGGAAACCGGATTAGAGGCAAAAACAAAACTAGGTTTAGGAAAAGTAAATTGGCTGAGCGGGCATTGCGGGATGTTATGGGGTGGGTGTAAATTTTTTCCTGCGCTCACGGTCGCCTGTTAGCAGTCAAACACAACCCTTCCACCCGCTCACTCCCGCGCAGGCGGGAGTCCAGTTGGATGTCAGGTTAATCCTCAAAAGGAGACATTAGACTTTCCAAAACAATTCCTTTAAAGGTACGTATGCCCTCTGGATTAACACCATCAGAAAAATTTGTCGCACAATTATGTGAAAGAGCTTTCTTGAAACTTTGGTCGCACCCCAACCCTATTGGGAAAAAGGGAAAAGAACTTTGCGACAGCCTTGTTGTTTGTGGGCCACATGTGATTATTATTTCGGTCAAAGAAATTGAATATAAAGATACAGGGGATAGAACGGGGTATGACAGATGGGTGAAGAAAGCCCTTGAAGGATCAGCTGACCAAATTTGGGGCGCAGAACGTTGGCTTCAAGGTGTAGGTGAAATCACCCGTGCTGATGGTCGCAGAGTGAGTTTACCGCCTCATGATAAACGAAAATATCATAGAATTGCCGTTGCGCTAGGTGGAAAAGATAGCGTCCCTATTACTTGGGGGGAATTAAAATCTGGCTTTGTCCATGTTTGCGATGAAAAAAGCTTGGGAATTTTATTTAGTGTCCTTGATACCATTACTGACTTCACCAACTTTCTAACTGCATCAGAAGGGTTTTTCTCAGGCGATATGGGGGTAATTTTTGATGGTGGAGGTATAGAGGATTTATTAGGTTTATATTTATTTGAAGGTAGAACCTTCGAAAGATATTCAGAAAAAAGCCCAGACTTACTCATAATCACTAACGATCATTGGAGGGGTTTTAGTAGCTCAGTTGAGTTTATGGAAATGCGTAAAGAATTCTCAATTTCTCTTTTATGGGACAAGCTGATCAATCATTTAACAGAAGATTTATTGACCGATGGAATGATTAATCATGAAAATGGTAAAATCACGAACAATGACCTTGCCTTGACAGAAATGGCTCTTTTATCTCGATGGGCAAGAGTAGAGTTTGCAGAAAAACTAAAGCAATTACATTCAAAAGATGGGCAGAAAACTCGCGCAAGTCTGCTTCGGGGTGAGGGTGAAACAGCATTCGTTTTGTTAATTGCAAGCAGTGAAGATAGAGAAGCGCGGGTTCAAGAGCTCTGTTTGAGGAGCCTTGTCGTGCGAGGAAGGCTTTCTGGATGCAAAACTGTCGTGGGCATTGCCACAGACAGGTCGGGGTCGTCAAAAATCGGATATAGTCATGATATTGGATATATGCACTTACCTGAATGGGATGACGAGTGGGACATAAAGGTAACAGAGATGCAAAAAATACTTGGTTATTTTTCGGAGTTATAATTCCATTTTCCTAACGCCCGCTCCTGCCCTCAAAGCAGACATCTCACTGGATACCCGCCTCCCCGGCCTTCGCCGGGGAGGCGGGTATGAGCGGGCGGTGGGAAAGTATGATGTTGGTTATTCTACCGCAACACACCCCTACCCGCATACACCGCCTGGCTACCCAGTTCTTCTTCAATCCTTAGAAGCTGGTTGTATTTGGCTAGTCTGTCTGACCGGGCCAATGAGCCGGTTTTAATTTGGCCGCAGTTTGTGGCGACCGCTAGGTCGGCGATTGTGTAATCTTCGGTTTCGCCGGAGCGGTGGGACATGACCGATGTGTAGCCAGCTTTGGTGGCCATGGAGACGGCTTGTAGGGTTTCGGTTAGGGTGCCGATCTGGTTGACTTTGATCAGGATGCTATTGGCGACGCCTTCGTCTATGCCGCGCTGCAAGCGTATTGGGTGAGTGACAAACACATCGTCGCCGACCAGTTGGCAGGTGGTGCCGATTTTATCCGTATGGGTTTTCCAACCGGCCCAGTCGTCTTCGTCCATGCCGTCTTCGATGGACAATATCGGGAAATCTGCGGCCAGAGCGGCGAGGTAATCTGCGAATTCGTCCGACGACAACACTTTGCCTTCGCCGTCCAGATGGTATTTGCCGTCTTTGTAAAACTCGCTGGCCGCTACATCAAGCGCCAGATAAATATCCTTGCCCGGCGTGTAGCCGGCTGCCTCTACGGCGCTCATGATATAATCCAGCGCGGCGCGAGAGGACGCCAGACCCGGTGCGAAACCGCCTTCGTCGCCGACATTGGTGTTGTGGCCATCGGCTTTCAGTTTGGCCTTGAGGGCATGAAATATTTCAGCGCCCATTTGCAAGGCCTGCGCGAATGTGGCCGCGCCTACGGGCATGACCATAAATTCTTGGATGTCTATGGGATTGTCCGCATGGGCACCGCCGTTGATGATGTTCATCATGGGTACAGGCAAAACATTGGCACTGACCCCGCCGACATAACGGTAAAGGGGTGCGCCTTGCGCTTCGGCGGCCGCCTTTGCGATTGCCAAAGATACGCCTAAAATAGCATTGGCCCCGAGGCGGGATTTATTGGGTGTGCCGTCAAGGTCGATCATGATGGTATCAAGCCGCACCTGATCCGTGGCATCAAGCCCACACAGGGCATCGGAAATTTCGGTATTTACATTAAGGACGGCTTTTCGCACCCCCTTGCCGCCGAAACGGTTTTTGTCGCCGTCTCTAAGTTCCACCGCTTCGTGGACACCCGTGGACGCACCGGACGGCACGGCCGCACGGCCAAAGGCGCCGCCGCTAAGCAGAACATCAACTTCGAGAGTGGGATTACCGCGACTATCCAGTATCTCACGGGCAAAAATATCGTCTATTTCAGTCATGAGGCACTCCTAGATATGCGGGATGTATGGAAGGTGTTAGTCTTCTTGGGCAGGCAGAACCTGACGGCCATTATACATGCCGGTCTTGAGGTCAATATGGTGCTGACGACGCAGCTCGCCGGATGCTTTGTCTTCGACAAAATTAGTCGCGGTCAAACGGTCATGGGCGCGGCGCATACCACGGCGGGAATTGGAAATTTTACTCTTTGGGACAGCCATCGAAGCCTCCTATAATTAAATCTGGTAAATCCGGTCATAATGCATCCGGAAATTTGCGCAGGCTTTACCCCATCAATCGTCACAGTGCAAGAGCAGAGTTGCGAGAAACGCAGACGTGTAGGGTGAATTTCACCTAATCCTCCCGCCCCGGTTTTCTCCGCGTGGTTTTAATTTGGCCTCTTTGGGTCTTTTTTTTCAGGCGGCGTTTTATGGCACCTTTTGAGGGTTTTGTGGGGCGGCGTTTCTTGACGGGTTTTAGGGCATCTGCCAGTATTTCGCGCAATCTCTTCAGTGCGGCTTGCTTATTGCGCATTTGGCTGGATGAGGATTGAGATTTGATGATGATACCACCGTCGCCCGTTAGACGGCGGTCGGATATGGCCAGGATTTTTTGCTTGGCCGCTTCGCTGAGGCTCGACGCGCAAACATCAAAGCGCAGATGTACGGCGGTGTTGGTTTTGTTGACATGCTGACCGCCTGGCCCCTGGG
>JAJRSJ010000058.1 GCA_024278855.1 Alphaproteobacteria bacterium | reverse complement strand
GGCCTTCCGTCAATCCGCCTTGGGCGCGCACATCAGCCGGTATACCGGAATGGGTGGTGGAAGCAGGGTGGCTGACCAGGCTTTCAGTGCCGCCGAGACTGACGGCGGATTTAAACAAGCTTAGCCCGTTGATGATTTTAACCGCGTCCTGTCTACTGCCGTCAATCACAAAAGAAAATGTCGAGCCGGGGCCGGAGCATTGGCGTTTGTAAATTTCCTGATATTTCGGGTCGTCAATAAATTCAGGGTGCAGGACTTTGGTTTTGACATAGGGGTTGTCGGCTAGCCACGCGGCAACTTTGGTGCCGCTCTGGGCCGCCCTTGTCATACGAATAGTCAAGGTTTCCAGTGAGCGCGACAATCACCAGCATGTATGGGGGTCAAGGTTCATGCCCATAGCATTGCGAATACCGCGTACTGCTTTGATAGCTTCACCGCCGCCGAGAACCGCACCCGCGATTAAATCTGAATGACCACCTACATATTTGGTCAATGAATACACCGACAAATCAATGCCGTGGGCTACGGCTTGTTGAAACACCGGGCCTTGCAAAGTATTATCGCAAACGGTTAATGGCCGCACGCCGGTATCAGCTTCACATTTTTCCTGGGCCTGTTTGATCAACTCAAAATCATAGATAGCATTGGTGGGATTACCCGGCGTTTCCATATAAATCATCTTGATAGGGCCAAGTTTTTTGGCCTTTTCGATTGCGGCTTCGATACTGTCTGCGCGCATGCCGTCCTGGAACTCCACCGATAAAATTCCGAATTGTGACAATAGGTTTCGAATTAAAGTCTCGGTCCCGCCGTAAAGCGGCGAGCCGTGTACCAGAACATCGCCGGGGCGCAGCACCGACAAAAATGTGCTAGTAATCGCGCCCATGCCGGACGCACAGACCACGCCTTCTTCCGCACCTTCCAAAACTGCCAAACGGTCTTCGGTAATCTCGGCATTGGGATGGTTGAACCGCGAATAAATCAGGCCGGCACTTTCCCCGTCAGGTAGAGGTTTGCGGCCCGAAACGATATTAAAAAAGTCCTCCCCGGCCTCAGCGCTCGGGAAGGTAAATGTCGAGGTCAGGAATACGGGCGGTTTGACCGAGTTTTCCGAAAGCGTTGGATCATAGCCGTAAGACATCATCAGGGTTTCTGGATGGAGCTGGTGGTTGACGATTGTGGTTTTATTATTGATGACGCGTTTCATATGAAGCTCCTAAATGTTATAAAAATCTCTATACCAATCGACAAACACCGGAATGCCTTGTTCGATGGTAGTTTTGGGGGTGTAGTTAAATGCGGCTTGCGCTTTGGAAATATCGGCAAATGTTTTGGAAACATCGCCCATTTGTTTGGCCATAAAATTCTTTTTAGCGGTGCGGCCACAGGCTTTTTCTACCGCATGCACCAAATCCATCAAGGGGGTCGGGGTTGAATTGCCTAGATTATAAACCGCATGGGGTATGTCTGTTACAGGCGGTGTATCAACAATCCGGCCCAGTGCCGTGATAACATCGTCAATATAGGTAAAATCCCGCGACATTTCACCAGCGGCGTAAATATCTATGGTCTCGCCTTTCAAAATTTTCTCGGTGAACATCCAATAGGCCATATCCGGCCGGCCCCAAGCCCCATAAACGGTAAAAAACCGCAGACCTGTCATAGGAATGCCGTAGAGATGAGCATAGCTTTGGGACAAGATCTCGCCGCTAATTTTGGTAGCAGAGTACAAGGATACGGGCTTGGTTACAGGGTCACTTTCACGAAACGGTCCGCCGTCCCGGTCCCCGTAAACCGACGAACTGGACGCATAAACCAGATGTTTTAGATTTTTAGAGGCGCGGGCAAATTCCAACACATTGACATAGCCATCCAAATTGGAGCGCACATAGGCGCGCGGGTTATCTATGGAATAACGCACCCCGGCCTGAGCGGCCAGGTTAACAATATGGGTAATTTCATCGGGAGACACCGCACGTTCCAACGCCCCCTCTTCCGCCATGTCGAGTTGGGCAAAGCGAAACCGCTCAAAAGACGCCAACCGCTCAAGCCTAGCCCGTTTTAGCGCAGGGTCATAATAATCATTCAGACTGTCCACACCGACCACCCGTTCGCCGCGCAACAGCAGCGCAAGGCAAAGATTATGGCCGATAAATCCGGCAGCACCTGTAACGAGAATAGTCATGGGGCCTCCTTAACGCAATTTGGTAAAAGCGAAAGGCCAATCTTACTTTGATAGACACCAAAGCAATATAGCTTTTTGTGCATGTAAACGGTTTTCGGCCTCATCGAACACCACCGAATGTGGCCCGTCAATAACCGAAGCCGTGACTTCCTCACCTCTGTGGGCGGGTAGACAATGTAAAAATAGTGCGTCTTTAGCGGCTAAATTCATCAAATCCTCATTGACCTGCCAGTCTGATAAATCTCCCATGCGCTGGTCAATATCCGTGTCGCCCATGGATACCCATGTGTCTGCGATCACCACATCAACCCCAGCGCAGGCTTTTTTAGGATCTGCAATCAATTCAATCTGCGCACCCTCGGCCCTAGCCCGCTCGACCATTTGCCCGACCGGACCATAGCCTGTTGGCGTCGAAATTACCAATTGATAGCCAAATTTCGCGGCCCCGTTGATGAAGCTTACGGCGACATTATTACCGTCCCCGACCCAGGCTAGGCGCAAGTTTTTCAAATCCCGCCCCTGCTCTTCCAGCGTCATCAAATCGGCCATGATCTGGCACGGATGGTTATAATCGGTCAGACCATTAATCACCGGCACACTAGCGTTTTGCGCCAAAGATACCAATGCGCCGTGATCATTGGCCCGCAGCATAATTACATCAACAAACCGCGATAAAACCCGTGCCGTATCTTCAATTGTTTCGCCGCGCCCAAGCTGCATATCACCGGCGCTCGTGAAGATTGATGTTCCCCCAAGCTGGGTCATACCGACCTCGAATGAAAACCGGGTTCGGGTCGAGCTTTTCTCGAACAACATGGCCAAGACATGCCCGCTTAAGGGCGTATCCGCGTCCTTTGCACCTTTGGGCAGGGCAAAACGGGCCTTTTTACGGCGGTGAGCTTCGTCTAAAATTTCGCGCAAAGCGCCCGCGCTCATATCTGCTAGGCTTAAAAAATGTCTGGTCATCTAGGGCCTGTCACCAAATTCAAAAACCGAGCAATAGCTATGAAAATGTTTATGCGCAATGTAATTCAGGGATAAATTTTGCGGCATTCATCTGGTCTTGCTCCCATATCTGTTCGGCAAATTCGATATTGTCCAGTTTGAGCAAACGTAAGATCGGCTCATAAATGTTTGGCGAAACGGGCAACACCATACCGGTTTGAGTGATATGTCCGTCCGCAATCATTTGCGCCGCCATTGCAGCCGGCAAACCAACCGTCGCCGCCATAGCGCTTATTGCCTTTATTCCATTTTTGCCGTCTTGTTCACCGATATATTTGAGCAAAGCCGAGCGGTAATATTTTGTGCCGTCCGTGCGTTTAATGATGAATTTGTGTTGCAACACGATCATATCGCGTTCACCGTCCAGATAGGACAGTTTTTCCAACAATAGATTACAAAACACATCTAGAGGCGTTTGCCCGGCGTGGACGGGAGTATCTGAAAACACACCAAGCCATTCAAGTGCTTGCCACGGCTTGTTTGGTGCGGTTTTGCGCAAGGTTTCCAACGAAGCACCGCCGTTCAAAATGGCTATATAGTCTTTCCAACTTGTGGTTTTTGAACCGGTAATTTTCTCAAAACCAAACAGGCCCAGGGTTTTGGCCAATTGCATGATCTGGCAAAATCCGGGATAACGCAAAGTGCCGCGAATAAGGGTTTTGACCTCCGGGATATTATAAATGTCTTTATACAAAAGTGAATTTCGGTTGGGGTAACATTCCAAATCAAGGCCGCCTATGTGGACCGGCTTGGCCCAATTCATCAAATTTTTTGGCGCAATGGTTTTATTCACACCCCCTTGCATATAGCGCGCTTCGTTTAGCAAAACCAAAATAGCACCCTTGGGGTTCCACGAAAATTTGTACCCAAGCGGGTTATTATTATCATCCGGGGCCGGAATGCCGCCGCACCAGGAAACGAAAGCTTCTATCTGTTCACCCTCGGCATGGGCAGCATCAATAATCTGCACGGCGCTCAGATGATCGATGCCCGGGTCAAGCCCGATTTCGTTTAAGATCGTTACACCCGCCGCTTTGGCATCCGCCGATAATGCCAACATTTCAGCAGATTGATAGCTGGCACTGACCATATGGGCTTTTGCGGCGATACAGGCTTGCGCTACCAAAGGGTGAAGGGGCGGCGGCACCATGGACAACACCACATCAAAATCAGCGGCGCGGGTTTGCAAGGCTTGCACGTCTGACACATCTAAGAACTCGGCGCTTGCATCTTTGTATGGCGCAGCTAAATCCTGGGCATCAGATAAAATATCGTTGGCAATCACGACTATGTTTTCAGGCTTGCGGCATAAATATTCGACCAATGGTGCCACCACCAGACCCGCTACCAAAACCAAATATTTCGCCATAGTGTTCTCCCTAATTTAGTAGATTATATCTTTGTCCCTATAGATGCAAACAAGTGTTTAAGGATTTGACATTACCCATGTATTCTGTTATTTCTGTTATTACAGAATATACTGTATGGAGACTTTTATGAAATTAACGCCAACAACCGAGAAATTTATTGTCCATTGGGGCGAAATGGGCAGCCAGTGGGGCGTCAGCCGCTCCGTAGCCCAGATACAAGCCTTGCTATATTTATCTGAACGCCCCCTACACGCCGAACAGATTAGCGTTATTCTTGACCTAGCCCGTTCCAATGTCTCCACCTCGCTCAAGGACTTGTTAAATTGGCGTCTGATAACCCGCACACAAATACTCGGCGACCGGCGTGATCATTTCGAAGCTATCAAAGACAATTGGGAAATTGTCATGCGCATATCCGAGGGCCGTAAAAAACGCGAAATCGACCCGACCTTGCATATGTTGCGCCTGGTCGCCAACAATACCCAATATGACCATGAAGTCACCCCGGCCCAAGCGGCGCAAATAGACGAACTGGTCGGCTTTATGGAAACCATGACCAGTTGGTATGACGACATCCGAACCGTGCCCAAAGATAAGCTATTACGCCTGATGAAAATGGGCGCAAAAATCGCCAAATTTATTGGCCGTTAAACAATGACATATGCAGTTGGTAACTTAAGTAATATCCCGGCCAAAACTGAGGCTTGTACACACAGCCCCGATTTTGAAAAATTGGCGGGAACAAAAGACTGGGCCAGATTGCATCCGGCGATAAAAAAGCGCTTCTCCGACCATAGTCTGCGCATCACCTACCCCGGAAAATTGAGCGTACACACCTCCCGCGTCGGTTTTGTATTCGCCGTGCTTTTATATCCGTTCGGCAAGCCCCTGCCAGTAGCGCGCGCCCGTTCATTTATTGCAGAGGTCAAAGTATCGCCCGACACGAACGGCGGCGTGGTTTGGCAGCGTAATTTCCTGCGTAAAGATAAAACCTCTTTGCGCATTGAAAGCGTCAAACAACTGGATGCGGGCGGCGGTCTAATGGAATGTATCCGCCCCGGCCTGCTCGGCGGGATTGGCATGGGCTTGAAAGTCTATGAGCAATTGGGTGCACTAAATTTTACCAGTACCTATTATTTCCTAAATTGGGGCAAACTACGCATCCCGATACCGCTCTGGCTAACGCCAGGGCGTACTTTGGTTGAGCATATTGACGAGGGCGACGAAAATTTTCGCTTTCGCTTGACCATGACCCACCCATTATTTGGCCGCACGGTTTATCAAGACGGGGTGTTTAGGGATCCGGCCAATTATTAGGAACGAAACCTAACTTCCCCTCGGGACCGGCGTGCCGTAAATTTTGGCAAAATATATGCCAATGTCGCGGGCGTTTGCCAGATAGCAATAGCCGTTACCGGTCTGCACCACTAGCCCTTCTGGAATGTCTATACCCTTTGGCAAAACAAGCGTCGGACAGTTGTGATTGCCAGGGCCGAGCAAATCCACCAGTCCTGTACGTGGGTGGGTTATCGTCTCGTAGCGAATTTCAACGGTTTCTTTAATGGCAGGAAAATACGAAAGCACGCCCCACATCTCGGCGCACTCAGGACAATATTCCCGGCGGTTTCCCAAATCTGTGTTGGCCTCAAATCCCGGCGCGAGAAGAAATAGAATTGGTTTTTGCATAACGGTTTCCTTGAAGTAGATTGCTTGACGTATCCCTCATTAAAGCCCATCTAACCTCACATGGCAAATGATGTAAAATCAATCACACTGGGCTGTCGCCTAAACTTGCGCGAAAGCGAAGTTATGGCAGAGTATGCGCGTGCACAAGCATTGGGCGATGCGGTGATTATTAACACCTGCGCCGTAACCAATGAAGCGGCCCGCCAAAGCCGACAGACCGTGCGTCGGGCCGTGCGCGACCATGAGGGCGCCAAAATCATCGTCACCGGTTGCGCAGCCCAAATCGAACCGGAGGTTTTTAAAGCCGTAGACGGTGTTGATCGGGTGCTAGGAAATAACGAAAAAATGCACGAAACTAGCTTTGCGCCAAAAGCAAAATCCAAAATCAGTAATATTATGCAAAGCCGGGATATTTCCCTTGGCCCGGTCGGGACAGCCAGTGAGCGTTCACGCGCCATCGTACAAGTCCAGACGGGGTGTGACCACCGCTGCACATTTTGCATTATTCCCTACGGGCGCGGTAATTCGCGTTCCGTCCCGGCGTCCAAGGTAGCCGCACAAGTTAGGGCATTGAGCGAGAACGGCTTTAATGAAGTGGTGTTGTCCGGCGTGGACATTTCGTCCTGGGGGGATGATCTGCCAGGTACACCAAAGCTTGATACACCAAAATTGGGCCAATTGGTCAGTGATATTTTGGCCGCCGCGCCCGCCTTGTCCCGTCTGCGCCTATCCTCCATTGACCCGGCTGAAATTGACGAAAAATTATTTACACTGGTTGCAACAGAGCCGCGCCTGACACCCTACTTGCATTTGTCGCTTCAGCACGGTGATAATATGATCCTCAAGCGCATGAAACGCCGCCACACCCGCGAGCAAGCCATTAAATTATGCGCGGACTTACGCCGGGTGCGGCCAGACATCAGTTTTGGTGCCGACATTATCGCAGGCTTCCCGACCGAGACAGACGAAATGTTTGAAAACGCGCTGAAACTGGTGGAGGAATGCGCTTTGGCCTGGCTGCATGTCTTTCCGTTTTCGGCCCGCTCAAACACCCCGGCGGCGCGTATGCCCTTGGTAGACGGCAAGCTTGTTAAAGAGCGGGCAAAAAAACTGCGCCAAGCTGGCGAGCAGGCGCAAACGCGCTTCCTTAAAGCGCGCGCATATGGCTATGATTTAGCTCTAATTGAAAAGGGCGGGCTTGGTCGTCTTGCGGACTTCTCGCCTGTAAAATTACCGGCCCACAATATCCCTGCCGGGCAGTTGCACCCGGTACGGATTACGGGCTATGATAACGGAAATCTACTGGGGGAGCTCGCGTGAGTGACGACAAAATAAAAGACGGTAAAAAAAAGAAAAAAGGCGGGTTTTTCAAACGTGCATTTGGCTTTAAATCCAAAGAAGAAAAACTGGCCGGAGCTGCCGCCCTAAAAGCTGAGCAGCAGGCCAAGGTCGACACCCAAATGGCCGAGCGCATGGCCGTGATTAACGCTGCCGCTCTCAAAGCCGCCCGCGAACAAGACGAAGCACATTTGAGCGAGGCCGAAAAAGCCAAACTGGAGGCAGAGGAACGCAAGCAAGCGGAAGCACAAGCGCTCGAAGACGCAAAAACCGCAGAAAACCTGATTGAGGAAAAGCGCCAACGCGCCTTAGACGCTAAACGCAAAGCTGAAGAAGAAGCCGCTCGTCTCAAAGCAGAAGCCGAAGAAACTGAACGTCTAGCCGTAGAAAAAACCGCCCGCGAAAAAGCCGAAGCCGAAGAAATTGCCCGGCTCAAACAGGCCGAAGAAAAAGCCAAATTGGAAGCCGAACAACAGGCTAGATTAGCGGAACAAAAATTAGCGAAAACCGAAGCTGATGAAGCCGAGCGCCTACGCACTGAAGCTGCGACCGCACAAAAAGCTCGCGAACAGGCCGAGAAAGAAGTCGCTGAACGTCGGGAAACAGAACGCCTAGCGGCTGAACAAGCAGAAACCGAACGCCTGAAAGCCGAGCGCGTCACCACCGAAACGCAAGCCGCGCAAGCCGCCAAACGCAAACAACTGGAAGCACAGCTCATCAAAGAGCAAGCCGAGCGCGAGCAAAAAGCCAAGCTTGAACGCGAAGTTTGGGACGCCGAACAGGCAGCAAAGCGAGCAGAGCAAGGCGAGCCAGGGTTTTTGGGGCGTATATCCAAAGGTCTGAGCAAATCCACTTCGGCTATGTCGGACAATATTTCCGCCGTATTTACCAAGCGCAAGCTAGACGCTGAAGCTTTGGAAGATTTGGAAGATTTATTGATCGCGGCAGATTTCGGGGTTGGCCCCGCTACCCGCACGGCGGAACTTTTGGCCAAAGACCGGTTTGACAAACAGGTCACAGACACCGAGATCAAAATCGCGTTGGCCGATGTCATATCCGAGGTTTTAACACCTTTGGAAAAACCGCTCGTCCTTACCGGGGCCAAGCCTGAAATCATGCTTTTCGTCGGGGTTAACGGCTCCGGCAAAACCACCACACTTGGCAAGATCGCCAAGCGCTATACCGACGAGGGCAAAAAAGTCCTGATGGCAGCGGGGGATACATTTCGCGCTGCCGCCGTGGAACAGCTCAAGGTTTGGGGTGAGCGGTCTGGCGCACCCGTGGTATCGGCCGCACTGGGCGCAGACGCATCAGGCCTAGTCTATGATGCTATCTCCCGCGCCAAGGCAGAAAATTATGATATTCTCATGATTGACACAGCCGGACGGCTACAAAACCGCACCGAGTTAATGGACGAATTGGCCAAAATCGTCCGGGTCATCAAAAGCAGGACGACACTGCACCGCACCATTCCGTATTGGTTTTGGACGCTACAGTCGGCCAAAATGCTTTATTGCAAACCGAAGCTTTTCAAAAAACCGCAGGCATTACCGGCCTGATTATGACCAAGCTTGACGGAACCGCCAAAGGCGGCGTTCTGGTGGCTCTAGCTGATAAATTCAAGCTGCCTATCCACGCAATAGGCATAGGTGAGCGCATAGAAGATTTGGAAAATTTCTCCGCCCCTGTGTTTGCAGCCGCGCTGTCAGGGATAGCGGATGCGGTGATCGAGGAATAGGGTCGCCTTGTAGGGTGGATTATGCCAAGAAGCTAATCCACCCTACAGGGATCAATTACCTTAACCCAATAGTTTTTGCAGGCGCGGCATTAGATCATTGCTAGCGCAGAGTAGGTTTCCGCTAGCTTCGGGATTGTTTTCACCCGTATCCAGATCACAAGTGACACCTTTGGCCTCGCGGACAATGACCAGTCCGGCGGCGATATCCCAGATGTGAAGACCGCGCTCCCAAAACCCGTCAAACCGGCCAGCCGCCAACCAAGCCAGATCAAGAGCGGCGGAACCGCCCCGGCGAATGCCGGCAGTTTCGGCCATAACTTTGTGAAGCTCGGTCAAGAATTTAGCGTGTCCCCGCTTACCGTTCCACGGCATGCCTGTGGCAATCGTGCAGAGCCCAAGGTCGGTTCTGGGGGGCATGCGCAGACGTTTGTCAACACCGCGACTGTCCAGTAAAAACGCGCCTTTACCTGTTTCGCCGTAAAACATTTCGTCGCGCAGGACATCATAGATCACACCTGCATGTAATTTCCCCTCGCGTTCAACCCCAATGGAAATGGCAAAATGCGGATTGCCGCGCATGAAATTTGTTGTCCCGTCCAAGGGATCAATAATAAAACGGTGGGTTTTATCAGAACCACCGACCTCGCCGCGCTCCTCCATGAGATAGCCGTAACCGGGTCTATCATGGCGCAAGCTTTCAAAGATTTTTTCCTCGGCCATTCTATCAGCCGCCGTAACAAAATCCGCCGGGCCTTTGCGCGATACTTGCAGGTTTTCAACTTCGCCAAAATCACGCGATACAGTACGCGCACCTTTGCGGGCCGCCGCCATCATGACGTCTACGAGGGGGGATGAATTGGCCATCAGTCAGCTCGCTTTATGTAGGAACCATCTTCGGTCAGCACCAATATGCGCTCACCAATATTTACAAATGGCGGCACTAAAGTCCGCACGCCGTTTTCCAAAATGGCCGGTTTGTAGGAATTGGCGGCCGTCTGACCTTTGACCACTGGCTCGGTTTCGGTGATTTCCAAAACCACCTGATCCGGCAGGGAGACAGAAATTGGCTGGTCTTCATGAAACTCAAGTTGCACCTCCATACCGTCGGTGAGAAATGCGGCCCGTTCGCCGATAAACTTCGCTTGTAAATTAATTTGTTCATAGTTTTCAGAGTTCATAAACACCAACATATCACCCTCGGCATACAAGTATGTATGGGTTTTTTGCTCAAGTCGGACTTTCTCCACGGTTTCGGACGACCGAAAGCGTTCATTCAGCTTACGCCCGTCGATCAGGTTTTTAAGCTCGACCTGATTAAATGCCCCGCCCTTGCCCGGCTTGACGGCATTGGCTTTCACCGCCACCCAAAGACCGTTCTGGTGGCTGATAATATTTCCAGGTTTTATTTCATTGCCGTTGATTTTCATCATGGCTCCTTATTGGTTGTGCGTAAAGCGTGGCGGCTCTTAACAAACGCAAGGCCAAGGAGCAAGCGGGTAATGTCATCTCATAGCGCCCAAACATCTCTAACGGATTTGTGTTTAGCCAATCCGTTAGAGATGGTTTACAAGCGGGCAAATTAAGATCGGAGATCCTATGCCTCTATTTCCCAGCCTTGGCGAGAAACCGCACTTGGGGGCCGTGTTTCAGGCGTTTCCTGAGGCAGTCAAACCTTTGCTACAATATCATGATGTATTGCTGCGCGGGGATAGCCCGCTCAGCATAGCCCAGCGGGAGCTAATCGCCACTTATGTATCGGGGCTAAACGCTTGCACATTTTGTTTTGGGGCCCACAAAATTTACGCAAAAGTATTCGGGATTGAAGAAAGTTTAATAGATGCCGTAATGGACAATTTAGACACCGCGCCCCTGCCCGAAAACATAAAACCGATTTTGGCCTATGTCAAAAAACTAACCGTTTTGCCGGCACGTATAAATGATGCAGATGCAAAGGCCGTTTACGCAGCGGGCTGGAGCGAACGTGCACTATATGACGCGGTACAGATCTGTGCGCTGTTTAATTTCATGAACCGGATCATCGAAGGTACGGGTGTGACATTTGACTATGCACAAACCCCGCCAACTAACGCGGAGTTAAACGCAAGGCGTACCCGCTCCTATATGGACTATGGCCGTGAACTTGGAATTGTTGATTAAAAGGAGGTGTATATGTTTGACTTAATTACAAATTTTTCTGCGGATGTAAAAGCCGGGCCAACCTGGGTGTATTATTGGGTCAATTTTATGGGACTGGCATTTGTGTTATCCATACCCTTTGCGTTTAAACGGGGGGAAGCGCGGTGGATTGCATTTGCCACACTTGTAGCCGCGCCCATTATCATGCTCGCACTTTATCACAAACTTGGTTATGAGCGGGTTTTGGGCTGGGGGCATATTATTGCCTGGACACCTGTCCTTTTCTATTTATGGAAACGAAGAGCCACATGGCAGGTAAAGGAAACATGGGCTGGAAAATGGATAGCTCTTACGGTTACGGTCATGTGTGTGTCGCTAGCCTTTGATATTGTTGATGTTATGCGTTACGCGCTTGGTGAGCGCGTATAGTGCCCTCTATCAAAGGTTCGCAGACATTTTCATCGCGGCTGGTGTCAAGACTACGATAAACAAAACCGGCAGAAAAAACACGATCATGGGCACAGTGAGTTTTGCCGGCAATGCGGCGGCCTTCTTTTCTGCGGCCAAAACGCGCATTTGCCGATTTTCATCTGCCATTACCCGTAGCGTACTCCCCAACGGGGTACCATAACGTTCTGACTGGATCAAAGCGGTGGATACAGCGCGAATGCCCACGTGGTTATTGCGCCGTGCCAAATTTTCATAAGCCTGTCTACGGCTTTGCAAATAGGACAATTCCGCAGTCGTCATTGAAAATTCTTCTGCAAGTTCTATAGAATTTTCCGCCATTTCTTTGGAGACCTTACCAAATGCCATCTCGATTGACATGCCGGATTCCACGCATATTAGCAATAAATCCAGTGCGTCAGGAAATACCGGTGCAATAGATGCCATGCGTTTCCCGGCCTTGTTTTTAATATAAATCCCCGGCGCATAATAACCAAGCAGCATCATGGAAACGGCCGCCAACATTGATTGGCTTGTCCGCCATTCCATCGGGTTAAGCAAAACAAAGTATAACAATCCAAACACTAACAAAAGTACAGGCATAACCAGACGGAATAAGTAAAACATATAAACGGGTCTTTGCCCGCGCAGCCCCGCCTGACTTAATTTATCTTTCAAATCTGCGGCGGCTAAAACCTTTTCCAAGGATAAGTTATCAACCAAAGTCTTGACCATCCCTTTGGATTCCGAACGCAAGCCTTGAGTGTCGTTGAGATTATCCATACGAGCGCGTTTCAAGCTTTCACGTTCATTGGACACGGCGCCCATTCGCCGCTTTAATTGGTTTCCCTCCAACAAAGGCACCAATAGTGAATACAGTGTCACCGCACTGGCCAATACAACAAGCATGATCAAAGCCGTCTTAAAAAGTTCTATAGATCCAGCTGACATATAATATCCTTAGACCTTAAAGTTTATCATTTTGCGCATAATTAAAATACCCATGGCCATCATGGCAGCACTAATCATTAAATTTCTTTGTCCAGTTTCTGTAAAATACAGATCACGCATATAATCCGGCGAAACGATACTCACCATCCCCATAACACCGGGCGGTAATATGCCAATAATAATGGACGACACTTTTGCTTCAGCTGACAAGGCTTTGATTTTTTCGCGCAAGAGTTTACGGCCCCGCAATACGCTTGACAAATTACCCAGACTTTCGCCGAGATTACCACCTGTTGATTTTTGAATAGACAAAACTGTGCCGACAAAATTCACCTCTGCTAAGGGCATGCGTTCATACATCCGCTCAATACAATGCTCTAATGGCACCCCGACGCTTTCTGCTTCGACCATGCGTTTAAATTCAGTACGCACCGGTTCCTCGCTTTCATGGGCAATCATGCGAAGACAATCCCCCAAGGGTAGCCCCGTTCGAACACCACGGACAATAATATCCATGGCATCTGCAAAATGGGCTGTGAATTTTTTTTGTCGTTTGCTGACAAGGGAATTTAGAACAAACCTTGGCAAGCCAAAACCCAATACAAACCCGATTCCCAACGAAACCAAAGGGCTTAACCCTAAGAATACGGGAATACCGGCGCTCAAAACCCCAATTATGATCGACATAATTGTAAAAAACTTTGCGTCCATTTTTACATCAGCCTGAATCAATTTTGCACTCAGAGATTTTAGTTTTTTTGTTTTGGATTTTTGGTCTTTTTCAAGATCAGCCAATGACGATTCGATTATTTTACGGCGATTACCACTTTCATTTACTTTCATGAAAGAAAAGACAGATTTACGTTCTTTGCTTTGTGGTGTGCTGATTTGCTCCACACGTTTTGCCGGTGAACTACCGCCCGAATCGAGGATCAAATACCCGATCACCAGAACAGCCAAAGCGCCCATTGCTGCCATTATGGTCATGGGTTCCATTAATTTTCTCCCGCTTCATCAAGCGCCATAGCCAGGTCTTTTTCAAGGTTGAAATATCTTGCACGTTCCCAAAAAGCCGGGCGGGCAATTCCTGTAGATTTGTGCACGCCAGCAATTTTACCATTGGCATCTTCACCGTCCATCTCAAACACAATGCGATCCTGAGTGACAATGACATCGCCCTCCATACCGAGCCCCTCGGTAATATGTGTAATCTTGCGTGAGCCGTCGCGCAGGCGTGTCGCTTGGATAACCACATCAATGGAGCCGACAATCATTTCACGAATGGTACGCGTCGGCAGGGAGAAGCCTCCCATTGTAATCATGCTTTCCAACCGCGACAAACCCTCGCGCGGCGAGTTGGCGTGGAGCGTACCCATAGAACCATCATGGCCCGTATTCATGGCTTGCAGCAAATCAAAAGCTTCCGGGCCACGTACCTCACCGACAATAATACGCTCCGGGCGCATACGCAGGCAGTTCTTGACCAAATCGGACATGGTGATTTTACCCTTGCCTTCCAAATTTGGCGGGCGGGTTTCCAACCGAACTACATGTGGCTGTTGCAATTGTAACTCGGCCGCATCTTCGCACGTGATAATCCTTTCATCTGGGTGGATGAAAGCTGTCAGGCAGTTTAGCAATGTGGTTTTACCAGAGCCTGTGCCTCCGGAAATCAGGATATTACATTGGCACGCACCAATGATTTGCAACACTTTCGACCCCGCAGGAGAAATTGATCCAAAATCGACCAGGTTTGACAAAGTTAGTTTGTCTTTTTTAAATTTCCGAATTGTCAATGTCGGCCCGTCAATGGCCAAAGGCGGCGCAATTACATTAACTCGCGAGCCGTCCAAAAGCCGGGCATCACAAATCGGCGAACTTTCATCAACCCGGCGTCCAACTTGGGATACGATACGTTGGCAGATATTCATCAATTGTTGATTGTCTCTAAACCGAATATTGGTTTTGTCCATTTTACCATCGGGTTCGATAAACACATGTTTGGCCCCATTGACCATAATATCTGCGATATCATCACGCATCAACAAAGGCTCCAACGGGCCGTAGCCGAGAATATCATCGCAAATTTCACCAATTAGCTGGTTTTGTTCATTGACCGACAAACGCACATTTCGAATGGCAATCATTTCGTCGACAATCGTCCGGATTTCCGCCCGGGCGGCTTTCGGCTCCATACCCGCCAAGGCCGAAACATCAATTGTTTCAAACAATGCGTTGAAAATTGTTGCCTTGGTTTCATAATAGGCGTCTGAAGTATCGCCGCTTCTATCCGGTTTTTGTTGCGGTGAATTGGCAGCTGCATTTGGCGCTGTATTTTGTGGCTCTGCCCGCGTTTCAGGTTCAGCCATTTGAGCAGGCTGGCTCTCAACCGCTGGCGATGCTGCCGGGCTTGCTATATTCCCACTTGCTCGTTTTCCAAACATATTACCCTATTTCCGTTTTTTGAATTTTGCCAATAAACCGCCTAATTTACCGGGTTTCTCACTGGCTTCTCCGGTGTTCTTTCTTGGCATGAGCCGACCTTTCTTAGAGCCAGTTTGCGGGGGGAATTCTCCAGTTTTTAATCTATAGGCCAAATGCATGATCCCGCTAAATGCAGCTTCTGCTGATTTTAGCTCACTAAGCATTTTCCCATCATTAGACGCTTCCGTATAGACAACGGGTTCATAGCCCAATACCAATGCAGGTTTGATCCCCACGGCGGCTGCAAAATCTTTGATTGGTATCTCCGCCGTTTTAGGCACACCGGTTTTATTTATGACCAAGAGCGGTGGTTTATCATTAGGGCGAGTAGTTTTTAAAAATTCTATCAGGTTTTTGGCATTGCGCAAATTGGCCAGATCGGGTGTAGCTGTAATGACAATTTCGTCCGCGCCTTTTAGAATAGTGCTAGACCATTCACTCCAAATATGGGGCATATCCAACACCGTTAACGGAGACAAACCGCGTATGCCGTTGACTAAAGTTTCGTAGGAAGCTGCCGGGATAGCCTCCGTGGAGCCAAGTGTTGCTGCGGCGGGCAGGATTGATAATTTTTCCGTATGGCGGATCATAATCCTGTCGAGCAAGGTTTCGTCCATGCGTTCCGGGTCAGCCAATGCTTCTTCCAAACCCTGGCTACTGTCATAATTAAAATCCAAACCCGTCGTACCCCAATTGGAATCCATATCGACAAGTGCGGTTTCCTGGCCCATTTTTGTCGCCAGACCCCAAGCCACATTATGCGCCAATGTTGAGGAACCAACCCCGCCTTTTGCACCCAAAAACGCAATTACGCGGCCAACAAATGGCTTGTCTGGATCTGCGTATAAATCCGATATTGAACGAATAAATGTCAGTGGGTGAAACGGCGGTACTAAATATTCACTTAAACCCTGCTCCATCAATTCACGATATAATTTTATATCATTGACAGCTCCCACCATTACGACTTTGGTATCTGCGTCACAGTTGGATGCCAATTGTGACAATTGTTCGAAAAGTTCAGGGCCGCGCAGGGCCGATTCGAATATAATCAATGACGGCGTGCTTTCATTGCGGTAAAACTCGATAGCCGCAGGCAAGCCGCCCATATAAACTTTCAAATTTGCTCTGGACATACGCCAATCATCATTGGTGGACTGGATCGTAGCGGCGGTTTGTGTCCGCTCACAAAACGCATGAATAGCAATGCGCGGCAAGGCTTTTTCACCGCCCTCACGCATGGTTTCAGGCTCAACTGCGGATACCGGCATTTGTGCCATCTGGCCCGCCCCGCCGCCTTGATTTGGCATCATTTGACTAGGGTATTGTTGCTGATGTTGTTGCAGGTGCTGTGTTTGCTGCTGTGGCATTGGCTGCGCCCCTTGCTGCATTTGCGGCATTTGTGGTGGCATAGTTTGACCTGGCTGCATTGCATGTCTTGGCTGCATTGCTTGGCTTGGTTGCATTGTCTGCCTTGGCCGTATAGCTTGGCTTGGTTGCATTGTCTGCCTTGGCTGCATTGCTTTTATGGGTGCGGCTTGACTGATTGGGCCAGGAACCGGCTTAGGTATTGGCATTGGTTGTGGCACAGAAGTCGGCAGTATACGGTCTTGCGCACTTCCCGTTGTAGATTGGCCCAAGCTTGGTCCGCCCTGAGCGGTTGGTGCTGGTGACGGATAGGGGTGTGGTGCCGTAGCAGAATTTGGTTGCGGCTGTTTCATAATATCGTCCAGTTTCTATCCCAGTTTATATAAATGCCCCATTTATATGCTTTCGTAATTCGCAACATTTTACCCGCCGCCCCCTGCGTCAATTTCCTGTCCGGCTGGCCTCGGCGTCGCTGTAGTGCCGCCGGCATTGTAGTTATCCAAAACCGTTGTACGGCGCACGGACGAGGCATCGTCAAAATCATACGGCGCAAGTAATTGTCTCGGATTATCAATCAAGGCGGCGATATTTGCCGTTTGTGCGCAACCAAAATTCCCGTAGGGTTGGTTGTTTGATGTGTGGGTCAGGCTTGCACCTTGTTGACAATCTATTGGCACAGTTGCCACCCGCTTAAACGAAACAATTACCGGCGCAGGCCCAGCCGTTTTAGCCGCATATTGGCCAGTTTGTATTGCGGCCCCGCTCATACCGTAACGCCCTAAAAATGATTGTATGACAGAATTTGCCTGAGCAACACCGCGACTGTTTTTGCTATTGGAAGGGGTGTTAATATATAACGGCCCTTCGCCTGATGCTGAATATTGTCCAATGAAATCGCCAACAGCATCCAAATCGCGGGCAGACAAATGTAATCCTGCCTCTCCTACATAAAGCTCAAGCCGCTCTACAGTTTCTGCCACAGTGATTTTATTGCGCAGCATTGTCGGGCCATAAGATGGTTCATACATGGTACAACCACTCACCAATACACTGACAAGGCCGGTTATTGCCGCTATTTTCAGCGTGCGAGACGTGAAGTTCTGCTTGCGGTTTTGCATGGCGGTACTCCTAATCTACCACATGGCCAAACGGGCCAAAAAGACGTTGTTTGGGGTCAGGTTTTACATTTTTCCCGTACACTTTATTCAAACGCCCCAAAAACGCCGCTTCGCGGTCATTGGCCGGGATCATACCGTCCAAGGGCGTTTGTAATTTATCGGGATGAGTCGGGTTTACCAAATACGGCGTCACGATAATCACAAGCTCTGTCTCCGTTGTTTCGCTATCGCGGTTTCTAAACAAACCTCCTATTGCCGGGACATCTTTAAGACCCGGTATTCCGCTTGTGCTTTGGCGGCTTTCTTCGCGTATGAGCCCCGCAATCACCATGCTACCACCCGCCGGTAGTTCAACCACCGTGCTCGCTTTACGCTTGCGGATTGCGAGCACTTCGGATCCGTTCACCTCAAATGCGCCTTCTGTGGTCGGCTCGGAGACTTCCGTGGATACATTAAGTGAAATCCGGCCCTCGCTGAGCACAACGGGCGTAAATCCGAGCGATACCCCAAATGGCTTATACTCAAATTCCCGCTGCAACCTGCCTTGGGCATCAACAAAAACATTGGTCAAAATAGGAAATTCACCGCCCGATAGAAAATTTGCCGTCTCGCCGGAAATCGCCGTCAATATCGGCTCCGCCAAGGTTCGGACCAAACCGACCCGCTCCAACGCCTGTAAATTGGCCGTTAAGGACTGCAAAGCCCCGCCGCCCGTGTTATTCCAGGTTAAATTACTGCTAAAACCACTGCCAGCACCAATTGCAGAATTCCCGATAAGTCCAAAGCTGGCATCACCGACTTGGGCCAATGCGTTTAAATCAATGCCCATTTGTTTGGTGACGGATCTTTGCATTTCTACGATCCGCACTTTTAACATCACCTGCTCATTGCCTGTGACGGTCATAATATTGGTAATTTCTCCGGCTGCGGCACCGGGAGCCGTCTCGCTAATCCATAATTTAGCAAGATCCATGACAACTTTTGCATCGCCTGCGTTTTCCACTTGGCCAGACAGCAAAATATTGTTGTTAAATGATTTAACCGACACATTGCTACCGGGGGCATGCTGCGAAATAAGCGCTTCTAACCCCGTCATATCCCGTTCTACCCGTATTTCCAAACTCAGCACTTCATTGCCATATGCATCGTAAAAAAATGCATTGGTTTGCCCGGCTTGCTTGCCAACTAACAACACCCGGTTTTGAGTGTGTATAATCGCATCTACAATACTGGGGTTTGAAACAATAACATCCGCCATACCCCCTGGAAGATCAATGGTACTGGATTTTCCAAACGGGATAAGAATGGATTTTTTTGTTGATACGACACTTGTGGCTTGCGGGGTGATGGCACGTATTTCTGCGTAGGAGCGTGGCCCGGCCTGGGCTAAACTGGCCAATGATGCAGACAGGCCCAAGACAACAGCCAACGCCAATCCGCTAGATATTACCTGCCTAGACATTGCCCGCCCAGATATTGCCTCTATCGTCATGCCTCTAAGTTTCATTTCAGCGTCCTTGTACCGAGACTTGTTGTTTTTGACCGTTTCGAATAATGGTTATCGAACTGAGACCGCCCGTGGTCTTCTTGCGCTCAGTCGTTGCTAAACTGGGGACAAACCCTGCACTTCGCCGGTTAAGACCACGCAAAATCAGGGAAATTTCACCGCGAGACTGGGCTTCGATTAAAGTCTCGGAATCGGACTGGGACATCTCAAGCAAGGCCGTAGCGCCAATGACATAAGCTGTACCGCCCGGGTTTTGTGTGCTAGTTTGACCGATGGCCAAAATCGGTACGTTCTCAAAGATTGTATTCGATATATGGTTATTGCGCGCGTTTCTGGCCTGTCCGCGTTTTTGCGGCAAAAGCGTCGTCAAAATCACGTCCACCCTGTCGCCTGGCTGTATAAAACCGCCCGCTGCCGTATCGGCGGTGATGCGTGTGGAAATGGCGCGCATGCCGGGCCTAAGCTGGGCGGCCATTAGCCCTCTATCGCCCGCCTGCACAACTTTTTGGCGCATGAGCGGCTCGCCCTCGTAAATTTTTGCCAAAGTGACTGCGTTTGAATATTTTTCCAAAGCCTGAGGTTGGTTTTTAATATTAACCAGATTTGGTTCCAACGCTTCTTCAGGCCATTTTTTCCACTGCAACATATTGGGTGTAAGCCGCGTACCTTTGGGGATGTCGCGGGTAGCCGCCAATATCTCCACATATTCCACATTGGAAATAACTTCTGCAACAGGCGCGGCAGTTACGACGGGGGCTGGTGGTGGTTCGGACATTTTTTGCAATTGCAAAAAAGCAACAACGGCGATAACCCCTAGCCCGCCCAGTAAAATAACTTTCTTCTTATCCATAACCCCTCACAGGTCTAACTTTGGTCAAATTTTGACACCACTGTTTAAAAACTAGCGCCCCATTTGATAAAGCATGGTTAATAAGTGTAAATTTTGTTCACTATTTTGGTAAAAATCACGGTAAAGTGGCTATAAATTGATATAAATCGCTTTTTGGCAGGGTCATAAGCGCCCCAAATGCCAGTGCGAGACCGTAAGGCATCTTCTTTTCGTCCTTAAACAAACGGTGCAGCCACGCAGTTTTTAGTATAGAAACCGGGAAAAATTTCCGCCCGATTATCAAGAATAGAGCCAATACGCCCCCGGCAATGGCAGTATAAATCAAATATATCCACAAATCTGACCACACCCACCAAAGCGAGGTTGCGGCGAATAATTTAGCATCCCCGCCGCCCATCCAGCCAAGGGCAAACATGCCAACGCCCAGGGCAAAACAAAGCAAGCCGATCAATATATGGGTTCCAAATACGGCCCAACCTTGCCAGGCAAAGGGAATGAGAATAAAAAAACCGGCAACCAACACCAAGCTGATCCAATTTGGAATGGTCATACTGGTCATATCAGTCCAGCTTGCCGCCAACATACAGCCTGCAAAAATTAAAATAATTAGCAAGGTTAACATTTCACCATCCTGTTCTGACGAATAGGGATTAACGCCCCCATCCAGAGTTATGTAACACGGCCTAGCAAAACAGAGTTAACGGGTAGTTTAAAGCAAAAAAAAACCGCCCTGGACAACGTCCAGGGCGGTGAATTTGACCCCCAAAGGAGTTCAAATTAGAGAACTTAACTTAAAGCTTACCAGAAACCTCAGTAAACTTGTTGTTGATGTCCGTACCCAATTGAGTAGCAGCGGTAATAATACCAACTGAAATCAAGGCAGCGATCAGGCCATATTCAATAGCAGTAGCACCAGCCTCGTCGTTCATAAAACGTGTAACAAAATTTTGCATAACTAACTCCCACGTATGCATTTAATAAAAGGGACAATCCCAATGACAGGGAACATCCCCTGACTTGATGCAATATAGAGACAGAGTTTTACCGTTCCGCTAAAGAACAGGGTAAAAAATTGGTAAAATCGTAAAATACGAAAAATACTGGGAAATACTGGGAAATACTGGGAAATATTGGGGCTATCCATTATATATAACACATATTTATTCTAGACGATATGTATTGTGATTGCCGCAAGCTCGTTTTGTAAACCCTTCATTCACTTCATCAGCTTAACAAGGGAAAAATTGTTGAGGACTTTAGATATGAATATATACCAATTTAAACACGCCTTGCGAAACACTGCCAGTCTTACTGGGCTTTGTGCATTGGTTTTCATGCCACTAACAAGCCATGCCCAAGATTACCAAGGACAAGAATATCAACTACAAACTTACCAGGGGCAAAACTATACGGTCGAAATCAACAAAACCCAAGTTTTGCATCTTCCCGCCCCTGCTTCAGTAATTGTGGTCGGCAATACGGCTATCGCAGATGTTTCCGTCCACTCGCCCAATCTCGTATTTATAATTGGGCGTGGTTATGGTGTGACCAATGTGATTGCACTGAATGAAATTGGCCAAACCATTTTGGAAGCCGATATTCAGGTTAAAAACAGCCAATCCAGTTCGGGTAAACGGGTCATGTTGGTTGGCCAAGGCTGGCAGTCCTATGCATGTGCGCCGTTTTGCCAACCGGCCCCGGTTTTGAGCGACAACCCTGGATTTGTGGCGCAATTTAACGGCAAAGGTAAAGCCATCGACAATACGGGTACACCTGTAGCATCAGCTTCATACCCGGCAATGCCGTCAAATACCGGGGTACTTGGCTCCGCCTTACCACAAAATCCACGCACCATGCAAAACACGGCCAAGTTTAACCCTAGCCCGCAACAAGCCCGACCTCAAAACGTAATGTCCACACAACTGCGCCCAAAGCAATCTCAGCCGTAAGCATTTGTAAACCAAAACATTTAAACTGAAATTAGGATATTTTTGCTAACTTTGCCCTTACAATATGTCGTGGGACAAGAGTTATGCATACTTCAATCGTTCAACAAAAAACACAAGCCACCCAAAAACCGCGCCGCCTCGTGCAAAATACCCTCGCGCAAAACACAGAGGGGACGATGGCAGTTGAGTTTGCTATTTTAGGCATTCCCTTTGCGGCGCTATTGTTCGGGATCGTCGAAATTTCCATACTGTTTTTTCTCACATCAACAACCCATCATGCGGTTGCGGAAGTATCACGGCAGGTGCGCACTGGTGAATTCCAGTCAAGCGGTGGTGGATCCGATGAATTTAAAGCGGCGATCTGTACCGCCATGGCCGGTGTTGGGGATTGTAGCAATTTACGGGTCGATGTTGTTTCGTCTGGCACGGGTCAATTCGCAGACCTCAACCTGCCTGTATCTCCGCCAAGCTGTTCAGGCTCCCCTGCTCAAATCGCGGCCTGTCAGGCCAGCGAACCGGAAATGCCAGATGATGTTTATAACGACACCAACGGCGGTGATGTTGTCATTGTCCGCGTACAATATGTACATAAATTATCCATTCCCAATGAGATAACCCGCTTGTCAAATGCCGCTGGCAACACGCATGTCATAACAGCAACAACAGCATTTAAGAATGAGCCGTTTTAGGTTTGAAAGAGATAACAATGTTCAAAAATAGATTGAAATCCCCAAAAGACATAAAGGCCAGCTTACAATCCCGGATACAGAAAATTTGGCACAATAAAGACGGGGTTGCTGCCATAGAATTTGCCTTGATCGCACCGGTTATGATTGCCTTATATATTGGCTTGGCTGAAATTTCGCTTGCTATATCTGCCGACCGCAATGTTTCCCATGCGGCGTCGGTCACTGGTGATTTGGCCACCCAAGAAGAAAACCTGACGACCAGTGAAATTGAAGATATTTTTAACGCCAGCCTAGCAGTCCTAGGAACCAATCTTACCAATTCACAAAGGGTGAGTATTGATATTAGAAGCTTTGAAATGGACGGGGATGGAAATTTGGCAGAAGTCGGTTATGCTAAACTTGGTAATGGGTTGAGCGAAAAATTTGACGCTAGCAACACAAGTGCGACCTTGCTTAACCAAACATCCGGACTAGTAGTCGCCCGGGTCGAATATGAATATTACTCGCCGGCAGGCACATTTCTACAATCACCGACATTATCAGAAACTTTTATGTTAAAACCGCGCAAGTCTCCAACCATTACATTTGGTACCAATATTACCTGCACGGTTGCAGATTCTGGCAATGGTGTGCGGGCAAGCTGTTAGATAACAGATATTTTACCTGTAATGCTTACGTAAATCGTCAATATGGCTTGAAGTGAGTTTTAGAACCGTGCCGGCGTAATCATTTATATCGCCAATGACGTCCAAAGACCGCTCCAGATATTGTGTCTCGACTGCAAAATATGGACGTAAAGCTTCTGGCGAAAATTTCCTGCCGTAACGTTGTTCCATTTTCAAAGTCACCATCCCAAGAATTTGATCAATATCTACCGCCTGTCGCGTGCGTAAATATTCGTCCATAACCTGATCTTTGGACACGCCGAGCAACATTAAGACGATTGCGGCAAATGTTCCCGTCCGGTCTTTACCTGCAGCGCAATGGACATATACGGCTTCGCCCGAGCGGCTCATGCGCTTAAGGCTTCTGGATACAATATCCACAAAGCCCAGGGCCAGTGGCCGATCTTCATAGGAGCCGAGCATATAATTGTACGCATCCTGAGCCGTGTTTAATTCCCGGATGGCAAAAGCTTCATGGGGAGCCAATTTGTCGGAACTGTCTTGGTCAAATTCAGGGGCAAACTCAAATATATCCGGGCGATATGGTGCGCGAAAATTACTAGCTTGGCGGCGCCTTTCTGGTTGATAGCGCAAATCTACAACCAACGAAATACCAAGATCGTCAAAGCGTTCCTGCTCAATTTGTGATATTTTACTAAGCTGCGCCCCGCGAAATAATTTCCCCGTAAGAACCGTGCTGCCACCTGCCAATTCATGGCCGCCATAATCCCGGACATTGAGAATATTGTCAAAATTCAATATATGAGACACAATCAGGGGAGCCGCTTACTGCGGGGTTTCCAGTTTATGATCTGCATCTTGGGCGGCGCTCGATTTTTCAAACATATCCCAGACACCGTCCGCACCGTGCCATTCACCTTTGGACGCCCCTTTGGAATATTCCGTTGCCCGTGCTTCAAAGAAATTGGCATGTTCAACACCGTTCAGGATTTCTGTTAGCCAAGGCAGTGGATGTTTTTTAATCCCGTAGACTTTTGGCAAACCAAGCTGTTCAAGTCGCCAGTCGGCAATATAGCGGATATAGGTTTTGATATCTTGGGCCGTCATGCCTTCAACCGGGCCCATTTCAAAGGCCAGGTCAATAAATTTGTCCTCAAGTCCAACCACGGTTTTACAACAATCAATAATATCGTCCTTAACGCTTGGGGTCACACACCCGGTCTCACGGGAAAACTCGTGGAACAGCTTGATCATACCCTCACAGTGCAGGCTTTCGTCGCGGATAGACCAAGTGACGATCTGCCCCATGCCTTTCATCTTGTTAAAGCGCGGGAAATTCATCAACATGGCAAAGCTAGCAAAAAGCTGTAGCCCTTCGGTAAAACCGCCAAACATAGCGATAGAACGGGCGATGTCCGCGTGGCTATCGGTGTTAAATTCCTGCATATAATCATGCTTGGCTGCCATACTTTCATATTCCATGAACGCTGAAAACTCACTCTCGGGCATGCCAATGGTCTCGATCAGCAAAGCATAGGCAGCAATGTGGACGGTTTCGATATTAGAAAACGCCGCAATCATCATTTTAAGCTCGGTGGGTTTAAACACACGGGCATAATGCTCCATATAATTGTTATTGACCTCAATGTCGCCTTGGGTGAAGAACCGAGAAATCTGGGTCAGGAGATTACGCTCCGAATCAGTAAGGCTAGTGGCCCAGTCTTTACAATCTTCGCCGAGCGGCACTTCTTCGGGCATCCAGTGGACTTGTTGTTGTTTGCGCCAAAACTCATAGGCCCAGGGGTAACGAAACGGCTTATAGCCAACGGAGGCTGTCAAAAGACCCGGCTTCTCTACGCCAATAATAATCGAATCCGCCATTTTTCTCTCCCGAACGTTCAAATGCTTGTACTTAACCCCCGATATGTCTACATATAGACATTCGCAACGCACCACCATCCATATCTTGTATACACTATACTTTGCAAGTCTACATTTACAATAATATGCAGAAATTTGTGGAGAAGCCGAATTCACCCCACCGCAGCCGAAACAATCCAATTGAACCGCCCCGGATTTGCCGGAGGCTCCTAATCTATAGTAGAAGGAGCCATTATGAGCAACACAAGACATACATTTTCACTAGAAGTGCGAGCGCGAGCCGTGCGGATGGTGTTGGAGAATGAGCGCGAATATTCATC
>JAJRSJ010000057.1 GCA_024278855.1 Alphaproteobacteria bacterium | reverse complement strand
CTAGATGCCGCTTTACCAAGCGCAAAGGAAAGCTGTGTGCCGCCTGCGAGTGATGCGCCCGCTTTGACCGCGCCGCCAGCCGCTTTGCCTGCCATGCGCCCGCCTGCACCTGCTGCGGCAGCGCCCGCCATTGCCCCGGCACCAACCGCCGCCATTGTGCCAACGGCTGCACCTGCTCCTAATTGCGGTGCGCCGGAGACAAGTCCAGTGGCAATGCCGGGGCCAAAGATACCAAGCGCAAATATGGCCAGGGATGCAAGGATTACGGACGCCGCGTCTTCCAATGTCACTTCGCCGGGCGTGAATGCCGCTGTCACTTGTCCAAATATGGTCGAGCCAATGCCTATGATAATCGCGAGCACCATGAGTTTAATGCCAGAGGCGATAATATTGCCGAGGACTTTCTCGGCCAAGAAGGATGTTTTATTCCACAGGGCAAATGGTATCAGGACAAAGCCAGCCAGCGTGGTCAGCTTAAACTCAATGATGGTGACAAAAAGCTGAATGGCCAGAAAGAAGAATGCAAACAAAGTGATCACCCAAGCCAGCATTAAAATACTGATAGTAACGATATTGGTGAAGAACTTAATCGGCCCGGTTAGATTGCCGACTTCGGTTAATAGCGGGTGCGCCGCCTCAAAGCCGACACTGGCCACATAGCCAGGCCGCATGAGATCTGCCGCCGTGATTGTCTTGCCTGTCGCGTTAAGACCGAGCTGTCCAAAACTGGTAAAGATAACATCGCTTAGGAATGCAAAATTATTGATGATCAGAGCAAAGAACCCGACATACATCACCTTCTTGAGAAACTTGGCGATAACATTGGTATCCGGCCCCATAGCCCAATATAGACCAGCCAGGGTAATATCTATGCCAATCAGGAATGCCGTTAAGAACATCACATCCGGGCCAAGCAGGCCAAAGCCTGAGTCTATATAAGTGCTGAAAGTTTTCAGGAACTGGTCGATTACAGATAAATTATCCATGACTATTTACCCCGCTTTCCATAAGCTTTTTTACTGCCCACAAACCGTTTGTGCTTTTGGCGGGACTCTTTCTCGATGGCGAGCTGGCGTGAATGCTCAAGAGCTTGAGCGCGGTATTGCACCGCGTCCATTTGTTGCATCTGCATGATTTGCTTGATCAGCAAGGCCAGGAGTTGATTGCCTGCCTGCACGACAGAAAGATTACCAGTGGACGACTGGCTTTCGCCCACCAGCCTATCGAGCGTGCGGCTATCGACTTTAACGCTACCAACGATTGTTGACTGCATGACGATGGCTTCTTCAAAGGCGACGCGGGAGTTCTCCCATTGTACTTCTGCGTTCTGAACCAGTTCTTCGTCCGACATATCAGCATATTCTTGCGGATAATGTTCACGCATAAGATTGCGGCTGCGTCCAACTTCATAGCTGACATTTTCAGCTTGCTCGGTGAGTACCGCTATTTCTTGTAAGATACGCAGTAGTTCATATTGCGCATTGTAATCCAGCTTGGCCAAATTCTTGGCCTGCCCAATCAACATACGCGCTTCATTTTGGAGTTGGCTCACCTGTTGGCGTATTTGAATCAGTGAACGCGATGCCGTGTAAAGGTTTTGCACAAAATTCTTAGGATCAAACACGATACCGCCAAATTGAGCTTGTGCAGCTTGTGCATATGAAAACAGCATTGCGAATACGAGTAAGATTGATTTTATTCGGCGGCGCATATGTCCTCACTTTCTACTGTTGCAGTTTTCCAAGGCAGACCACTGTCGGTGTTTAAATTAAATTCTGAACCCATAAGATCGGCGGCCCAATCGAGAGATTTAGCGCGTAGCCATTCACTGGCGAATTGATCTGCTTCGTGGGTTTCGAGGACGGCATCAATACCCGCATGTTCACTTTCAGAACCTGCGCCGCAAAATGCTAAAGCCACTTCGCCAAGCCCAAGGTCAAACAAGCGATTTCCTGCGCGCGATTGAAAGTAATAATCCTGCTTGGGAATGCTTGATGCTATGATTTCTATCTGGCGTTTGTTCAGGCCAAAGCGTTCGTATATCTCCGCTTGCTGCGGCTCCATTGCCCGATCATTTGGTAGGAATATCCGTGACGGACAGGATTCGATCAATGCGGGCGCAATATCGCTGCTGGCAATATCAGCCAAGGATTGGGTTGAGAATATCACTGATACGTTTTTCTTACGCAGGACTTTCAGCCATTCGCGTATCCGCTCTGCGAAGAATGTATCATCAAGAAATACCCAGGCTTCATCGAGAATAAGCAGGCTTGGCTTGCCGTCAAACCGTGCTTCTAATCTGTGGAATAGATATGTGAGCACAGGTAGCACCAATGCTTTGGAGTGCATCAAGGTTTCCATTTCAAAGCATTGCATATCACCGGCCTTGAGAGATTCGGCATTGCCATCGAGAATATGGCCGTAAGCACCGTCGAGCGTATAGGGCTGCAAGGCTTGGCGCAGCTTATTGGATTGCAGCAACGCCGATAATCCTGTGAGCGTTCTTTGCTCGGTTGGCGCAGTTGCCAGGCTTTGCAGCGCACTCCAAACCGCTTCTTTTATATCCGGATCAGTACCGAGACCTTCATTACGCAGTAGGCCCAATATCCAGTCGAGCGCCCATGCGATTTCAGCTTCATCATCAATATCTTTGAGCGGTTGGAAGACGATGGCATTCTCTGCGCCGAGGTCATAATAATCACCATTCAGTGCAAGTGTTGCGGCGCGGGCAGACCGGCCTTTATCAAAGATAAAAATCTGCGCATCTTTATAGCGGCGAAACTGTAGTGCGAGTAATGATAGCAACACGGATTTACCTGCGCCCGTTGGCCCGACAATCAGCATATGCCCCACATCCCCTTGATGGGTGACGAGACGGAACGGGGTATGGCCTGCGGTTGTTGCATATAGCAATGGCACATCATTCAAGTGTTCGTTGCGTTTTGGCCCGGCCCATATCGCTGATAGCGGCATCAGGTGAGTAAGGTTTAGGGTATGGATTATCGGTTGGCGGATATTGGCATAAGGGTTACCCGGTAATGAGCCAAGCCAGGCATCTACCGCGTTGACGCTTTCATGGATACTTACAAAGCCGCGCCCGTTGACTATACGTTCGATAGAACGAATTTGCTGCTCGGCGATAAGTGCGTCTTTATGACTGACAACAATACAGGTGGTCAAATAGCCAAAACTTACATGATCTGCGCCTAGGTCTTGCAGGGCTTCATCGGCGTCGAGAGCTTTGTTATCCGCGTCATTATCAACCAATGCGGATGTTTCGTTAAACAGGCTTTCGCGCAATAGGGCGACAACCGATTTGCGTTTGGCAAACCATTGACGGCGGAATTTACCGATCACCTTTGTCGCTTGCGCTTTATCCATCGGTAGATAGCGTGTCATCCAGCGATAGGAGAAGCCG
>JAJRSJ010000056.1 GCA_024278855.1 Alphaproteobacteria bacterium | reverse complement strand
GGATGAATATTCGCGCTCATTCTCCAACACCATCCGCACGGCTCGCGCTCGCACTTCTAGTGAAAATGTATGTCTTGTGTTGCTCATAATGGCTCCTTCTACTATAGATTAGGAGCCTCCGGCAAATCCGGGGCGGTTCACAAGAGGCACTCCCTTTGGTCGCGAGGGAATGCCCTCCCGCAGCGCCAGCGCTTGCGCGGCGTGTGGGGTGAAAAACAAAGTCTCCGCTCGTCCCGGCGCAGGCCGGGATAGCCGGAGCGTGGCCCACTCAAGAGGCGAGGAGGAGCAAAGCGACGACCGGGAAACAGAAATGGCGTTTCAGCCCAAGACTACTTCCTCGCTTCCCTCAGGGCGCGCTTTATCTTGCACAACAACCATTCTCTTATTGTTATGAACCGCCTAGCGTAGCAGAACCTCCGGAGTGCCATTGCTGGGGATAACGGTTTAACTTTTCAAAATCATCTGTAATACCCTCGGTTCCCACTAAATTGCTCAGGCCTTTAAAGTAAATATCAGATATTTCACATCGTAATTCATCATAGTATTTAGATGAAGATGATAAATTGTGTAACATATCAAAACCGCTTTTTGAGGTATAAAGGGCATAGGCATAATTCAAAAAAACATTTGGAATTTTAGTTTTTACAAAAGCAGTTCTTACTTGCCCCGGAGTAAAGGTTTTCCCGTCAGTATATTTTTGACGTAATAAATCATGCAGTCGTATCACTTTTTTGAAGTAACGTTTCTTTTTTCGGATGGCTAATCTTGTACACATTGGAATAGTATCAATACCTTAGTTTAATTGCATCGCAAAAAGTTGCGTAATGTCATTTGAGATTTTTTCGATGTTTGGTTTTTCGGTCTCTATCTCTTGAATGTTTTTCGGGAATAATTCCAGCGCTTCTCCAAAATTACCTTTTAACACATTGTGTGCATAAAATTTCAAATACTTTTGTTCCTCACTTTCATAAAGATAAAGACCATCCCCAAACATCAATCGCTGGAAAATCTCAAGTGCCATCGCTTAATTTTTAAGGTTCGTAGCTGCTACAAAACAAATTATAAGTTTGACTGAATCATACGTCTTTTCTTTTGGCCGAAGATTGCGGTGATTAAATTTTATTATCTTATTAAACTCCCCCTTATGAATAAAATTTACCAATACATCTATTTCATCAACATCAGATTGAGAATAAAACTTATATTTTCCTTTATTAAAGAAACGTTCAAACATTACTATACCTATCTAGGTTCCCTATTTGCCAACGCGGCCGCCGTCACAGCGGCAACGCCAACCCCCGTAGTAACAGTAGTCGTTGTTGAAACGCCACCTGCTGCGGTCCACCCTGCTCCCGCAGTATAAGACATACCGGTTGATGCTGTGCCCGCCGTTTGCGTCCCAAACATCATAGTGCCTTGTGCAGATGTTCCAACAGTTGTGGTTGCTGGAGCTGTAACGGCTTGCGCCGCCATGGGAGCTCTATTTATTGCCCCAGCCAAGCCATAACCAGTAGTTGCCCGTCCTGCAATTTGCCTGGTTCCCAGAGAAGCAAGTGAACCACCAAGTCCAACGGTCAACAGCTTGGTAGCCGCTTGTGTATCCCTACCTTCCAAGGCATCTTCAAACGCACCACCTGTCAAAATCTGATCAGAAATAGCCATCGAACCGTTAAATAATGGAGCAAAAACAACATATATAGCATCGACCATAGCCCTGTCATACTGATCCGAAGTCGTTATATTTACACTCGGCCCAGTTCCTCCGCCTTGATCAGACTGACTACTTATGCAACCTCTTAAATCACTATAGGAATCTCCCGAACTTTTTCCGAACGCCTTTCCAGCGTAATCATATGGGCCTTCATCGGATTGCATCCCCGTCGGGTCAGTCCCATTCATCGGATCATTGCCCACATAGTTATACCAGTTCATCTGATCTGCATACCCAATCGGATCCGTCTGTAGAAATTTGCCTATTTTTGGGTCGTAGTATCTTGCTCTATAATAATACAGCCCCGTCTGTGCATCCAGTCTGCGGCCTGTGTATCTGAACGGATTGCCGGACGTTGATGCGCCGCTGACTTCGTTGCAGCCCAAGACTACTTCTTCGCAACCGCTCAGGGCGCCGTAGGGGTCGTAGGCGTACCGCCCACCGGAGCCGATCGGTAGCAAGGTGCCGTCCTCGTTGGTCATGGCTATGGTACTGCCTTGGTGATTGGTCAGATAGAAACTTAGATCATCGCTTTTGTTGTTTCCCTGTCGCTCGCTAGCGCTCTCTCCACGCCTCTTGCCAATGTCGTGATAGGCGATGCGCTCGTCTATGCCCGCACCGAGCACGATGCGGGATGTCGGAGTGAAGGTCAGGACTTTGGCGGGCGGGGGTGCGCCCGGCAGGAGGATTAAGGCGGGGATGCGCGAACGGCTTGGGTGAATGCCGGATGTGGTGACGTCAACAAGGTGCAGGTGGCACCCCAAGGGCGTGTTGTCATTGGCGGCGCTGCGAAGCGAGTACTCTTGGGGTGCTGGCGCGTGCGTCTGGCCCGAACAAACGGGTTGGGGAGACGGGACATATGCGAGCGCGGCGGACATGGGCGCATATTTACACCAACTCCCCGCCCCCGTCCAGCTTTGATGTTTTTTATGAGTGTTTGAACTTATATTCAAATTTTAGACTTCAAAGTTGAACGGGAGAGTTTAGGGAGAAAACAGGCGAGAAAGCGGAGGGAGGGTGAGTTGGAGGCTTTAGCCGGAGCGTGGCCCACTTCGGGGTTTCAGCCCAAGACTACTTCCTCGCTTCCCTCAGGGCGCGCTTTATCTTGCATTACACCTATTCTAACTATTATCCTTTTGGCGTTTGTTCAATGTTGACGCAAAAATTATTCAAATAAAAGTGTTTAACCCCCGGTTCTGTTTCTGTGATTTTTTCAATGACATCAGGAAATGTGTCTGACAGTAATTGACCACCGTATGTTTCAAGATTAATAAAGTATGATTGTGAATATCTCTCTCGTATAGTATCATTTATTTCACAGACTCTTTTGGACATGCATTTTTTATCTACAGGTCGCCCTCCACTAGAGATAATTTCACCAAATTCTATACCACTGATTGGGTTTATCTCTAATGCATCATATCTTGATAAATCGACTGATGGACAACTTTCACTGTGCTCTCTACCGTTCGGTACGCACCCTGTTAATAAGCTTAAAAAGATAAAAGGCATTAGCTGCCGAGCACTCACCACTTTATCCTCCTTGTTGAATTAATGATTTTTCCATTTTTGTACGATCTAAATTTTTGATATGGTTGACCCGTTATTGCTCCTATTTCCCTACCGTTACTAATAATTGGTGCAACATTCCCTTGCGCACCTATAACTGTTATATCCGTGCGACCAACATATCCCAAATTACTAGATAGCACTTCGGCCAAACGGTCTGAATCACACGCAAATAAAGTGATCGTAGCATTTTGAGCTAAATCAATAGCCCCACTCTGAACGGCACTAGTAAAATCAGTAGCGTAAGCTGCTTCTGCCGAGTGTTGATTGCTGGGAATTACATATAATCCCTCATTGCCACTATTAGTTCCATCCTCGCCAATTAATCCCCCAGACGTACCATGTGAAAAAATATTGGCTTGTTCAATATTAGGCGAGTCCTTAAATTGCTGTATTAGCTCATCTCCTGTTGCCCACTGAGTGGCTCCGTCCGTTCCTGTCGTCTCTGCTCTGTCTTTAAATGCATTTTCAGCGGATTTATCATCTTCGTCCTTCCCAGCATAACTGTACTCCTCCATACCCGTTGGATCAGTCGCATTCACCGGATCATTGTTGACATAATTATACAAGTTCATCTGATCTGCATACCCAATCGGATCCGTCTGTAGAAACTTGCCTATTTTTGGGTCGTAGTATCTTGCGCGGTAGTAATACAGCCCCGTCTGCGCATCCAGTCTGCGGCCTGTGTATCTGTAGGGATTGCCGGACGTTGATGCGCCGCTGACTTCGTTTCCGTAGGGGTCGTAGACGTACCGCCCACCGGAGCCGATCGGTAGCCAGGTGCCGTCCTCGTTGGTCATGGCGATTGTCGAGCCTTGGTGATTGGTCAGATAGAAACTTAGATCATCGCTTTTGTTGTTTCCCTGTCGCTCGCTAGCGCTCTCTCCACGCCTCTTGCCAATGTCGTGGTAGGCGATGCGTTCGTCTATGCCTGCGCCCAATATGATACGGAAAGTCGGGGTGCAGGTCAGGGCTTTGGCGGGCGGGGGTGCGCCGGGTAGAACATAGGACGGGACCAACCCACCCTCGCGGGAATTGTCGTTGGCCGCCAGCGTCTGCGCTTGGCCCGAACTAACGGGTTGGAGGGAGTGAACATATGCGAGCGCGGCGGACATGAGGTGAGGCTAACCAAGTTTGGTGTTGATGACAAGACCGGGTGGTGGATTAGGTGTAAGAGTTTATATTTTATCTGACACTTAAACAAAACAGCCTCCGGCAAACCCGGGGCGGTTCAGATCCCTAACTCTCCGGCAATTTCGGCATGTAGTTTTCGTCGTGTTTGGCTAGGACATTGCTGGCTATGAATATACCGTCTTGGCCTAGTTTTCCGGTCATGACCACGCCTTGGCCTTCTTTGAACAAGTCTGGGAGTACATCATCATATATGACTTTTAGCTCCGGGATTTCGGGGTTTGGGTTTTCGAAATCAATGACGGAGAAATAGGTAATTAGACCTTCGCCTTTTTGTATGCTGCCCTCGACCACCATGCCACCGATTTTAATCGGGTTGACACCTTGGATATAGGCGGGTGCGACCACATTGGACGGGTTGACGAATAATTGTTTGTTGTCACCAAGGGCTTGCAGCAACAAAAACGCGCCCGCTATAACAGCCAGAGCGCACAGCGCAACAATAGTTAAACGGCGATTTTGGTGCTTTGGTGTCATTGGTCTGGCCTATTGCTAATTCGCATGTTAGAAACCGCGCAAAATAGCGCAGATTTGTTCAACCTGCTTATAGCCAGTCTGGGGAATTGAGTATAGATAAAAATTATGACCCAAACAGCTTTTCAACAAAAAACATCCATGCTCGCCGTCACGAACTTGTCCGTTAGTCGTGGTGAGCATTTGCTTATTGACGGTCTGTCATTCAGACTTGCGCCGGGTGACACGCTTTGGGTGGCGGGCAGTAACGGCATTGGCAAAACCTCATTGTTGAAATGCATCGCCGGCCTGCTTAGGCCAGAAGGCGGGACAATTAGCTGGAATGGTTTGGATATATACAAATCTTCACCCACAGACACGGGTTATCAAGGCCACCAAGATAGTCACAAACCAAATTTGACCGCTATAGAAAATTTGCAGTTTTGGCAGACGGTTTATAAATCTTCTTTGAAAACCGATGACGTTTTAGAGAAAGTCGGACTGTCTGCGCAAATGGGTTTACGTGCCAAAAATCTGTCGGCAGGCCAATCCAGGCGGCTGTCTTTGGCGCGTTTATTGATGCGCAAAGCAAGCCTGTGGGTTCTTGATGAACCAGCCGCCGCTATGGATGTCAGGGGCCGCAAAATTATCCGAACATTGGTCGCGGATCATGTAGAGAACGGTGGCTGCGTTCTGATCGCCTCCCATACCGCGCCTGAAAAAATTGGGGCGAACACACGGGTTTTAACTTTGAACGGGGGCGAAGATGTCCAGGTTTAGCGGTATTGTTATTCGCGATATCCGTATCGCCCTGCGCTCGGGCGGTGCCTGGCTTATGGGTTTGGTGTTTTTCGCCGTATTTTTGTCCCTAAGCGCCATTGCTCTGGGCGGTGAATTTAAAACGCTTAGGCCTCTGGCCCCTGCCCTGATTTGGTTGGCGGTGGTATTTTCTTTGTTATTCTCATTCGAACATTTATTTGCTGATGATGCGGACGACGGAACACTCGAACATATCAAATTGTCCAGTATGTCCATGCACATTTATGTATTGGCCAAAATTTGCGCCCATTGGCTGCTGAGTATTTTACCGCTTATACTGGCATTACCTCTGGCCGGATTGTTGTTTGATCTGCCCGTTTCCCTGCTTGGCGGTTTGTTCATATCCATAGCTTTAGCAAGTCCAGCATTGGTGTGTTACGGCGCGTTTTCAGGTGCTTGTCTTGTCGGGTTTAAGGGCGGTGGTTTTTTACTGGTCTTGTTGACCATTCCTTTGGTGGTTCCCGTCTTGATATTTGCACTGGGCGGCGTCATAAGCTACGCAGACGCCGGGCTGTTGGCTACAGAATTCCAAGCACTGCTCGGCATTAGTTTAATCGCAACGGCGGTCGGCATTCCGGCCACTACGGCGGCGCTCAATACCATTACGGAATAGGACACTAATATGGGTATGATAAGTTTTTTAGCCAACCCGCTCAGGTTTAAAAAATTCGCCCGTATTGCGGCGCCTATTTTTGGCGTATTGGCGCTTGTGTTGATCATCGCAGGTATCTGGGTCGGGCTTTGGCGCTCACCGGAAGATCAACTCCAGGGCCATAGTGTGCGCATTATGTATGTACATGTGCCCGCCGTGTGGATCGGCATGATGGCTTATGCGGCTATGGCTCTGGCTAGCTTGTTCGCCTATATCTGGCGCCATACTTTGGCCGATGAATTGGCCCGGGCTTGCGCCCTGCCCGGCGCCGCCTTTACAGCGCTTGGTCTGCTCAGCGGCGCTCTATGGGGCAAAACCAGTTGGGGTACGTTTTGGCAATGGGACGGCCGCATGACCTCAACCTTGATATTGCTGTTCTTGTTTATTGGCTATATGGCGGTTTGGGCCGGCACAACCGATAAACGCCGCGCCGCCCGTATTGCCGGCCTGGTGGCTATGGTCGGTTCGATCAACTTGCCCATTATCAAGTTTTCTGTGGACTGGTGGAACACCTTGCACCAGACATCATCCGTCTCCATGCCGGACGCGCCGGGATTGCCGCCTAGTATCTTATTACCGCTTATGCTTATGACCTTTGGGTATTCATTTTTCTTTGGCTGGTTAGTGCTCAGCCGGGTGCTGAATTCTATTAGTAAGGCTAGCGACCGCCGACAAAGGCCCGCCGCCGCATCCACGACTATGGAGACATTGTGATGGATATTATTCCAGATTTTGGTAAATACAGTCTTTATATATGGTTGAGCTACGGCGTATCGGTCGCCGTGTTGTTAGGATTTACCGTTTATACATTCGTGCAAAACGCCAGACGTAAAAAATGAATATCAAGCAAATAGCTACCAGTTTGGGCGAAACGCCAAATCAACGTCTCCTGACCATGATGGCGCGTTTGCGCGACCCAAAGACCGGATGCCCTTGGGACGCGGAGCAAACCTTCAAAACCATCGCGCCTTACACTATAGAGGAAGCCTATGAGGTCAATGACGCCATAGAGCGCGGGCATATGGGTGACCTCAAAGAGGAACTCGGGGATTTATTGCTGCAAGTGGTGTTCCATGCCCAAATGGCAAATGAACAAAACGAATTTGATTTTGACGCTGTAAGCGCCGTTTTGGTCGAGAAAATGATAGTGCGTCATCCACATGTATTTGGGGACGAAGATGAGCGCGATAGCGAGACCCAGACACGGGCTTGGGAAGCTTTGAAAGCCGAGGAGAGGGCCGAAAAATCCGGTACTGTTGCCTCTGCTCTGGACGGGGTAGCAAACGCCCTGCCCGCCTTGATGCGCGCCGAAAAACTACAAAAACGCGCCGCCCGTGTCGGGTTTGACTGGGCAGAACCAAAGCAGGTTTTGGATAAAATTATCGAAGAAGCAGAGGAAATCACCGAGGCACAATCCGAAGGCGAGCCGCAACACCGCATCCACGAGGAAGTTGGCGATTTGCTGTTTGCCGTCACAAACTTGGCCCGAAAGCTTGGCGTAGACCCCGAACACGCCCTGCGCGATACCAATAAAAAATTCACTACCCGTTTCCACCACATGGAGCAAAACACTACGAAAGAATTGGAAGCCCTGTCTCTGGAGCAGTTGGAGGAATTATGGGTGGCAGCGAAAAACGCAAAGACCTAAACAAACACTTGCGGGTGGTGGGTTTGTAGTTTTCCTTGATCTGCGGATGTGAGCCTGACTTGCATTTCGCAATTGCCTTGCTCTTGGATTTTCTCGCTCAAGACATTGCCGTGCTGATGCAGCCAAGCTCGGATGTGCATGTCTTTTGGGGTAATGGTTACATCAACAATTTGATCTGATCTGGAAAGCTCGTCTTCAATGCCTTGGCGCAACTCCCCAAGACCAATGTTTTTGGTACATGAAATTGGGAATACATCTGGTTTTTTCCCAGCACTCTCGATCATTTCAGCACAAATATTATCTGCCAAAAGATCAATTTTGTTCCAAACCTCAATCAGGGCTTGCTCATGGTTCGGTCCCGCGCCCAATGTATCCAGGATTTGTAAAACATCTTGCTTGTGCTGCTCGCTTAATGGATCGGACATATCGCGCACATGGATGAGCAAGTCAGCCTCTTTAACTTCTTCAAGCGTGGCCCGAAACGCATCAACCAAATCCGTAGGCAAGTCGGAAATAAAACCAACTGTGTCCGACATCACCGCCTGCTGACCGCTAGGTAATGGCAATATCCTGTGGGTGGTGTCCAAGGTGGCAAATAACATGTCTTTCACCAAAACCCCGCCCGTGGTCAATCGGTTAAACAAGGAGGACTTGCCGGCATTGGTATACCCGACCAGAGCCACAACCCGTTCAGGTGCGCGGCGGCGTTTAGTGCGCTGCAAAGCCCGGCGGCGGCGGACTTGTTCAAGGTCACGGGTAAGTTTTCCGATTTTATCGGCCAGCATCCGGCGATCTGATTCGATTTGGGTCTCGCCCGGCCCCGCCACAAAACCCTGCCCGCCCCGTTGGCGCTCCAAATGTGTCCAGGTACGCACAAGCCGTGATTTCTCGTAACCAAGACGGGCCAATTCAACTTGTAAGCGACCTTCTTTGGTCGCGGCTCTAAGGGCAAAAATTTCCAAAATCAAACCGGTGCGGTCTATGACTTTGGCGTTCCAGGTCTTCTCCAAATTTCTTTGTTGGATTGGGGCAATGGCTGCATTGACAACCACCAAATTGATATCGTGTTCGGCTATCAGCGCAGAAATTTCTTCTATCTTGCCACTGCCAAAATAACTGCCAACTTTAATATCGCGCACCGTCACGGGTAAGCCGCCTTTGACTTCCACGCCCAGTGCTTGCGCCAACCCAACAGCTTCGTCCAGTTTTAACTTGGAAAATGCGGCGCTCTCACGGCCCAAAACCGGATGTAATACCAGAGCATGTTGGGGGCTTGCCTCTATTTCAATCATAGATGTGCTTTAATCATAAGCGTATATGTCATTCATCCGCTTCAGCGTCAAATAACTGCACCGGTTCAGAGGGCATAATTGTCGATATGGCGTGGTTATAGACCAGTTGAACTTGACCATCACGGCGCAATAACACGCAAAAATTATCAAACCAGGTTACTACACCTTGTAGTTTTACCCCGTTCATTAAAAATATCGTCAGCGGTGTCTTGGCTTTGCGCACCGAATTTAAAAAAGCATCTTGCAGATTTTGTTTTTTGTCAGCAGACATATTCGTTCCCATCATAAGTTTTTCATTCCCCAGACACCATACCTAATCTGCGCCCTCAAGGCAATGCAAGCCCGAATATTGCCGCACCTGTATTTTCAATGAATTATGTGTGGAATATTCTCTAATTTCGCCAAAATGAAGGGGCAAACAGAGCAAATGCGGCTAAAACCTCTATACGCCCTAACAACATAACGACCGTAAGGATCATCAAAGATAACACATTCATATCAGCATAGGAAGTTTCAGGGTTGGTCGCGGCTAAAAGTGGCCCGGTATTGGATAATGCCGATGCGGCGGCGGATACGGCATGGGTGAAATCAAGCCCCGAAGCCCCCAATGCAGTTATGCCCAAAGAAAACACCAAGGTGTAGCCGAAAAAATACATCCAGATCGATAAAAATGCTTTGTCCTCAACGGTTCGGCCCCGAAATTTAACAGGCTTGACCCTGAGAGGGTGGCTCATTCGGTCAAGGTCAGTGCGCAAATGCCTGAACAACAACAACATACGGATTATTTTTATCCCCCCCGCCGTAGACAAGGCGGAGCCGCCAACAAGCACCAGTGCAATCAGCAAGCTAGCCGGCACCATATCAATTCCAATAACATGATAGTCATATCCGGTGGAGCTAACCATAAATGCGGCTTCGATTATAACCGTGTAAATATGCCTTGCCCCGGTGGATAAAAAGCCGGCAATGATTAAAATAATCATCAAAGCCAATATGCCCCGGTGTTCCACATTGCCAAATAACGCACGCACAGAGTTTACATTATGTCGCCGCAAAACATCCCACAATACCGATACATTAGCGGCCCCAAGCAGACAAACCATAGCCAAAACCAAGACGCCAAAGCCTGAGACATAATCGGCCAATATCCCGCTTCTGGGGACAAGCCCGCCTGTAGAAATCGAGGTCAGCGCCAAACACAAGGATTCAAATACAGGCGTTCCGGAAATCATAAGCAAGCAAAACGCAAAAAAGCTAATCAAGCCGTAAAGCACTGCAATTAAACGGCCGATACTGATTAAACGCGAGAAAATCTCCCCCTTTTTTAAGGTGAACAATGTAGACCGGTGCACCCCGATACCGGTCAGATTTAACGCCGCTAAAAGCACGACCGCAAATGTGGCCACCATCACCCCGCCGCTCCACTGCAACAAAGATTGCCATAATATGAGAGACTTGGGCATGGTGTCAGGATTAAGCGTGCTGGCCCCCGTGGTTGTAATTGCAGAGGCCGCTTCAAAATAGGCAATTGCGAAGCTTGGCACTTGGGGCATTGATAAATAGGGCAAGCAGGTAACAAGGGGTATTAACAGCCAAAAAACCACCAGAAAAACCAATGCATCGCGGGTATTTTCACGGGTCGGTGCATTTTGTCCAATAAACGCAGTGATCAAGCCGATTGTCGCAATGATGAAGGCCAAAAGTAAAAATAACCGGGCCTGATTAAATTCACCAAACAACACCGCCGCTAGACCCGTAACCAACATGAGGCCGGCATAATAAATCAGTGCATAGCCCAACCAAAGTAAAATACGCGAAAACGCCATAAAGTTCTAGCCCTTTGTTATGACCCTGTATTAGCCCTGTTAAAAGTAATCTGCGCTCACACGAAATAAGTTTTCCACATGTTTCAAAGCGGTTTTATCTGCCAATAGCACTACATGATCACCTGTGTGTACTGTCATATCGGGTGTCGGTTTGAGGACATTTCCGGCGCGGATGATTGCGCCAATCACAATGTCTTCTGGAATATCGGCTTCTTCCAGAGTTTTACCGGAAAGCGGCGAGGTGTCGAGTACAACCCCCTCCATAACTTCGGCGGCTCCGCCCTCAAGGGCAAATACATCCAAAATACGCCCCTTTCGAACATGGCGCAATATCGAAGATACGGTTGTGGCGCGGGGGTCAATAACCATATCAATGTCCAATGAAGATTTTATATTCAATAAAGACACATCATTGACCAAGCTGAACACCTGTCCCTTGCCAATAGACTTCGCCATAATGCCCGCCAATATATTGGTTTTATCGTCATTGGTAAGACAGAGTACACCTTGGGCGTCCCGCACACCCGCCTCCTCTTGAATGGTTGCGCTTAATGCATCACCCCACAACACGACTGTATGGTCAAGCTGGTCGGCAAGGGCTTCCGCCTGCGCCTTGTCCGCTTCAACCACCCTGACCCTGACCCCAACAACTTTCTCCAGCTCTTTTGCCACATAGGCCCCAACATTACCGCCGCCAAATATAACCACAAACCGGGCCTTTTCTTCATCACTGCCGATAATGTCCAATAACCGGCCTGCGTGGGCGGTTTCAACGACAAAATAGGCTTCATCGCCTATTGCCAATTGATCTCCAGGATCCGGAGCAAAAAATTGTCTGTCGCGAAACACACCAACTATAGTGGCATTTAAATCAGGAAATAATTCGCCGATTTGTCGGATGGGCATATTGATGATCGGACAATCATCATCCACATGAATACCGATCAATTGCACCAAACCGCCCGCAAAAGGTACAACGTCGAATGCACCAGGTGTATTGAGACGGCGCAACACGGCCTTCCCGATTTCAATTTCCGGAGAAATAATGATATCTATGGGCATGTTTTCACGTGCATAAAGATCACGCCAAGTGTCCTTAAGATAGTCCTGTGCCCGGACGCGGGCGATTTTCATAGGGGTTCCAAACAAAGAATGGCTAACCTGGCAGGCAATCATATTAACCTCGTCGGAATATGTCACCGCAATGATCATGTCGGCAGTGTCCGCGCCGGCCAGTTTAAGGATGCTTGGGTGCGAGCCGTGGCCAATGATACCGCGCACATCAAGCTCCGTTGATATGGCTTGTACCAAATCCGGTGAAATATCGACGACGGTTACAGAGTTGTTTTCCGACGAAAGCCGCCGTGCAATCCCGTAGCCGACCCGCCCGGCGCCGCAAATAATAATATCCATCTAAATATTCCCCATCTTTATTCTCTTTCAGCCAAAGTAGATTTTGACGATGAGTTTATGCCTAAAGACTTAAGTTTTCGGTGCAGTGCTGAGCGTTCCATACCAACAAATGTGGCGGTGCGCGAAATATTTCCACCAAAACGTTCGATTTGCACTTGCAAATATTCCCGTTCAAAATGTTCCCGCGCGCTGCGTAGCGGCATGGAAATCATCCGGTCATTGTCTTGCTTGTTACTGGTTCGCCGGACGACCGATACTTCTTCTGGCAATGATTCCAGTGTAATCGCCTGACCAGGATCGCCGCTTGCCAATATCAATAATCGCTCAACATTATTTTTCAATTGCCTGACATTGCCCGGCCAGCCATAGGCCTGTAAAGCAGCCATAGCATCCTCGCCAATTTCGCGTTTTGGCAGACCGGTTGATACTGTCAATTTGTCAATAAAATAATTAACCAAATCCGGAATGTCTTCCCTGCGTTCCAGCAATGGCGGGGCTTCGAGGGGCATGACGTTGAGACGATGATAAAGATCTTCTCTAAAATGCCCAAGCCGTGTTTCGCGTTCCAAATCCCGAGATGTAGAGGTAATAATCCGCACATCTACCTGCACGTCTTTTTGGCCGCCGACACGTTGAAAACGCTGATTGACCAATAACCGCAATAATTTACTTTGGGTTTCGATGGGCATGTCCGCAACTTCGTCTAAATACAGCGTACCAAAATGGGCGCGCTCCAACAGACCAATTTTAAATGTTGAACCGTGTGCATCCTCTATGCCAAACAATTCCTCTTCGACCCGCTCCGGCACCATAGACGCTGCATTGACGGCTTTAAACGGGCCGTTTTTCCGGTCGGATTTATCGTGCAGCAAACGCGCAATCAATTCCTTGCCTGATCCTGAGGGGCCGGAAATCAAAACCCGGCTATTTGTCGGAGCTATGCGGTCAATTTTTTGTCTAAGTTGGCAAATTACAGATGAATGTCCAATGAGGGTTTCCTCATAAAACGACCGCCCCTTTAGCTCTGCATTTTCCTGGCGAAGCTGCGCAGCCTCCAAAGCACGTTTAGCCGTGATCAAAAGTTTTTCACTTTGAAATGGCTTAACAATGTAATCATAAGCCCCTTTGCGGATAGCCGATACTGCGGTTTCGACCGTACCGTGCCCGCTGATGATGATGACGGGGATATCTGGATCCGTCTTCTTAAATTCATCCATCAATTCTATGCCGTCCATGTCTGAGCCCTTGAGCCAGACATCCATAATCACCAAAGAAGGTTTGCGGGAGCGAAACTCCGCCAACGCTTGCGCACTTCCGTCAGCTTCGCGCACAGGATGACCATCATCAGACAAAATTCCGGCAATCAAACTTCTGATATCATCTTCGTCCTCAACAACGAGTATTTCAAAGCTCATGATATGGCCTTTTTGTTTGGGGCAGAAATTTTATGGGCCGTTGGCAATATTGGCGCAATTTCGTCGCTCATACTGGGTAAATAAATACGGATGATTGCCCCGCTTTGATTTTGGTTGCTTATGTGAGGCGTGCTTGTGTGAAGCGGGCGTGTCACGAGCTCAAGTGTACCCCCGTGATCTTCGGCAATGCGCTTGACAATCGCCAGCCCAAGACCGGAGCCTTCCGAACGGGTCGTCATATATGGCTCCAATAAACGGTCCGTATCCAAAAGGGGCCAACCTTGACCATTATCCGCAATTTCAATACAGACCATATTTTTATCCAAACTAACCTGGGTGGAGATAACGCCGTCTAACTTATCATGGCCACCTTGTTTTATGCGCCTGGATATGGCTTCTGCGGCATTTTTATAAATATTGGTCAGGGCTTGGGAAATCAGGCGTTCATCACATAAAATCTCGATATTGGCTACCAATTCATTTTCAGATTTAATGTTCGGTTTCTCATACTCAAATTTTATATCCGGAAATGTTACACGCTGTGCGAACAGTGCATCTCTCAACAATCCGTCCAATTTAACCGCCTGCAAAATGGGCGACGGCATGCGAGCAAATGCGGAAAACTCATCGACCATACGTCCCAAATTCTCAACTTGCCGAATAATTGTCTGGGTGCAACTGGTAAAAACATCAGGATCCGAACTTATCTCCGCCTTGTATTTTCGCTCTAAACGCTCGGCGGATAATTGAATGGGCGTTAGCGGGTTTTTAATCTCGTGGGCAATGCGGCGCGCCACCTCGCGCCAGGCGGAATGCCGCTGGGCGGCAACCAAGCGGGTAATATCATCGAATGTGATCACCCAGCCCGTATCTGGTTGGTTGCCTTTATAGGCGGACACACGGATATCAAGGTTCTTGGTGCCGAGCGGTGTTTCCAAATTCACCTGATCATCTGCCCGGTTGCCAATATCATCTTTAGCCGCATTAAATGCTGGCAAAAAACCTTTTAAACCACTGGATAAAGGCGAACCCACAACTGCGCCGGCTTTAACCCCAAGCAAGTTTTCCGCTGACGTGTTGATAACCGTAATTTTGCCCTCAGGGGTTAAACCGATAACCCCCGCACTCACCCCCGACAATACGGCTTCGGAAAATTCCCGGCGTTGTTCGGATATATCATGTTCAAGTACCAAGTCCTGGCGCTGGGTGTGTAATTGTAAAGTCATTCGGTTAAACGCATTGGCCAGATCGGCGATCTCGTCCCAAACACCCGTAAGATTAACCCGCGTGGTCAAATTCCCGGAACGGACTTTTTCTGCCGCATTGACCATTTCCCCCAAAGGCGTAACAATTCGGTTAGCAAGCAACATACTGAGCCAAATGGCCGCAAAAAATATCAAAAGTGCCGCTTCCACATAGGTCAGCAAAAACACCCTGTTTAAGGTTCTGGAGCTACCGGAATAACTGATCAGTGCCGCTTCAACCTTGTCAATATTGTCAATATTTTTTAACACCCCGGCCCGCAAATACCGACCCGTATACAGATAAGCATCACGATAGTTTTCCAACTTAAACAAGGCCACCAGTAAATCTATATCATTGCGGCTAGTTATGGTCATGGAACCTTCTTTGGCACGGCTCATGACCTCATCGCTTGGTAACACATAAGCTGGAGATTGCGCCGCTTCAGCTTGAGCCAGCACCCGACCATTACCGTCGATAACATAAACGACCTGAAACCCTCTATATCTTTGTTGGTTGATGAGATAGGCCGTAAAGGTTATCCGGTTTGGCAATTGTGCCTCGGCGCGGTTTAAATCATTGGCGATTTCATAAACACCTCTGGTGTTGACCTTTAGCTCTTCACTTAGATAAGCATTTGAAACTTCGCGGGAATTTTGCATGGTTTCGCGAACCGTGTGGCCGAAAATATCATTGATATTTCGGCTCATAAGTGCAGTAAAAAACAGGCCGACCAAAATGGCAGGCACAAGAGCAGCCAATGAAAAAATCATGATGAAACGACGGTGCAAATACGGCGCACTACGCCCGGCCTCCGACTTAAAAAATACCCGAACCAAGCGCAGTAAAATAAAAATACCGAGCCCTATAACCAATACCAAATTGATCTGTAAAGCCGGTAATGCCGCCGCCGCCTGTTTTTCATCTCCGGACAATGCCATCAGCGCGCCAACGCCAATCATGACAGCCGCCACAGCAAATAAAGCGCCAAAAATAGCTGCACTGAAGGCTTTTGGCATTCGAAACTGCCGCGTTGGATGATTAGCTAGCGTATTCATTGTTTCAATTTTATCACAGTGTTGCAAAAATTCAACACAAATTAAACCAAAGCTACGGTCTCAGTTTAATCTGAAAAATTACGCAGTTTTGTGCGCAGTGTATTGCGGTGAATACCGAGTAGATCTGCCGCTTTGGAGTTATTGCCCCCGGTTAGCCTCAAGGCTTCAGCGAACATAGGCTTTTCAAACCATTGCAATGCTTGCTCATAGGGCGAAAAACCAGGTTTTATCAAATCGGTTTTCCCCAAATACGCCTGTTGCAACAATTCCGTACAGGCGGTTTCAATATTGACAATATGCCCGTCTTTTGCAGGCGACCCCTCCCGCATGTGTAGCATTTGATCGATAATGTCAGCCCGGACCACCTTATCAGAAAATTGTAAGGCCAACACCTGCATCAAGCTACGGAGTTCGCGGACATTGCCCGGCCATTTATGGGCGCTAAGGCGAGCCAACCCAGCCTCATCAATTGTTTTTTGCCCGCCGGGGCGTACTTGTCCAAAAAAATACAAGGCCAAATCCTTGATGTCTTGCGCCCGCTTGCTCAAGGGCGGCAGATAGATTTTCCCGCCCATAAGATGAGACAATAAATCCGCACGAATGGCCTTTTTTGCCTGCAAACTTTCAAAGGGTAAATCACTGGTAACAATCACACGAAACTGGTCCTGCGGTGGCAGCTGTTCATTATGCTCCATGAGCTCCAATAAAACCGCTTGCCCTAGTTTGGACAGCTCATGTAAACGGTCAACAAATAAATCCCCCTTGTTTAAGCAATCCAGTATTGCGGATTTCCCCGTTTCGCTGTCGAAATGTACGAACTGCAAAGCTGCTCTCGCACCTGCATCATGGATACACTGGGCGGCAAGGTTTTTCCCGACACCAACATCCCCCCAGATAAATACGGGGATATTGCCAGACGCATAATCTGAAATTGCTCGAAAAACCGGTTGCATAGCCTTGGATTTACCGATCATTTGATCCGGCGCGGGCTTATGAACAATTTGCGCAGCCGTCTGATTTTCCAAAGCCCGTTCAATGGTTTTTTTCACATCCGGTAAATCAAACGGCTTAGGAATATATTCGAAAACCCCTGTCTGCCTAGATTTTAGCGCCGTAACCATGCGTGTGTTGGCGCTAATAACAATGATCGGCAGTTTTGGCCTTGCGGATTGCAGCTCTGGCACAAATTTGAATATTTCCTCAGCCCCCATATGCACATCCGTCAAAATAACATCGCCCTCACCTGCTTTGGCCCATTTCATCAAGGTTTGGGGATTATCGGTCGCCTTGACCTCAAATCCGGCCCGGGTGAGATATTTACTCAGCACAAAACGAATACTGGCATCATCATCAGCTAAAAGAATGCTATATTTCATGTGCTTTTTCACTTTTTAAGATGTGTTTTTGTCGGCAACAAAACTGAAAATACCGTATTTCCCGGCACCGAAACGAATTCGACCAAACCGCCATGATCATGGGTGATTTTTGACACCAATGCCAATCCCAAACCGTGACCATTGGCTTTTGCGGTGACAAATGGTTGAAATATCCGGTTCTTTAGCCCGGACGGTACCCCGCTACCATTGTCGGTAATACGGATTTCTACGGGCAGAGCATATATGTCTCCGGCCCGGTTTTTTTTGTGTATTCCGGCGCGGTAAACGGTTTGAATATTGATCAAAGAGCGTTGTTCATTGTCTTGCACTGCATCAACCGCATTGGCTAGCAAATTGATTACAACCTGCATTAATTGGTCAGCATTGCCGTAGACATCCGGCAAGGACGGGTCGTAAATTTCGGTAAATTTTATGCCGGCATTGTCCGCATTTAGAAACAATAAATATGCCCTACGTAAAATCGTGTGAATGTTAAAACGGGCAAAACTTCCGCCCTCTCCATCCCCGAAACTTTCCATTTTATCGGCCAAACGCCCAATACGCCCAACCTCGGATTTTATCAAATTGGTAATTTCCAAATCGGCTTCATCCTCAAGACCGCTTTCCAGTAATTGTGCTGCGCCGTAAATCCCTGCCAACGGGTTTTTGAGCTCATGGGCCAACATACGCCCAAGCATAGATATTGCCTGGTCTTGGGGTTCTTCGCTTTGCGCCGCGCCTATTTTTTGTTGCGGGCTTAAGATAAGCGCAACACCTGTAGCCACGGGAAATACCAGATAAGACCAATCTGCACTTTTGCCGCCAATGATATGAATATTGATGTCCCGCCCGCGTATGGTTTCTCCGGTCTTGGCACTTGCCTTGATTGCGACCTCAAGCGCGTCAAAACCCGGCGCCAAATCCACCAACAGCGTGCCAGTTTTCTTGCGCAATGAACCTCTAAGCCAATTTTCTGCCGCAGGGTTCATCCATTGCAGAGCCGTATATTGCGGCTCAAACACTAAAACCGGATCCGGCAAGTCAGCGGCAATCTCCCTATGACTGTCTAGCTTGCTCATGCGGCTTGGCTTAGGGTTTGCGGTGCTAAATAGATTTGCTCTAGCATTTCGAGTACATCTGCCTGTTGGTTCAAGCGACAAATTTTGCGACGCGCCGCTATCCGCACAGCACTGGGCAAATCAACGGGCGCGTGCTGCACATAACCGGCCAAATGCTTGCGGGCGGTGCGCAAGCCCACATCATGACCATAAAATTCCAATATATCGCAATAATGCTTGCGAGCAGTTACAAAGGCTGTTTCGGGCGCAATCAACTTTTGCGGCTGGCCATTTAAGGCGCGAACCACATTTAATATGCGCCACGGCGCCCCAATCAAGCCGCGCCCCAACATAACCCCATCAGCCCCGGATTGCGCCAATGCAGTCACGGCATCATGCGGGTTTAAAATGTCGCCGTTGACAATTACAGGAATGCGCACGGCTTTTTTGACAGACTTGACCGCCGTCCAATCAGCCCGGCCTTTATAAAATTGACATCTTGTACGGCCATGCACCACCACCATCTCTATGCCGGCCTCTTGCGCCCGCAGGGCAAGCTCTGCCGCATTAAGGCTCTGTTCGTCCCAACCCAAGCGCATTTTTAACGTCACGGGTACGCTCACGGCGGCAATAACCGCCTCTATCAATGTCAACGCATGGTTTAAATCGCGCATGAGGGCAGAACCGGATAAACCGCTGGTCACACGTCTGGCCGGACAGCCCATATTTATATCTATAATCTTGGCGCCCAAATCTTCGGCGCGGCGCGCACCCTCACCCATCCACCGGGCTTCACGGCCGACCAGTTGGATCGCCAGTGGTTCAATATCCCCGCTTCCAGCAGTTTTCCTCAGGGACGCTTTATCTCCTTTGCCCAAATATTCACTCGCAATCATTTCAGACATAACAAGGCCGGGGCCAAAATCTTGCGCCGCACGACGAAACGGCAGGTCTGTAATCCCCGACATAGGGGCGACCAAGACATTTGACTTCAACTTGTTCTTGCCGATTTGCATATGAACGTTCATAATTTAGGTGGTGTACACATAAACTAAGCTTTAACTGGAAAAAACCACTTGCACAATAATTCATCACAGAAATCGACACAAATAGCGGTTATTATTGTTGCGGCCGGGCGCGGGCGGCGGGCGGGCGCAGGCTTACCCAAACAATACCGGGATTTAAACGGCCAAATGGTGCTAAGCCGCACATTGAAGTGCTTTGCGGGCTATGATGGGCCGATTGTTGCGGCCATTCACCGCGATGATCGTCTTTTGTTTGAACAAGCCTGTGTGGGGATTAAGTCTGATATCCAATATGTGATCGGGGGGAAAACCCGCACCGCGTCGGTCAAGGCGGCCCTTGCAGCTTTGCGGCCACATGCACCTGATATTGTCCTGATCCATGACGGCGCACGGCCATTTTTACGCAGCCAAACTATTGAAGCTGTCTTAAACGGATTGCATGACCATACAGCCGTAGTTCCGGCCCTTCCCATTGTCGACGCGGTTAAAACACTAGACGGCACATCCGTAAACCGCGACGACTTAAGGCGTGTCCAGACCCCCCAGGGTTTTCACTTTAGTAAAATCATGCAAGCCTATGAAAAAATCGGTAATAATGCAGATTTTGCAGATGATATTGAAGTAGCCAAAAATGCAGGTCTGTCCATAGGTTTTTGCCAAGGCGACCAAGAAAACATCAAGCTGACCTGGGAAGAGGATTTTATGACAGTACCACCTATGATCAGCCGCGTCGGGAGCGGCTATGATGTCCATAAAATTTGCCCCGGGTCATCTTTGTTTTTATGCGGGGTACAGATTGACGCGGGGTTTTCCTTGCTAGGCCATAGTGATGCTGATGTGGGACTGCACGCGCTCACCGATGCTTTACTTGCCACCATAGCCGCCGGCGATATTGGCGATCATTTCCCGCCGTCCGACCCAAAATGGAAAGGCGAAAACTCTACGGTGTTTTTGCGTCATGCGGCTCAATTGATCGCTGATCAGGGCGCAATAATAGACCATGTGGATATAACCCTGATTTGTGAACAACCGAAAATCAAACCCCACCGCGACGAAATGCGGGCCAGAATAGCTGAAATTCTAAATATAAAACTGGCGAATGTCAGTGTTAAAGCCACCACCACCGAAGGTCTTGGCTCACTGGGGCGCGGCGAAGGCATTGCCGCACAAGCTATTGCAAGCGTGCGGTCACCCAGATGAGTAAAACCCAACAAGATATCGAACACCTAGCCCGTAAATTGGTTAAACTGGCCCAAAAGGACAAGTTAAGCCTTTGCACCGCAGAAAGCTGTACCGGGGGCGGTATTGGCGCGGCCATTACAGGTGTTCCCGGGGCCTCCCAAGTTTTCATGGGCGGGATTATAGCCTATGCCAATTCTGTGAAAACATCCCACTTACATGTACCCGACCAGATGATCGAGAGATACGGAGCCGTCAGCGAGCCAGTTGCATGTGCCATGGCAGAAGGGGCCAATAATGCACTCGGTACAGATATTGCGGTGTCTGTCACCGGCATTGCCGGCCCGAACGGCGGCACTGCGGATAAACCCGTCGGTCATGTGTGGATTGCTTTAGCCCACAAAGGCCGCCCGACCCTGGCCCATTGTTTTAATTTCCAAGACTTGGGCCGAGAAAACATTCGCTTAGATGCGACCAAACAAGCTTTAAAAATAGTCTGCCAAGCTTTTGAAGCATAAACCTAGGGCTTGTAAACTTTGAACAAAAACGACTTGACTGGCAATAAACATAATTGGATTGTCAAACTTGATGTTAGAAAGGCGAGGATTATATGGGCGAACATTTGCAAGCAAGTCTTACAGGCGGCGCATTATCCAAAGACGCTATTGACGCAAATTTCGAAGACTTGCATCCACCCCTCAATGCCCAACAAGTAAATTCATGGGCCAACCGTTGTTTGTTTTGTTATGATGCGCCTTGTATCACCGCCTGCCCGACCGCCATTGATATTCCGCGCTTTATTCGCCAAATCGCCACCGACAATATCACCGGAGCCGCCAAAACCATCTTAAGCGCCAATATTATGGGCGGTACATGTGCGCGGGCTTGCCCGACGGAAATTTTGTGCGAGCAACAATGTGTGCTGAATACGGGCGAGCATGAACCCATAGAAATCGGCGCACTACAACGCTATGCCGTTGATTACTTAATGGACACGACAAACACACATCCATTTGTGCGCGGCCCTAAAACGGGCAAAACCATTGCCGTAATCGGCGCCGGGCCTGCTGGTCTGGCCTGCGCCCATGAATTGGCGCGCCTAGGCCATGATGTTGTGGTTTTTGAAGCCAAGGCCAAAGCGGGCGGGCTCAATGAATACGGGCTAGCGGCCTATAAAATGGCCGGGGATTACGCTGCAAAAGAAACAAAATTTATCACAGATATTGGCGGTATTACCGTGAAGGCGGGAAAATCCCTTGGTGATGATTTTAGTTTGTCTGATTTACGGGACAAATATGACGCTGTGTTTATTGGTATAGGTCTGACAAAAATGCGCAAACTCGGCATTGCGGGCGAAGCTTTGGCTGGCGTTTCTAATGCTCTGGATTTTATCGAAACCATTCGCCAGACTTCTGATTTAAGCACACTTGATCCGGGCCGTGATATTGTGGTTATCGGCGGCGGAAATACGGCCATTGATGCGGCGGTGCAGGCAAAACGCCTCGGGGCCAAAAATGTAACCCTAGCCTATCGGCGCGGCCTGGCGCAAATGGGCGAGACAAAGTGGGAACAAGACTTGGCCGCAACCAATGGCGTCATGATTAAGCATTGGGCTAACCCCGTTGAAATTATTGGAGAAAACTCTGTTAAGTCCGTCCGGTTTGAACAAATAAATTTACAAGACGGAAAGCTTTGCGGGACTGGTGACTATTTTCACATCTGTGCTGATCGGGTTTATAAAGCTTTGGGCCAAACCCTTGTAACTGATGAGTTGACTGCTCTTAAGGTTGAGAACGGAAAACTTAAGGTCGGCTCAGACGGGCTGACATCTGTGGCTGGCATATATGCGGGCGGCGACTGTATTGCACCGGGCGAAGACCTGACTGTACAGGCCGTAGCCGACGGTAAAACTGCCGCCATTGCTATTGATAAAATGTTGGCAATTGATAAAATGTTGGAGAGCTAGATGGCTGATCTTAGATGCGTAATCGCCGGCATAGAAAGCATCAATCCGTTTTGGCTCGCCTCCGCACCGCCGACCGACAAGCAGTATAATGTCGAGCGCGCTTTTGCGGCTGGCTGGGGCGGTGTGGTATGGAAAACTCTGGGCGTAGATCCGCCCGTGGTCAATGTTAGCTCCCGCTACGGCGTTCACAAAGACACAGGGCGCGGCATTTTGGGTATCAATAATATTGAACTGATTTCAGACCGGCCTCTCGACGTAAATTTGCGCGAAATCGAACAAGTACGCAAAAATTGGCCCGACCGGATCATCATCGGCTCTATGATGGCCCCGGTGGAAGAAGAGCTTTGGAAAGAGCTAGCCATAAAAATTGCGGGTTCAGGCGTTCACGGGATAGAGCTAAATCTGGGCTGCCCTCACGGCATGTGCGAGCGCGGTATGGGATCGGCCATTGGTCAAGTGCCGGAACTTGTTGAAAATACCACACGTTGGGTACGCGAGGTCGTCGATATACCCGTGTTTACCAAATTAACCCCCAACACAACGGACATTCTCTTGCCTGCCGAAGCGGCCTTAAAAGGCGGGGCTCATGCGGTGGCTTTAATTAACACGGTCAATTCCATCATCGGGGTGGATCTGGATGTTATGGCCCCGACCCCGGTGGTCGACGGCAAAGGCACCCACGGCGGTTATTGCGGTAGCGCCGTCAAACCCATAGCCCTGCACATGGTCGCCGAAATCGCCCGGGCCGTCGAAACCAGAGACCTGGATATTTCGGCTATTGGCGGCATTACCACTTGGCGCGACGCGGCGGAATTTATTGCGCTGGGCGCTAATGCTTTGCAGGTGTGTACTGCAGTTATGCTGTACGGGTTTAAAATCATCGAGGACTTAAATGAAGGTCTGTCGGATTTTATGGACGCCAAAGGCTATAAAAGCATCGAGGATTTTCGCGGGCTAGCCACCAAGAATACGGTCAACTGGAATGATCTGAATATGAATTATGATCTCAAAGCCGTCATCGATAAAGATAAATGTATTGAGTGCGGGCTTTGTCATATTGTCTGCGAGGACACCTCCCATCAGGCGATTACCATCAAGCCAACAGAAACGGGCCGGGAATTTACTGTCGTAGACGCGGACTGTGTAGGCTGTAATTTGTGCGCCCATGTTTGTCCGGTGCCGGACTGCATCACCATGGAGCCAGTAGACAACGGCCTGCCCTATCAAACCTGGCCGGAGATTTCACCAATTAGTGGTGAAGTGCGTGGAGAATGACCTCATGAATACACCAGTCCCAAATGACCTCGACGCCTATTGGATGGGTTTTACACCCAACCGGGCTTTTAAGAAAAAACCGCGCTTGTTTGTGGCCGCCGACGGCATGTATTACACCACACATGATGGTCGCCAAGTCTTGGACGGCATTGCCGGGCTGTGGTGCTGCAATGCCGGCCATAAGCGCCCGCGCATTGTCAAAGCCGTGCAGCAACAAGTTGCCGAGCTTGATTATTCCCCCGGCTTTCAAATGGGCCCCCCCAAGGCGTTCGAATTGGCAAACCGCCTAAAAGCTATCATGCCGGGCGATCTTAATCACATATTTTTTACCAATTCAGGCTCGGAGAGCGTCGAGACGGCGCTCAAGATCGCCATTGCCTATCACCGGGCAAGGGGCGAAGGTCACCGCACCCGTTTGATTGGCCGCGAAAAAGGCTATCACGGGGTTAACTTTGGCGGCATGTCCGTAGGCGGTATGCCGGCCAACCGCAAGATGTTTGGCACACTTGTAACCGGCATCGACCATTTGCGCCACACCCACGGGTTGGAGGAAAACCTGTTCACCAAAGGCCAGCCAGAACACGGAGCTTATTTGGCCGATGATTTGGAACGGCTGTGTGAACTGCACGATCCGTCAACTATAGCCGCCGTCATTGTCGAACCTATCGCCGGGTCGGCGGGCGTGATTATGCCGCCCAAAGGCTATCTGGAACGCTTACGCGAAATTACTAAAAAGCATGGAATTTTGCTCATATTTGACGAGGTGATTACCGGGTTTGGCCGTATGGGCAAACCGTTCGCATCCAACTATTTCGGTATTGAAGCCGACATTGTTTGCACCGCCAAAGCCATCGCCAACGGCGTTATTCCCATGGGCGCAGTGTTCGCCCATGACCATGTATATGATGCTTTCATGCAAGGGCCGGAGGCGTTGATCGAGCTATTTCACGGCTATACTTACGGCGGCAATCCAATGGCTTGTGCGGCAGCGCTTGCGACATTGGATACTTATGAAGAAGAAGAGCTGTTTTACAAAGGCACCAAGCTTTGGTCATATTGGGAAGACGCGGTTCATTCTTTGCGCGGGCTTCCCCACGTCAAAGATATTCGCAATATGGGCTTGATTGGTGCGGTGGAGCTCGAAAGCATTCCCGGTAAAGTCACCAAGCGGGCTACGGAGGCTTTCTTAAAAGCTTACGATAAAGGTCTGCTCATCCGCACCACAGGCGACATCATCGCCTTCTCGCCGCCGTTGATTATCGAAAAACCACACATTGATTTCATGTTCAAAACTATGCGTGATGTCCTTAAGACAATTGACTAGCTATGAAAATCATCAAACACATTATTGGCGGACACTATACCACAGGCAGTACAGACGACACCCAACCCGTTTACAATCCGGCCACGGGCGAACAGACTGGCGCGGTTGTCTTGGGCGCAAGCGCCGATGTAGACGCCGCCGTGAAAGCCACTCAAGACGCTTTCGCGGACTGGAGCGCCACACCGCCGGCCAAGCGGGCCAGGCTGATGTTTAAATTACACGCCGTTATGAATGAACGCGCCGACGAGATTGCAAAAACCCTCTCCGCCGAACACGGAAAAACCCACGCCGACGCTTTGGGCGAGGTGACCCGTGCATTGGAAGTGGTTGAATTTGCGGCCGGCATACCGTCCCATTTAAACGGTAGTTTCTCGGCCGATGTTGGCCCCGGTATTGACACCCATTCAGAACGCCAACCCTTAGGCGTTGTTGCAGGCATAACCCCGTTTAATTTCCCCTCCATGGTGCCTTTGTGGATGATCCCTATGGCGCTGGCCTGCGGCAATACATTCGTGCTTAAACCATCCGAGCGTGACCCGTCTTCGGCCAATTTGATTTTTGAACTGCTCAAAGAAGCAGGCTTTCCGGACGGTATTTTCAATATCGTCCACGGCGGCAAGGACGCGGTAGACGCGGTGCTTGACCATCCGGACATTGAGGCGGTGAGTTTCGTTGGCTCGACGCCTATAGCGCAATATGTCTACACACGCGGCTGCGCGGCGGGTAAACGGGTGCAGGCTTTGGGCGGGGCGACAAACCATATGATTATTATGCCCGACGCTGATCTTGACCAAGCCGCAGACGCTCTGATGGGTGCGGGCTTTGGCTCGGCGGGCGAACGCTGTATGGCGATTTCCGTGGCGGTTCCCATTGGTCAAGATACGGCGGACAGGCTGGTGGAAAAACTGGCTCCACAAGTGGCAGCGATGAAAATCGGGCCAAGTACGGATAGTAGCGCTGAAATGGGGCCAATCATTACGCGGGAAGCCCGCGACCGCATTGCGGATTTGATTGCTACGGGCAAAACAGAAGGCGCGAACGTCGTGGTCGATGGGCGCGGTTTGAAACCGCAAGGTTATGAGAACGGGTTTTGGATTGGCGGCACATTGCTTGACCATGTGACGCCCAAGATGAATATCTATAAAACTGAAATTTTCGGGCCTGTCCTTAGTGTACTTCGTGCAGACAGTTACAAGGACGCGGTTAGGCTTATCAATGACCATGAATACGGCAATGGCACAGCGATTTTCACCCGCGACGGTGATGCAGCCCGTGATTTCGCCAAACGGATTAAAGTGGGCATGGTCGGCATCAATGTGCCCATCCCCGTCCCTGTCGCCTATCACAGTTTTGGCGGTTGGAAGCGTTCAAGCTTTGGTGCCCACGGTATATACGGCCCCGAAGCCGTACATTTTTACACACGCCTGAAAACCGTGACCACACGTTGGCCTACGGGTATTCGCTCTGGTGCACAATTCACATTTCCCAGCAATGGATAGGAGTTAGATATGACGAAACTACGCGGCGGGCTTATTCAGATGGCCCTCAAGGAAAGCACTGATAAATCACCCGCTGAAATTACCAAAGCGATGATTGCGGCGCATATTCCGTATATCGAAGAAGCGGGCGAGAAAGGCGTGCAGGTTTTGTGTTTCCAGGAAGTGTTCACCCAGCCTTATTTTTGTCCGAGCCAGGATGTGAAATGGTTTGATGCGGCGGAAAGTATACCGGACGGGCCGACGACAAAATTGATGCAAAAATATGCCAAAAAATATGATATGGTGATTGTCGTGCCTATTTATGAGGCTGATGATGTGACGGGGGTTTACTACAACACCGCCGCAGTGATTGACGCGGACGGGACATATCTGGGCAAATACCGCAAGACCCATATCCCGCAGGTTTCCGGCTTTTGGGAGAAGTTTTTCTTCAAGCCCGGCAAATCAAACTGGCCAGTGTTCAAGACTAAATATTGCAAGCTTGGCGTCTATATTTGTTATGACCGCCACTTCCCCGAAGGCTGGCGGGCGTTGGCTTTGAACGGGGCGGAATATATCGTCAACCCGTCCGCGACTGTGGCCGGCTTGTCGGAGTATCTCTGGAAGTTGGAGCAACCTGCTTCAGCCGCCGCTAATGGCTGTTATATCGGAGCCATCAACCGGGTGGGCCGCGAACAACCCTGGGACATCGGCGAATTTTACGGCCAATCCTATTTCGTCAACCCGCGCGGGCAAATCGAAAAAGAAGCCTCCCGCGACAAGGACGAACTCCTCATCCACGACATGGATATGGACGTAGTCAAAGAAGTCCGCGACCTCTGGCAATTTTTCCGCGACCGAAGACCGGACGCTTATGGGAAACTGGTGGAGAGTGAGTAACTGGCTTGGCTAAAGATATAAATAAACCATATTGGCAACCTATCGCGGCAAGCGGCGGAAATAGATACCTGCATACGCAGGCATGAGCGGGGTTTTAAATATTGTATGTGATGTTTATCGCTACCCATGATGAGTGCGTAGCCTGCCTCTTGTACAATTTGAAAGGAACAACATGTTCAAAAAAATCAATGCCGACCCAAGTTTGCATAACGCCGACATGGCCCCGGTCACGGACTCTGAACGCACTTGGGGCATGTGGTCATTTGCGTCTTTGTGGGTGGCCATGGTGGTGTGTGTGCCGACTTATATGTTGTCGGGCGGGTTAATTGCGGCGGGGATGAATTGGTGGCAGGCGGTTTTAACCGTGTTTTTGGGCAATGCTATTGTCGTCATTCCCATGATGTTGATCGGGCATATGGGTGCCAAATACGGGGTGCCGTTTCCGGTATTGTTGCGCTCGGCGTTCGGCACCAAGGGCGCGAAAATCCCGGCTTTGGCGCGGGGGCTTGTGGCCTGTGGTTGGTTCGGGATCAATACATGGGTTGGCGGGTCGGCGATTTATGTGATTTTAAACGCGCTCACGGGCGACATGTTCAAGGGCGCGGATTTGCCAATACTCGGCATTGACCCGGCGCAGACGGTTTGCTTCCTGATCTTCTGGGCCATGCACTTATACTTTATTAGAAAAGGTACGGAAAGCATTCGCTGGCTGGAAACTTTGGCCGCACCGCTATTACTAGCTATGGGGCTGGCTTTGCTCGCATGGGCCTATGTCAAGGCGGGCGGGTTTGGCGAAATGCTGTCAGCACCATCGCAGTTCATTGAAGGCGGGGCCAAAGAAGGGCAGTTTTGGAAAATTTTCTTTATTTCGCTCACCGCCATGGTCGGGTTTTGGGCAACACTGGCGCTGAACATTCCGGACTTCACTCGCTATGCCAAAAACCAGAAAGCCCAAATTTTGGGCCAAGCTATCGGCCTACCTATCCCCATGGCCCTGTTCGCATTCATCAGCGTCGCGGTCACATCGGCAACGGTGACAATTTACGGTGAGGCCATTTGGGACCCTGTGCAACTCGCTGGGAAAATGGGTGGCGCGGGCGTTATCCTCGCACTTATTGCCTTGGTTATCGCCACCTTAACAACGAATTTAGCCGCCAATGTGGTCGCGCCCGCCTACGGGTTTTCAAATCTCGCACCGTCCAAAATATCCTTTCGCATGGGCGGATATATTACGGCGGCCATCGGTATCCTCATCTTCCCTTGGAAACTGGTAGAAGATGCGGGCGCTTATATCTTCACATGGCTAGTCGGGTACTCCGCCCTGCTCGGCCCCATCGCGGGTTTGCTCATTGCCGATTATTTCTTGCTGCGCAAAACCAATCTCAAGGTCGAGGATTTGTTTCGCCATGACGGTATTTACGGCGAGGGCAATGGCTGGAACAAGGCCGGGCTAACCGCGCTTGCCATCGGCATATTACCCAACCTGCCAGGTTTTTTGCATGTGGCCGGGTTTGTTGATAGTGTGCCGAAAATATTTGATATAATATACGGCTATGCCTGGTTTGTTGGCTTTATCGTCGCCGCCATTGTCTATCTGGCTTTGGCCAAACGAAAATAAGGAGTTTTCTATGTCCATACTCATTCGCGGCGGCACCGTATTAACTGCCGACCAAACTTACCGGGCCGATGTGCTGTGCGTAGACGGGAAAATTGCGGCGATTGGCGAGAATTTGGAAGCGCCCACGGGCTGCGAAAGTATTGATGCGGGCGGGCAATATGTGATGCCGGGCGGTATTGACCCGCACACCCATATGGAATTGCCGTTCATGGGTACGGTAGCGTCCGAGAGTTTTTACACGGGTACGGCGGCGGCGTTGGCGGGCGGTACCACGTCCATAATTGATTTCGTTATTCCCGACCCTAGGCAAAATATCATGGACGCCTATAAAACCTGGCGCGGCTGGGCCAAAAAATCTGCCGCCGATTACGGGTTTCATGTGGCTATAACTTGGTGGGACGACAGTGTGCGCAAAGACATGGGGACTTTGGTACGCGAAGAAGGCATCAACAGCTTCAAACATTTCATGGCCTATAAAGGCGCCATTATGGCCACGGACGAAATTATGTATAATTCGTTTACACGCGCGTTGGAGCTGGGGGCCATGCCGACCGTACATGCGGAGAACGGTGAGTTGGTTTATCAATTACAAAAGAAACTCTTGGACGAGGGCATGACTGGCCCCGAAGCCCATCCTTTGTCGCGCCCGCCTGCCGCCGAGGGCGAAGCGGCAGGCCGGGCTTTGCGGTTTGCCGAAACCATTGGCGTGCCGCTGTATATCGTGCATGTGTCTACATCTGAGGCGGTGGAAGAGCTTAAGCGCGCCCGCGCTCAAGGCCAGCGTTGTTACGGTGAGGTTCTGGCCGGACATTTGCTCATCGACGAAAGCGTTTATAACGACCCTGATTGGGACAAGGCCGCCGCCCATGTCATGTCACCGCCGTTTCGCGCTAAACACCATCAAGACGCGCTGTGGAAAGGTTTGCAAGGCGGTGCGCTGCAAACCACGGCTACGGATCATTGTTGTTTTTGCGCTGACCAAAAGTCCGCGGGCCGCGATGATTTCACCTTGATCCCAAACGGCACGGCCGGCGTCGAAGACCGCATGAGCCTGCTGTGGCACCACGGGGTTGGTACGGGACGGTTGACTCCGCAAGAATTTGTCGCGGCGACCTCCACCAATGCCGCAAAGATTTTCAACATCTATCCCCGCAAAGGCGCGGTCCAAATCGGCGCGGATGCAGATATTGTGATTTGGGACGCGGATGCCAGACGGACAATTTCCGCCAAAACCCACCACCAAAATATCGACACCAATATTTTCGAAGGCATGCAGGTTAAAGGTCTCGCAACCCATACGTTAAGCCGGGGGATTTTGACTTGGTGCGACGGTGATTTGCGCGCCCAAGAAGGGGCCGGGAAGTATATTAAACGCCCGGCTTTTAAGTAAGCGGCCGCAGTGTACTGATAATTTTACACCGCGTAAACCATTCTACTTAAACTTATATTTGTGGTGTTACTATATTAAGCCTGCCTTGGGGATTGGGCTGGGTATAGAATGAAGAAAAAATCGCACATTGATCAAGCAAAGCAAGATGCGCCGGCGAACCCGGTGTGTGCGACTGAATTCCACTTTCAGGCGCGCCGTTCCGTAAATGCGATTATGTCGATTTGGCAAAAACAAGCGGATGCACAAAATACTAAGCTCGTGGTGCATATCGCAAATGACATACCCGAAACCTTGCCAATTGATGCGCATAAAATTCAATATTGCTTAAATAATATTGTTTCAAACGCCATAAAACATGCACAAGGTGGCACAGTTAAAATCATAGTCACCAAAATTATATCCAAGCAAGGCAAGCCATATCTTGTGTTAAGCGTTCAGGACAATGGTGTTGGTATGGAACAATCGGTTCTAGACGCAGTTTTCAACAATACAGCCTCCCAAGATCAACCGCACAAAAAAGCTTACGGATATGTTGATACAAGCCTGCCCATAACCCAAGGTTTGATGGGCCAGATCGGTGGGCAAATTTTGGTGAATAGCCAAGTTAACAACGGCGCAACTTTCTCGCTTCTACTTCCTTATACACCAGTGATAGAACCCCTACATGGCCCGGCCCATGCTTATTCTGTGTCTGATTTTCGTAAATTCTCTGCGTATAAAATTCTGGTTGTCGATGATTATAACCTCAATCAATTGACCGTTAAAATCATGCTAGATGACCATATTGCCAAGATATATACTGCGGCCAATGGCTATGACGCCCTTGAAATTCTGCACACTTGCCCGGTAGATTTAGTCCTTATGGATATTCACATGCCTGTACTTGACGGTATTGAAGCGACATTGAAAATCCGTGAGAGCGGGCAAAACTGGGCCGGTGTGCGTATAGTCGCAATGACCGCAGATCCCCACTATCAACATATGCGTTTGTGCCAAAAGATTGGCATGGACGATACTTTGGCAAAGCCTTTTCGAAAAGCAGACCTTTTGAGGGTTTTTGAAAACGCCGCCCTACCTTATAAAAGCGTCGCTGTTTAACAACCAAACATTCTGAAATATATATTAGCCGTTTATATCTGCGGCTTGGCCTTAGCCCTTTGCTGTGTTACAAGACATTAGCCAAGGGAGAATTTACCATGAAATCTGCTTTTTTTACGTCGGTCTTCGGGATATGTTTATTAGCAAGTGCATGTACACCAAAAGATAGCAACAGCAATCAAATTGACAAATCCGCAGCTCTAAACGGGGTCAATTCCGTTGGTTTGTGTATAAAAAATGCAAATTACTACGGCCCGAAGGGCGTTCTGAGCTTGAGGGATATGTCTATAAAAAACGGTAAAATTTATGAAATTTCCCGACACGGAAGCGCGGATATATGCGGTGCTGAGCAAGCTATTATTGATTTAAAAGGTGCCTATGTCTATCCGGGGTTTGTCGATTCCCATGCCCATTTACTGGGGATCGGATTGCGCGAAATGACCCTAAACCTTGAAGGTATACCGTCCATAAAATTATTGGCGGAAAAAGTGTCCCTAGCCGTTACCAATACCCCAAAAGGCGAAACCATTTACGGGCGCGGTTGGATCGAAACCCATTGGCCGGAAAACCGTTTCCCGACGCGCACTGATCTTGATGCCGTATCACCAAATCATCCGGTTATTTTGCAACGTGCTGATGGCCACGCCATTGTCGCCAATAGCCAAGCCCTGGCAGCTGCGGGCATTGACAAAAATACGAAAGCCCCATTTGGCGGTAGCATCCTGCTCGGCACAGACGGTGAACCTACAGGCATGTTGATCGACAATGCCATGTCGTTGGTCACGGGTCTGTTGGCTGAAATTACCCCTGAGCGGCGCCGTACCGCCTATATAAAAGGTTCAAAAGTTTACGCCGCTTACAGTTGGACAGGCATTCAATCCATGTCGGTTATTGCGGAAGATGTCGATTTGATTGGGCAATTGTCCGACGATGGCTTGTTGAAAATCCGGGTCTATAACGCAGTAGATATGAAGGGCGCTGACGACCTGCTGAAGGCAATAGCGGCAAATGGCCCCAAAACCAGTCAAAATGGCCGCGTGGTCACACGGGCTATAAAACTATATGCAGATGGTGCGTTGGGATCACGCGGTGCGGCCTTACTTGAACCCTATGCGGATGAGGCTGACAATATGGGCCTTATGCTGACCACACGCGATAAAATCATGCCGATTTTGGAGCGCTCACTGCGCGGCGGCCTACAAATTAGTACCCATGCCATTGGGGACAGGGCCAACAGGTTGGTACTGGATTGGTACGCAGAAGCTTTTGCCAATGTCCCTGCCGCCGAGCGTAAAGTCGCCAGCCCGCGTTGGCGCATTGAACATGCGCAAATTTTGAATATGGCAGATTTAAAACGGTTTTCAGAGCTGGGCGTTATCGCCTCCATGCAGCCCTCCCATGCCATTGGAGATTTGCATTTTGCCGTGGAGCGTCTTGGGGTGGAACGACTGAGGGGCGGATATGCGTGGAATAGCTTGATAAAAAGCGGTGTAAAAATTGCGGCGGGTAGCGATGCACCGGTGGAGCGCGGCGACCCGCGCATAGAATTTTACGCCGCCGTCGCCCGTAAAGATATGAAAGGGTTCAGCACGGATGGTTGGTATCCAAACGAGGCCGTCAGTCGTGAACTGGCACTTGAGATGTTAACCGCATGGCCCGCCTACGCTGCATTTGCTGAAGACCAAACGGGTAAAATCGCCCAAGGCCAACACGCAGACTTTACAATATTTGACCAAGATATAATGACCATCGACGAGGCCGATATCCTAAAGGTCAAACCCGTTATGACGATTGTAGACGGCGAGATTGTTTACCGTGCCGCGCCCTAAACCTTAAACTTTAGTATTCGTATAAGGTTTCAACTCGCGTCTGGCCACTTGCATACGGTGAACGGCGTCGGGGCCGTCGGCTAGGCGCAGGGTTCTGACGGCCGTCCACATATAGGCTAAAGGTGTGTCTTGGGATACACCCGTGCCGCCGTGCATTTGGATAGATTCGTCAATAATTTTGAGTGCCGTGCGCGGGGCGGCGACCTTGATCATGGAAATATACGGGGCTGCACCGCGAAAATCGCCCTGGTCCATCATCCATGCGGCCTTGAGGCACAAGAGCCTTGTTTGTTCAATCTCAATGCGGGCTTCGGCGATAATGTCGTAATTTGCGCCCAGTTTGGCCAAGACTTTGCCGAACGCTTCGCGCTCCAATGAGCGTTTGCACAACAGCTCCAATGCCCGTTCCGCCTGACCTACGGCGCGCATACAATGATGGATACGGCCAGGGCCAAGTCTTCCTTGAGACACCTCAAACCCCCTGCCTTCACCAATCAATAAAGCATCTGCCGGAATGCGCACATCGGTAAATTTTATATGCATATGGCCGTGGGGCGCATCATCATGGCCAAATACGTGCATGGGCCGCAAGATTTCAATGCCCGGCAACCCGGCCTCGACCACAAGCATGCTATGACGCCCATGACGCGGGCCATAGTCGGCGGTTTTCGCCATTAAAATATAGACTTTACAGCGCGGATCCCCGGCACCACTGGCCCAGTATTTCTCACCGTTTAACACCCATTCTTCGCCGTCCTTAACGGCACTAAAGGACATATTGGTGGCGTCAGAGGACGCCACGCCCGGCTCGGTCATCAAATAAGCCGAACGGATTTCGCCTGCCAGCAATGGTTTTAGCCATTTTTCCTTGTGGGCCGCAGAGCCGTAGCGTTCCAAAACTTCCATATTGCCGGTGTCTGGTGCGGAACAATTAAACACCTCAGGCGCCAATGTACACCAACCCATTTCCTCGGCCAGATATGCATATTCCACCGTGGTCAGGCCGTAACCTTTATCAGAATCCGTTAGCCAAAAATTCCACATACCAGCCGCTTTGGCTCTAGCCTTCAGGCCTTCGCGGATTTCGTTTTGCCTGTCCGTAAATTTAAACCGGTCCCCAGCCTTGCCGACTTCGGCGTGGTATTCCGCGTCTAGGTCGAGTATTTCCTCGCGTACCATTTTACGCACTTTTGCGATCAATGGTTTTACTTTATCTGTTGCACCTAAATCCATGATATACCTTTTTATTTGTTGAGTTTGGCAATGTGATAATCACTGTCGCCGAATAATTCCTGTGCCACACGAATACGCTTTAGATACAGACCAATATCCAATTCATCTGTCATGCCCATGCCGCCGTGGAGTTGTACGGATTCAAGTGCCGCCAATTTAGCGACCGAACCGAGTTTGGCCTTGGCCATGGACACAAATGGCCCGGCGCTTTTGGGATTGTTATCAAGGGCAGTCAGAGCGGCGAGGACAGATGTTCGCGCTAGCTCAATCTCGCAATACAAATGGGCCAAGCGGTGTTGTAGAGCTTGAAACTCGCCGATGATACGGCCAAATTGTTTGCGTTCTTTGAGATATTCATTGGTCAGCTCAAATACTTGCGCGGACGCCCCGAGCATTTCCGCTGCCAACACCGCTCGCCCTGCATTTAATACGGTATTTAACATGTCCGCCCCCTTGCCAACATCACCTAAAACCTGTTCGCCCGTCACCTCCACATCATCAAATACCATGCGGGCCGCATTGCGGCTATCCACCATGATGGTGCGTTCAGTTTCCAGTCCGCCTGCATCACCAGGGACAATGAACAGGGTTAGTCCCTCGTCAGTTCGGGCCGCCACGATAATTTGGTCAGCTTTATGACCGTCCACCACCATAGATTTTTTACCGCTGAGTTTAAAGCCGTTACCAGACGGTCTAGCTGTCAGTGCGATATTATCCGGGTCATGTTTACCGGCCTCGTCCACGGCCAAAGCTATTAGTATTTTGCCGTTTACAATTTGCGGTAAAAGCTTGGCCGCGTGTTCCGCACCTGCTTGTTTAAGCGCGGTCACGGCTAGGACTGATGTTGACAGGAATGGTGAGGCACTAAGATTTCGGCCCATTTGCTCAGCGATCAAACCTGCCGCCATAAACCCCATATCAACCCCGTCTTGATCCTCCGGCACCAACACGCCAGTAAACCCCATTTCGGCCATATTCGCCCAGAGTGCTTTCGAAAATCCAGTTGCATCGCGTTCATCTCGCAAAGCCCGGAGTTGTGAAACGGGGGCCTTATCGGCAAAAAAACCTTCGGCACTTTCTTGGAGCATTTTTTCGTCGTCTGTTAAAAGCAAAGCCATGTCCTAAGCCCCCGGTAATTGTAAAATATGTTTGGCGATAATATTGAGCTGTATCTCCGACGTGCCGCCCTCGATAGAATTACCCTTGGTGCGCAGCCATTTACGGGCCAAATCGCCGTCATTGCTACGTTCGCTTTCCCACTCTAGCCCGTCCGTTCCCGCCGCGTCCATCATCACTTCATAACGGCGCTTGTTTAGCTCGGTGCCATAATATTTAAGCATGGAAGATTTAGCACCCAGACTAGCCCCGGCTTTGGCTTCGGCGAGCATACGGCTCATGGTTTGGGAAAACGCCCATTCATCTATGGTCAGTTCGGTGATTTTTGCCTGCAAGCCTGCGTCTGGTGTAATGCCCATTTCCGCGACCATTTGGGCAACAGGCTTAAGATTGCCACTATCGCCAATCATTTCGCGTTCATGGGTCAGCAAATATTTGGCAATCGACCAACCTTTATCGCGCTCCCCGACCAGATTTTCTTTGGGGACTTTTACATCATCAAAGAAAGTTTCGCAAAACGGTGACCGTCCCGAGATTAGTTTAATGGGTTTGGTGCTGACGCCCTCGCTCTGCATATCAAATAGGACAAAACTGATCCCGTGATGTTTTTTACCGCTAGCGTCCGTGCGCACCAAACAAAATATCCAGTCAGATTCGTCCGCGTAACTTGTCCAGACTTTTGAGCCATTTACTAAAAAATGATCGCCGCCAGAATCGGAAATGTCTTCACATTTGGTGGCGAGAGAGGCCAAATCCGAACCGGCATTTGGCTCGCTATAGCCTTGACACCAACGAATTTCGCCTCGGCATATCTCCGGCAGATACCGCATTTTTTGTGCGTCCGAGCCAAATTTGAGCAAGGCAGGCCCGAGCATCCATATCCCGAAACTGAGCAATGCCGGGCGCGCGCCAATACGCTTCATCTCTTGCCCCAATATTTTAGCCTCGGCGCGGCTAAGACCAGCACCGCCGTACTCTTTTGGCCAACTTGGGGCCGTCCAGCCTTTGGCCGCCATGCGCTCCAGCCATATTTTTTGGTCTTCACTTTGGAACACCCAATTACGCCCGCCCCAACAAGCATCGGTTTCGCGGTTCATGGGGGTACGCATTTGCGCCGGGCAATTAGCCTCCAGCCATTCGCGTGTTTCGCCTCTAAACTGTTCCAAATCAGACATGTGTTCTCCTAAATTTCACCAGTGCGTATTTTATCACGAGCAACCTTGCCCAATATATTGACCATTGGCCCGTACATCTTAAACCGTTCGTCTTTAGTTTGCCCGTGATAAAACCGGTAATAAATTTGTTGCAAAATAACGGCGAGGCGAAAGATGCCGTAGACATAATAGAAGTGAAACCTCCGGATATCTGCGCCAGTTTTATCGGCGTAATAGGCCAATATTTGCTTTCGGCTTAACATGCCCGGCGCGGCACTGGGTTGGCGCGACAAAGCTTGCATAGCGGGTTGGTCACCCGCTTCGATCCAGTAAGCCAATGTATTGCCGAGATCCATCAAAGGATCACCAAGTGCAGATATTTCCCAGTCAAGTATCGCATTGATCTTGGTCGGGTCGTCCAAATCCAGTATCAGATTATCAATACGAAAATCCCCGTGCAATATGGCCGCACCTTTTTCCTCTTTAGGACGATTGGCATCGAGCCAGTCGCGCACATCTTCAAAAGCGTCCACATCCGGGGTCAGGGCTTTTTCGTATCGCTGGTTCCAACCTTGTATTTGCCGTTTTACATAGCCGTCCGGGCGGCCAAAATCCAACAGACCTACGGCTTTATAATCAACTTTGTGAAGCTCAATAAGCTTGTCAAAAAACGACAGGCATAATTTGCGGGTCTCCACCTCGCTCCATTTATATTTTTGGGGCCATTCTTTGGGAATAGTCGTGTGTATAAGATGCCCCTCCACCCGTTCCATAACATAAAATTCAGCCCCGATTATATCTTCGTCCTTGGTGTAAAACAGGGTCTTTGGCACCGCCGGATAAACCGGTTTAAGGGCTGTCATCACCCGGTATTCCCGGTACATATCATGTCCGGATTTTGGTTTGGTGCCAAAGGGTGGCCGCCGCAACACCAAACGCCTGTCCGGGTAATCAAGGGCATAGGTTAAGTTAGATGCGCCGCTTGCATATTGTTTGACCACGGGCTGCCCCGACAACCCGTCTACGGCGTTTTTCAACACCGCATCAACCGCCGCGACGTCCAGTTCCTCGCCCTTACGGATAGTTATGGTCGGGTTGGCAGACATTTAAATTGTCGCCCCGCCGTCTACGACAATACATTCTCCCGTCATATAGGAGCCCTCATCGCTGACCATTAGCAAAACTGCCCCAACCATTTCTTCTGGTTGAGCCATGCGCGGCAAGGCCAGATTGGTTTCCAAATATTGCTCGATGCCCGGCATTTCTTTGAGAGCGCTAGCCAGTTTGGTGTCGGTAAAGCCGGGCAAAAGTGCATTGACGCGAATGCCTTTGCGGCCATATTCCTTGGCATAGCCTTTGGTCATATTGATTACGGCCGCCTTGGTCATGCCGTAAACCGTACGCAACAAGCCAGGATTTAGCCCGTCAATGCTCGACACATTGACAACTGCGCCGCCGCCGCCTTTGAGCATGAGCGGGATAGCTTTGGCGGTCAGGAAATACGGCCCCTTGACATTGACCTCCATGGTTTTGTCATAGGCACTTTCGGGGCATTTATGAGCCGGGCCGTAAAACACATTGGTCGCGCCGTTATTGATGAGAATATCCAAGCGGCCATGGGCTTGCTCGATTGCCGTAATTGCATCTTCCAAATTTTGCATATGACCAAGATGCACGGTCATGGCGCTAGCCTCGCCGCCGTTTTTTATAATTGCGTCCGCTACTTTTTGGCAATCCTCTACCCGGCGCGAGGCACAAATAACATGGGCCCCTTGCTCTGCCATAGCGTGTGCAATTGCCGCACCAATGCCCCGGCTCGCGCCTGCCACCAAAGCGACTTTACCGCTTAAATCAAATCGTGCCATTATGTCTCCTTCAAACCGGGGATATGCCCTAAATCAGCTATTTTTTTTCTGTACGCCATGCTGGCAATATATTGGTCAATATCCGCCAGTTTTGCTTGTTGGTAATCTGCGATGATTGGGTGGGGCAGGACGAGGAATTTGTCATCTTTCATGGCCTTAAACAAGCTGTCCGCAACATCAGATGCTTCCAGATGGATATTTGGCCCCTCTGTGATAACTTCCATACCCTCAGTCATATTGGTTTTGACATATTGCGGGCAGACGCAGTGGACTTTCAAACCGTCGTCTTTATGCATAATTGCCAGATATTCGGCAAAACCAACCGCCGCATGCTTGGTGGTCGTATAGGAGCCGGAGAATATCTGCGCCAATAACCCGGCCGCCGACGCGACAATCACAAACCGGCCCTTACCGCGTTCTATCCAACCCGGCAACAAAGCCCGGCTGGCATAGACGCTGGACATGACATGGATTTGCCAACTGATCTCCCAACTTTCATTTGATCCTCCCGCCGCATGGCCGCCCGGTTGGTCTGGAAAGCCAACGCCAGCATTGGCGACAAATACATCAACCGGGCCATTGACCGCCTCTGCGCCTTGAATAAAATCCTTGATGGCTTGCTCATCTGTAACATCACAAGAAAACCCGGCAGCGCCAATTTCGGCGGCGGTTTTTTCCACCAATTCTGAATTGATATCAGATATAGCTACTTTCGCGCCCTCGGCGATGAATTTTTCGGCAATGGCCCGACCTATGCCGCCTCCTGCTCCGGTAATGGCTATGCTTTGTCCCAAATACATTTGTTGCGTCCTTATTTTGTGTTATGCTAATCCATAGTTTAGGCAGACACAATCATTTTTATATGCAATTAGTTGCTTATTGCCTTGAAGGTGAATGAATAACCTAGGGGAGTTATGGGAACTGATCTTGGAGAAACCGAAGAAGGGCTAGTGTTAGCAGCCGCTAGTGTTGCCGACAGTAAAGCTGTGCCGCAAAACAATGCGGCACAAACCTGTCAATCCTGCGGCACGAAAATAGATCAGGTTTATTGCGGGCAATGTGGCCAAAAAAATGATAACTTACGCCGCTCGCTTTGGCGACTTATTGCCGAATCCCTTGGCGGTATTTTTTCATTCGAAGGCCGTATGTGGCGCACCTGGGGGGCTTTATTGTTGAAACCTGGCAAGGTCGCCTCTGAATATGCCAATGGGGCGCGCAGCCGCTATTCCCCGCCTATACGGGTCTATCTGGTTGTCAGTTTTTTATTTTTCGGTTTTTTGGTGGCCACACAAACCAATTTGTTTGCGTTGTCCGTACATCCAAAAGCCAGTATTGTAATGCCCAAAAACCAGAACGAAGAAGAAGTTGTCGTAAAAATATCAGGGCTACAGTTTAATGATTATAGTTATAAGCTCTTATGTTTTCAGACCCAGAAAAAATTTGAAGCTCTTGTCGACCATACTGTAACCGACGAGATTGTAAAAACTATGCAAGACTATATTGATGCGGAGAATGTAACTTCTGAAACTTCATCTGACGCTGACGCTGACGCTGTCAAAGGATTTCAGATTTTCCTCACCAAACCGAAATTATTTAACGCAGCTTTTAACACTTGGCTACCACGGGTCATGTTCTTCATGGTCCCTTTTGCTATGCTTCTGGGTGCCATATTTATTCGCGGCCCGACGGCCCTGCTTTATGATCATCTCATCCACGCCATGTATATTCATGCCGTATTTTTCATGGCTTTATTGTTTGCAGTGATTTTGGCAAAAGTATTTCCTGGGGTCATAATTGCCAAAGGTTTGTTACTGCTCTTTATTATCTATCTACCATTATCCCTAAAACGCATGTTCAAGCGCGGTTGGTTCAAAACCATATTAACAACTCTTGCCGTAAGTTTAGTTTACGGACTAATTCTGTTGTCGGCTATCTTGATGATTAGTGTGTCCTCCATCGCCAATTTATCAACCTAAGAAACTAGGTCTCGGCTTTGGCGCCCGGTCGCCGAACCACCATAGGGTCGATGCGGTTGCCGCGAATACGGCGGCACTGGCTATCTCTCCTTGTTGGGTACGGGAGAATATCCAGGCGGTGATTAGCCAAAGGAGGAGCGTTAGCGTGGGGCGCACCAAACGCAAAATATTGATCACCCACTGGGCCGCAGTCCCGATATTTGCATCGGCTTGTAAAGAGGCTTTAAGCCCGTCCCAAGAGCCTTTTTGGGCCGTAATTTCCAGTTCAATCTCCGCCTCTTGCTTGCCAAGTTTCATCTGCAAATCTTGCAATTTAAGCTCATGCACCCAGCGTTTCTCCTCCTGCGCGAATGTCTGTTTGCGTTCGAAATAAGATGCGAACCGGCCTAGTGCCGTCCCGACAATCCCAAACACGCCGCCGGCCGCCGCATCGACGCCAAATTTTAATAAGTCTGCCATAATTGTTTTGCCTTTGTATTGCCGTACCAAAACCGCGAGCGGCCCAGATCTACATGAATGAAAGTTTGGTAAAACCCGAATCCGCGAAACCCCGCTTGCTTGCAAGCGTCAAAAAGTCGGGACGGGTTATGCCCATATAGCCCAATATCCACAGCAAGTTTCAGATGCTGTGACAGTGGAGCCCCGCCGACCCGCGCATTGTGTAGGGCGCATCTATGAGCCGAATGAATGAGAAATGGGCGACCAATTATCGTGCGCGCCTGTTGCAAAATATCCATAAATTCTGGCCAAGCATAGGTTTGCCCGCAATGACGACAGGCCATTTCTAGGGTGCTGAAGTTGGGCCATCTGTCCTGATCCCAATGGGAATGATTTCTATTTGAATGTGCAACATGCTCCATTTAAGCAATATACACCCGCCGCAAGAACCGTGGATTAGCTTTACGCTTTTACCGGTTTTCTAAACAAAAAAGGCCCGCCAAAATGGCAGGCCTTTGCGATACAAAGTATGTATAAATATTGTCTATCTGAAGACTTTCATTTTGCGGGCATTCTTCGCGCACAAATAGTAAAATGTGACCCGGTTTTTAAAGCGTTGCGCTTTCATTTGTCCGCAGACCTCTTTGACACATTCCATCTGGCCCTTGGTCATACCCAGTTTTTTGGTACAAAAACCCTTGGCAACCGTGTTCAGCTCTTTTTCGTCCGTGCAAGCTACAAGAGAGGAATCTCTGCTGCGTAAAGAAATGCCGCAATATTTTACAATATTATTGACCACGGCCTTGCTAGCTTTGGGATCGTATTTGCGAACCTCGGCCAGGTATTTTGCATTGGGATCCGCTTTGGCCTTAGAGGCTTTTGGAGCTGCTTTTTTGGGTGCTGCTTTTTTTGCAACAATCTTTTTAGCCGGTGCTTTTTTAGCGACAGCTTTTTTAGCAGATTTGGCCTTTGCCTTTACGGCTGTCTTGGTCGCTGCTTTTTTGGGTGCCGCTTTCTTTACAACTTTTTTGGTTGCGCGTTTTTTAGTCGCAGGTTTCTTTTTAGCTGTTGAGCCATCTGTAATACGGCCCTCCAAATATTTAACCCGAGCGGCAAGATAACGGTTGCGCCATTCTAGCGCATAAGTTTCGTCGTCGTCACCTCCGTCTGCTGCAGATACCGTTGCGCTACCTGCTGCCATATTTTTCTTTAGGCCGCTAATCTCGCCGTCGCGGGCGCTAATATCACCTTCAAGTTCATTTACGCGGGTGCGCAAGCTGTCGGCTTCGGAGCGAAGTTGGCCTTCGCCTTCGATACTAAGATCCCCGTCTTGTTTACTCCGCCCCCATAAAACCCAACCCAGTATTAAACCAAGCAGGCCAAAAATAAACGCTGGCAATGTAAAAAAACTAACTATGTATGCAAAAATATTAGACATAAAATTTCCCCTATCTGGAACGTGTGACTTTAAATTCTATACGGCGATTTTTCGCCGCACCTTGTGGTGTATCATTACTCGCGATTGGTTGCGCTTCCCCGTAACCAATAGCCGTTATATTAGCAGAAGCAACACCTTGCGCAATTAAATACGCCTCAACCGCACTCGCCCGTTGTTGGCTGAGGTTCAGGTTGTATTCGGCCGGCCCGTTCGAATCTGTATGCCCGCCTACAGTAACATGAAATGACGAACATTGTTTAGCGGCTACGGCCATGCTGTCGAGCAATGCCGTGCTAGCGCCGCCGTCAACATCTGCTTTATCGTAAGCAAAATTGATTTTGTTCTCACCTTTAAGTTCGTTGAACAAATCCTGACATGCGTCCTCGGACTTCAATTGACCAATAACAAGCGGTGCAGCATTTTCAACATTGATTTTAGATGCGCCGTTAAATCCGTCAGGCAGTCCTGCTAGTAGCGTGTTTATGCTTGCACGGACATCTGCACTTTCAGCTTCACCCGATAGCAGCGAATCCATATCGGTGATGGCAAATTCACCACTTTTCAGTTTGGCCAACCCGGATAAATGCGCTTTAGCAACTGCATACCAATCCAATTGCGGCGCACCTTTGGCAATTTTAACATTAAACGCCGAAAGATTATCTGCAAACAAGGCCTTAGCATCGGCCTGCAAACGGCCTAAGTCATCTTCATTGCCTACATATCCATTAAGTACGACACGACCATCCCCCCCGAGGGCACCCCTGAATGTATATGGTATTTGCGTCGGTATAATTTTCTCAACCGTTAGCGCACTTGCGTCCACGACGTGCCAACGGCGGTCGGCGCATTTCCCACACTCTGCATCTTTTGCGACAGCAATAGCCGCCGTCTTCGCAACTTCGCTTGGCGCTTCGCCTTGCAGTCGGGCTACATTCCCCGACATATCCACACTGGCCCAACCAAAACCACCATCATTGAGTGCTGTTTGAACCGTATTGCCCATTTCGGTAGAATTTGCTTTCGCACCAATCGGTGCTGGCGCCAACCATCCGACCAATAAGGCCATGACGGCTATGATTACAAGGCCCCAAACCCATTTACTAAAATTCCCCATATTGTCCTCCCTCAAAGTTACAACTTAAGTCTTCCAAAAATTAATACATGGCATGCACTAAAAATGCAATGCTCAAAACTGTATAAACTAATATGACGCACGCCGAAATGGGCAATTATTGGCCAAATAATTCACATGGCCGTTAAGAAATTGACAGTTTAGATTTAGCGCTTTCATATTCAGTTTTCAGATCAGCAACAATTTCCGCCACACTTGGCGCATTATGGATACTGCCTACGCCTTGTCCGGATCCCCATATATCTTTCCAGGCTTTTGCCGACGAACCGCCGCCAAAGCTCATGGTGGATTTATCGGCGGACGGTAGATTATCCGGGTCAAGCCCGGCGGCGCGGACCGAGCCTTTTAGATAATTACCGTGGATGCCCGTAAACAAAGACGAGTAAATAATGTCCTCACCCGCCGCATCAATGATCATTTGCTTATAGGCATCAGGCGCATTAGCTTCTTTAGACGCTAAAAACCGTGTCCCCATATAGGCCAGATCGGCCCCCATAGCCTGGGCCGCTAAAATACTGCCGCCTGTAGATATAGACCCGGAACACATGAGCGGCCCTTTATGAATGGCCCGAATTTCCGGCACCAAGGCAAATGGAGACAATAGCCCGGCGTGCCCGCCTGCTCCGGCGCAAACCGCAACTATCCCGTCCGCGCCCTCGGATAATGCTTTTTTAGTGTGGCGAATATTGATCACATCATGCAGGACAATGCCGCCGTAAGAATGCACGGCGTCAATAATAATTTTCGGCGGCCGCAAGGATGTAATGATGATCGGCACTTGTTCGCGCACACATGTTTCCATGTCCGCTTGCAAGCGGGTGTTGGACATATGGCAAATTTGGTTGACCGCAAAGGGGGCGATCTTTTTATCCGGGTTGTCTTTTTGGTACGTGGCCAGTTCTTTTTTAATGCGCTTTATCCAAACCTCCAACTGGTCTTGCGGTCGGGCATTGAGCGCAGGAAACGAGCCAACAATTCCGGCTTTACACTGGGCAATAACCAGTTCCGGACCCGAGACAAGGAACAAGGGCGCCCCGATAACCGGTAGCTCCAGGTTTTGTAAAATTTTAGGCAAGGCCATATTTAGTCCGCTAATTCAGGGTTTTGAAACAAATCAAGCGCGGCGGCTGTCATGGCCTTTACACCGGTATTTATGGTCGGCTCCGCATCCGGGACGAAGAACGGCGAGTGTAAAGACGGTAATATTTCGCCGGATTTTTTAGCCTCGGCGATTTTTTGGGGATTAACTGCGCCTAACCAAAATAACACACTCGGTATTTTAGGCTCCGCCCGGCCAAAAGCGCCAAAGTCCTCACCGCCCATAACCGGTTGCATAATTTCAACATTATCTGCACCAAGCCTGGCCCCTATGGAGCTTGTCAAACGCTTTGCCAGATCAGGGTTGTTAAAGGTGGCGGGGGTGAACTCGGCGTCTCTGACCGTCACAATAGGCAATTTATCGTCGGGAAGTCCGGCGGCCCGCCCGAGCCCGTCAGCCATGCGTTTAATGGAGTTGATGGTGTTCATACGCACATCGTCTTTGTAGGAGCGCAAGGTAAGCTGTAATTTCACCTCGTCTGAAATAATATTGTGCTTACTGCCGCCGTGGATTGAGCCAACCGTTAGAACGGCCGCGTCCAACGGTGATGTTTCGCGTGATACAATTGTCTGCATGGCTGTGACAAGTTGCGCGGCCAGAACAACCGGGTCTTTGGTGGTGTGGGGATAGGCCCCGTGGCCACCTATGCCGCGCACGGTTATATCAACCGAGTCGACATTGGCCAGCGCATAACCCGGTACAATACCGACCTTGCCGCTCGCCAGTGCCGGATTATCATGTAGTGCCAGATTAAAGTCCGGCCTTGGGAAGCGCGTAAACAGCCCGTCTTTGAGCATCATTCTGGCACCAAGCCCCAATTCTTCGGCGGGTTGCAAAATCATAACCAGAGTACCTGACCAGTTGGCTTTGTCAGCAACCAGTTTTTCAGCCGTACCAATAAGCACCGTCATGTGAATATCATGGCCGCACGCATGCATGGCCGGTTTTTCGATGCCGTCGCGGTTTTTGGTGATTACTTTGCTGGCATAGTCAACGCCGGTTTGTTCTTTCACGGGCAGAGCGTCCATATCAGCGCGGATCATAACGGTCGGGCCATCGCCGTTCTTCATCACGGCAACAACGCCCGTTCCGCCAACATTTTCGGTGACTTCAAAACCAAGTTTGTCAAGCTTGCCCGCGAGGAGAGCCGCCGTCTTGGTTTCCATGAGGGACAGTTCAGGGTTTGCATGTAAATATTTATATAATTTGACTAAATCTTCAGCCTGCGCCGAAGAGACAAACAAGGTAGCCGCGAATATGGCCGTAGATATTGATGTAAGAAATCGCATAGTATTTTCCTTTTGGTTATTCGTCTCTGAAATTTGTGTCCGCTTCCGAGGCCAGCCAGATCAATGTGGCGTAGGCGGCAACATTTTGCTGCATGGCATTTGGATCGATTTTGTCAAATGTATCGTCCGGTGTATGGTGTAGATCAAAATAATCAGTGCCGTCCTGATTAAGCCGCACGGTTGGTACGCCCGCCATATTCAGCGGGATGATGTCCGGGCCGCCGTGGGTAATGCCGTCCTTGGCTTTGATGCCCAAATAGGCAAATTCCGGCACCCAGCCCGCCACTGCCGCCTGGGTAGCCGCATATTTCCCGGCTTGCAGCCCGTATATTTTCCCGGCACCAAAATCCGATTCCGTGGCCAACACATGCTGACCTAGCTCGGCCTCATGGGCTTTGGCGTAGGCGAAAGCCCCGATAAGTCCAACCTCCTCGGCTCCGAATAAAACAACCCGTATGGTGCGCTTGGGTTTGAGACCAGAATCCATTAAAACCTTGGCCGCCCCCATGACAATCCCGACCCCGGCCCCGTCGTCTACGGCCCCCGTAGACATATCCCAGGAATCCAGATGGGCGCCGATCAGGATGATTTCCTCAGGTTTTTCCGAACCGCGAATTTCCGCCATGACATTGCCAGATTGTAATTCGCCAATATCGCGTGTGAGAAGCCGCAAACTTATCTCTACGTCTTTGCCCATATTAAATATTCTATCCATCTGGTCTGCATCAGGTGCGGACATAGCGGCCATGGGGATTTTTTTGACCGTTTCGTCATAGCGCATTTGGCCCGTATGGGGGAAGCGGTGGCTATCCGTACCGACCGAACGGATCAGGACAGCCAAAGCACCCCGTTTTGCCGCCTCGGTCGCACCGGTTTGGCGCTTTTGATTGGCCGGGCCGTAACCTGCGCCGTCTTTGTGCTTGTCCATACGCCCTGAAATATAGGCAATCTTTCCGTCCAGACTGCCCATAGGCGCACTGACGAGATCTTCATAGGTGGCGAAATAGGCGACAGGTGCCTTTATGCCGCCCTCAGGCGTTGCCACCGACCCGCCCAAGGCCGTTATTACCAAGTTTTGGGGATAAGGCGAAATAATCTCGGCGGTTTCGACCCCGCGCACCCAACCGCGAACCGGGAAAGCCTCGTTTTTGATATTGGTAAACCCAAGCTCTTTAAACTTGGCCATTGCCCAGTCCCGCGCCCGCGCCTCACCTTCGCTGCCGGCTAGACGCGGGCCTATTTCCGTGGTGAGTGAGCGTGTGATGTCATAACCATAGCTATTATTGAGGGCCAAGTTTGCCAGTTTTTGAATATCAGGGTTGGCCGAAATGCTGATTGCAGGTTTGGCTGTAATTTCAACCGCGTTATTTTCAGCTTGCCCGGCGCACCCGGCTGAGAAAATGCCAATGAGTGATGCTGTGATGAGCAAATGCCAGTAAAACTGCGACATAGGATCCCTTTTCTTTTATTTTGTTTCGCGTACCATAGCCATAGTCAGTTTGTCCGCAAGGCATAAATCCAAACATTAAAATATTCAGATGGGGCTTGCCAAATCTGTTAAACGCAGGCACTTTGCGGCGACTTTAATTTAAACTCCGGGGGAATGATGACCATATCAAAAACACTTTGCCGCGCAACAGCTTTGGCCACAGCGGCTTTACTTATAGTTGGCTGTTCAGCCGACAAACAAGACCTGGACACAACTGTAAAGCCGTCCATTTCAGCGGCTGACCTAGGCCGGCGGATTAAAAACCTATCCGATGACAAATTTGAAGGCCGGGCACCGGGAACGCCCGGCGGTATTGCGGCGTCCCAATATATAGCCGACGAGATGAAGTCGGCAGGTATCGCGCCTATGGGTATTGACGGCACATATTTTCAGCCCATCACCCTCACCGAAACTACGGTGGGCGATGGCTCCTTCATGAAAATCGGTGATACGTCATATACCGCCGGAAACGATGCCGTATATTGGACAAAACACTACACAGATTCCGTCAGTGTTACAGCCAGCGATCTGGTATTTGTCGGCTACGGCGTTGTCGCGCCGGAATATGGTTGGAATGATTACGGCGGTATAGATGTCAAAGGCAAAACCGTTGTTATGTTGGTTAATGATCCGGGTTTTGCCACCAAGGACGAAGCTTTATTTAACGGTAACGCCATGACCTATTATGGTCGCTGGACATACAAATACGAAGAAGCGGGACGGCAAGGTGCCGCTGCCGTATTGGTAATTCACGAAACCGATCCAGCCAGTTATGGTTGGAATGTGGTTTCGGCGGGTTGGACCGGCCCGCAGATTGATTTGGTACGTCCTGACAAAGGTGCATCACGCGCCAAATTGGGAGGTTGGTTGACCATAGATTCCGCAAAGGATTTGTTTGAAACCGCAGGTCTGGATTTCGCCGCCCTGAAAACCGCTGCGCACCAAAAAGGCTTCAAGCCCGTAGCAATGGACGGCCTGAAATTAAATGCACAGATCAACAACACAATCAGCACGGTAGAAAGCCGCAATGTTGTCGGCGTGGTCAAGGGGACAAAATACCCGGACGAATATGTGCTTTATATGGGCCATTGGGACCATAAAGGCATTAAGGATGTGCCGGAAGGCGAAGACGGTATTTACAACGGCGCCGTTGATAATGCCACGGGTACATCGGCCATATTGGAAATCGGTGAAGCATTTGCCGTGGCTCCGGCTGAACGTTCTGTGCTTATCGTCGCAGTGACGGCGGAAGAATCCGGGCTTTTAGGCTCCGCCTATTACGGTGAAGATCCGATTGTCCCTCTAAACCAGACCGTTGTCGGTATCAATATTGACGGCATGTTGCCACTGGGGCGCACCAAGGATGTTGTTGTCGTCGGATACGGAGCTTCTGATCTCGATGGTCTGTTAGACGCGGTGATCAAACCAAAAGGCATGTATATCACCCCCGACCCCAGACCAGAAGCCGGGTATTATTACCGCTCTGACCATATTAGTCTGGCCAAAAAAGGCGTGCCGTTCTTATATGCAGACGGCGGTATCGACCACGAAATTCGCGGTAAGGAATACGGCGAAGCTTTCGGTGACGAATATACCAAAGACCGCTACCATCAGCCGTCCGACGAATACGACGAAACATGGGACTTAAGCGGCATAGAGCAAGTCACAGAAATTTTCTATGAACTTGGTAACGGTATCGCCAATAGCCGCGACTGGCCGAACTGGAACAAAACCGCAGAGTTTCGCACATTGCGCGACGACATGATGCAAGCTAAGGATTAGTGCCATTGGTTGAACTCACCTCATTGTCACCCCGGACTTGATCCGGGGCCTCGGTATTTAATACAAACTATGAGGTCCCGGCTCTGCGCCGCAAGAGCGGCTTGGCCGGGATGACAAGGCGTTTGTTATGAACATAAATAAAAACGCAAATTTTCCTAAAAGCACCAAGGAGCGTATGTTGCAGACCATAATTTGTATGAAATGGGGGACGCGGTACGGCTCCGAATATGTCAACCGCTTGTGGACTGCTATAAAACGTCAGACCAACCGCCCTACCCGGTTGGTCCGTTTTACGGACGACGTAACTGGCATTGACAAGGCCGTTCAAACCGAAGCCATACCAAGTATAAACTTACCGCCTGATTTGATCAATCTGCCTTGGCGCAAATTGGTGATGTGGAAATACCCGCTTGCTGATCTTGAGGGTGATGTCTTGTTCCTTGATCTTGATTTGGTGGTGACGGGTAATCTGGACGCTATGTTCGATTATGAACCCGGTAGGTTTTGCGTCATCGAACACTGGACGCAAATGGGACAAAATATCGGCAACACATCGGCCTTTCGTTTTCCGGTCGGTAAATACACGCATATTTTCGATAAATTACAAACCGACCCGGACAGTGTTTTGGACAAATACCGCATAGAACAGCTCTATATATCGCGCAAGATCGAAGATATGGTGTTTTGGCCAGGCGACTGGTGCGTAAGCTTCAAGCATAACCTGTTACCGCCTTGGCCGTTAAATTTCTTCCAAGTCCCCAAGCTACCCGCCGATACCCGCATCGTCGCCTTTACCGGCAAACCAGACCAGGACGAAGCGGCGCGGGGTGAATGGCCGGTTAGGCATTGGCTCAAGAAAACCTATAAACATGTACGCCCCACTCCGTGGATTGAGGAGCATTGGTGATGGGTAAACACAGAAGCGTCGGGCTTGGCGTATTAAGCTGGCGCGGAGCTAATTCTCTGGACGCCGCTATGGCCAGTTATCAAAAGGCTGATTTCTTTAGCCTGTTTGACGAATGCATGATTTTTTTGCCTGACCCGGACGCTAGTGTTCAGACTATTGCCGCCAAATACCCCCTGCGCATTGAAACCAGCCCGGATAATCTTGGCATTCTGATCGGCATGGAAGAAATCGCAAAGCGGCTCAAGACCGACTATATTTTCTTTACTGAAAACGACTGTCCGCTCTTGGAGACCCGCGCGGTTGCCCGGCGGCAGATTGCGACAGCACTTAAGCTTTTGACAGGCGGTCAAGCCTGTATGGCCCGGATGCGGCATGTGAGAAACTACGGAGAAACCTTTAATATAATTGATAAATATTACAGATATTTCCCCGAACCAGATACATTGCCTGCAAAATTACGCAGGTTTTTGCGGCCCGAAACAGCCCGGAGATTATCCGGTGCAGCAATTTACGGCACGGCCTATCCGGCACAAAAATTTCCAAATGATATCAAAGACGCCGGGGACGGGTTTTACCTTGTGGATACCGCCGTTTTAGCTTGGACGAACCAGTCAATTTTGAT
>JAJRSJ010000055.1 GCA_024278855.1 Alphaproteobacteria bacterium | reverse complement strand
TGGGCTGGCGCGGGCAAGCCCCGTTTGAACGCATATTGATCACGGCCAATGTGCGGGTTATCCCTACGGCTTTGCAACACCAACTGGCGCCCGGCGGACAAATTGTCGCCGTAATAGACGGCATGCTGACAAGCGCCAAACAAGACGGTAAAAAGCTAATTGAAACCCCAATCCTGCCCTTAAGTCTCCCTGCAATGGAAGCTGGCAAAGCCAAAACCATGTAAGAAAAACTCTCGCAGCGGACTTGATTATTATAGGGTCATAGCCACAAAAAAAACCGCCCCGTGTTCCCACGGGACGGTTTTTTTGCTTACTGATGGTTCAGTGCTTGAAGTAACCACTTCTCATATTTTGCTTTTGGCAAAATCTTCGAAGAAACTCGGGAGGGTGCCATTTGGCACCCTAATTTAGTGCCCCTGAAAAGTAGAGGCACTAAATCCCTCGTTTACATCATGCCGCCCATACCACCCATGCCGCCCATGCCGCCGGGCATTCCGCCCATGGCACCGGCGTCGTCTTTGGCCGGGGCGTCGCAGATGGCAACTTCTGTTGTCAGGATGATACCTGCGACCGAAGCCGCATCTTGGAGGGCTGTGCGCACGACTTTAACCGGATCGATAATACCGGCTTTGACCATGTCGACATATTCCTCGTTTTGCGCATCAAAGCCGTAATTGGCTTTGTTGGCTGCCACGATATTACCGACACCACTGCACCTTCAACACCGGCATTAGCGGCGATTTGGAAAGCAGGGTAAGAAAGCGCCGCTTTGACGATTTCAATACCGGCTTGCTCGTCGTCGTTAGCGCCTTTGACATCAATGAAACGTGAAGCACGTAGGAGCGCCGTACCACCGCCAGGAACAATACCTTCTTCAACGGCAGCGCGGGTTGCGTTGAGCGCATCGTCGACGCGGTCTTTGCGTTCTTTGACTTCGATCTCGGTGGAACCACCAACGCGGATTACAGCAACACCGCCGGACAATTTGGCCAGACGTTCTTGCAATTTTTCCTTGTCATAATCAGAAGACGTGTCCTCTGCCTGTTTGCGGATTTGCTCGACGCGTGACTTGATGTCTTTCTTCTTGCCGTTCCCGTCAACAACCGTGGTGTCATCTTTGGTGATGGTGACGTGTTTGGCAGTGCCGAGCATGTTCAAAGTCACGGTTTCCAACTTGATACCAAGGTCTTCGGAGATTACGGTTCCGCCAGTTAGGACGGCCAGATCTTCGAGCATGGCTTTACGGCGATCACCAAAACCGGGAGCTTTAACGGCCGCGATTTTGAGGCCACCGCGTAGCTTGTTGACCACGAGGGTCGCAAGTGCTTCACCTTCAATGTCTTCGGCAATAATCAAAAGCGGCTTGCCGGATTGGGCAACGGCTTCGAGGATTGGCAACATAGGCTGAAGCGAAGTCAGCTTGCCCTCATTGAGCAAGATGAACGGGTCGTCCATTTCGGTGCGCATTTTGTCGGCGTCGGTGATAAAATAGGGTGACAGATAACCACGGTCAAACTGCATGCCTTCAACAACATCCAGTTCAGTATCGGCGGTTTTGCCTTCTTCAACTGTGATAACGCCTTCATTACCAACCTTGCCCATAGCTTCGGCGATCATTACGCCGATAGAGGCTTCCCCGTTAGCGGAAATCGTGCCAACTTGAGCGATCTCGTCGGATGATTTGATCTTCTTGGATTTGCGGATCAAATCTTCGATAACTTCTCTGGAAGCTTTGTCGATACCGCGTTTGAGATCCATAGGGTTCATGCCAGCGGCAACACGTTTCAGGCCTTCGCGAACGATGGCTTGTGCCAGCAATGTGGCGGTCGTGGTGCCGTCCCCGGCGGTGTCATTGGTTTTGTTGGCAACTTCGCGCAACATTTGCGCGCCGAGGTTTTCAAACTTGTCTTCCAGTTCGATCTCTTTGGCAACGGTAACACCGTCTTTGGTTGAACGAGGTGAACCGAAAGATTTTTCGATGACAACATTGCGGCCTTTGGGGCCGAGGGTGGTTTTGACCGCATTGGCCAGAATATCAACGCCGCGCAACATACGGTCACGGGCATCACTTCCAAATTTGACGTCTTTAGCCGCCATAATAATTCTCCATAAATTAGGTATTAAAAAAGGCGTGCCTCTAGTTAAGCACACCCATAATGTCGGATTCTTTCATGATCAACAGCTCGTCGCCGTTAATGGTCACTTCAGTGCCGCCCCATTTGCCGAACAAGACGCGGTCGCCTTTTTTGACATCAAGTTTGACAAATTTGCCGTTTTCATCACGAACACCGGGGCCAACAGACACAACTTTGCCTTCGGACGGTTTTTCCTGGGCCGTGTCAGGAATGATAATCCCGCCGGCAGTTTTGGTTTCTTCTGCCACACGCTTTACCAGCACGCGGTCATGTAGAGGACGAAATTTCATCGATTTTCTCTCCGTTTAAGTTGAATGTTCAGCCGAAAATTTGAGTTTAGCACTCAAAGCCCTCGACTGCTAACAAAGGGGAGATAAGGAGGGGGCGCACGAGAGTCAAGAGCGGCCGGGGAGAAAATTTGCGTATCCGAGAGCTTCTGTCAAACTTCTGGCATATGCGGCATGAGCCCTGGGCCAATGCGGATTGGTTCTGCGCGTAAAGCTAGCCCGGTTTTGTTGTTGGTTTCCACGAATACACCGCACACGGTTGCTTCACCGCTGGCGACCTCAAACCGGCCGCCGCGCATCCTTGTGGTAAAGCGGCGGATTGGTTCGACTTTGTCCATGCCGATAACCCCTGAATAATCGCCGCACATGCCCGCGTCGCTCTGGTAGGCTGTGCCGCCCGCCAGGATGCGAGTGTCGGCAGTTGGTACATGTTGGTGGGTGCCGACTACAAGCGAGGCCCGCCCGTCACACACATGCCCCATGGCGTTTTTCTCGGAAGTGGCTTCGGCGTGTATGTCAATAATGATAGCGTCCGCAACTTCACCCAATGGACAAGCGTCAAGAATATCCGTGACGGCCACAAAGGGATCGTCCAAGGCCTCCATAAACACCCGGCCAAGCACATTGACTACCATCAATTGTTGTCCTTCTATATTATAAATATTGACACCCAATCCGGGGGCGGTCCCCGGAGGGTAGTTGACGGGCCGTAGCAAGCGCGGTTCGCGCTCAATATAACTGAGCGCACCGGCATTATCAAAACTGTGATTACCAAGGGTGATAACATCGGCTCCGGCGTCATAAAGTTCGCCCGCCGTGGCTTCGGTGATACCAAAGCCACCAGCCGCATTTTCGCCGTTGATCACAACCGCGTCCAGTTTTAAATCCTCACGCAAGCGCGGCAGATGTTTTGTAACGGCCCGGCGGCCAGTGCGCCCGACCACATCACCAAAAAATGCCAATTTCATATTTTAAGCCTCATATTTTCCCCTTAATCACCTTTTAGCTAAATAGCTGCAACCCAGTCTCGGTCAAAACACCGTCCAGTTTTTGGTCGTGCTCATCTGTGGGTAGTGTTGGCACTTCTTGCCCAGAGTAAGCAATCCCGCAAGCAAAGATTTTTGTATGGCTGCGTAATGTATGTAAAGTTCTGTCATAATAACCGCCGCCGTAACCAAGCCGAACCCCATCACGGGCATAAGCCAACAAGGGCAATAAAACCACATCAGGTGAGATGCCAGGGGCCGTGCGCTCTGGCTCTTTGGTGCCGTAAGGGCCGCGCACTAATTTGTCCCCAATATTAAAGCCGTGAAATGTCAATGGGTGGCCGGGCCGTTTAATGCGCGGCAAAGCCAATGTGTGGCCCGCATCCGCCAACGCCTCCATAAGCGGCCAAATGCCGATTTCCGAATGAATGGGTATATACCCTGCGATTACACCTGATTTTACGCCCAATAGCGGCCAGTGCCGAATTAAGTCAATGCCCGCACCCGGTTGCTCATGGGCTAGCTTGTGGCGGATCATTTTTGCGGCATTGCGGGCCTTGGTTTTGTTCAGGGCGGTTAATTTCATCTTGGCTGTATACGCCAACCGCCCGTAATTGCGAACCTAGAAATGAAATCCTTTTGGCATAAGTGCAAAAACCTTATTGACCAGATAATTTCGGGCGTTATGGTGCGCGCCTTACCAAAAGCAACACATATAAATTTGCGGGTGTGGCGGAATTGGTAGACGCGCGGGATTCAAAATCCCGTTTCCCTAGGAAGTGCCGGTTCGATTCCGGCCACCCGTACCATTTATATATCTCACGGCGCGTTTTGAGCACTATTGTTACCTTTGGCCAAAACCTCATCAGTGTTGGACGTGTGCCATAAATCTGTTATTGTTGTACAAATTTTCTTGATCAATAGTTATGCAACATATTTTTAAAATCAGCACCAACGGCCCCGGCTTGTATGAATTTAGCGCGGAAGTAATGGAGTTTGTAAACAAGGCGCAACTACAAACCGGATTGCTAAGCCTGTTTGTACAGCACACATCTTGCTCCCTCTTGGTTACTGAAAACGCTGACCCGGATGTTAAATTAGACATGGACGAATTCTTTACGCGGCTTGTGCCCGGCGCAGATCATGCACGTATGAGCTGGCTCCGCCACACATGCGAAGGGCCGGACGATATGCCCGCCCACATTAAAGCCGCACTGACGTGCGTGTCCCTCTCTATTCCCCTAACAAATGCCCGCCCGGTTCTCGGTACTTGGCAAGGCATTTATTTGTTTGAACATAGACACCGCCCCCACTTGCGCAGCGCGGTTGGGCATATATCGAATTAAGCACTTAATTTATTAGACGCCTGCAAAGTAATGCTATAACAACGCATATTCACTTAAATGCGCCAGGTTAATGAGTAAAAATAACAGACATCATATGCAAGATGAGCCGGAACGCCGAGGGCGTCCTGGGCGCTTACCTGCCCACGAAAGCTCGCGTATTACGCGGCGCATCACTGCATTTTCCATTGCTATTGGTGTTGTTCTGATCACCGCTAAGCTGATTGTATTTCGCGAGTCTGGCTCTATTGGCCTGTTATCTTCGCTCGTACATTCAGCTCTTGATTTTGTCGCGGCCTTGTCTAGCTTTGTTGCGGTGCGCTATGCGGCCCGAACGCCAGACGCCAAATATCGGTTCGGGCGCGGCAAAGCCGAAGGTTTTTCGGCTTTGCTACAAGCCTGCCTCATCGTGTTGGCCGCCGTGCATTTGCTGGAAGAGGCAGCTAGCAGGTTAGCCAATCCACAAGCCCTTGAACATGAAAGCTATGCGATTGCTGTTATGGTATTGGCTGTGGCCTTGACTATATGGCTGCTGATTGCCCAAAGCTGGGCTATTCGCGAGACCGGATCATTGGCCGTGCGCGGCGACCGGGCTCATTATATTGCTGATATGTCGGCGAGTGTGGCGGTAATAATCGGGATTTTGCTAGCCAGTATGACCGATTTTTTTCGCGCCGATGCTTTGGTCGGATTTGGCATTGCCCTTTGGTTGTTTTATACCGCCTATAAGGTTGGCCGCTTGGCCTGGAGCCAGCTTATGGACGCGGAATTGCCTGAGAAAGAACGCGCCCTTATTCGCAAGCTGGCTTTGGCCGACAAGCACATCAATGCCGTCCATGATCTCCGCACCCGCGCCGCCGGGCCTCATGTGCATATTCAGATGCAACTTGATCTGGACGATAATTTATCTCTGCACGACGCCCACGAAATTGTCATCGCCGCAGAGCGGCGCATGATGGAAGCTTATCCGGCCGCCGACATTCTCATTCACCCCCACCCTAGCGGCTGCAACAAGCTGCACGGAAATGCCGTGTTCCGTCAAGACCATAATCATTAGTTAATGCTTGGCTAATAATCTATCCGCATGAGAACACTTTACCATTGGCCCCTTGACCCAAATTCGCGACAAGCGCGTTTGGCTTTGGCGGAGAAAAAACTTAAATTCAAGCTCATACCCGTTGTGCCTTGGGCACCAACGGAAAGTTTTTCTAATCTGTGTGTAGAAGCCGTGCCGCCCTGTCTGGTCGAAGCTACGGACACGGGTAAATCCGTCATCAGCACGGCCCGTGCCATTGGTGAATATGTGGCAGACGCCGACAATTCGCGCACCGCACTTTTGCCTGGCTCACCTCAAATGCGAGCCGAGGCCCGCAGGTTATGCCATTGGTTTGACGTTAAGTTTTCCGGCGATGTTAATGCTTATATTTTATCAGAGCGGCTGGAAAAAACCATGTCGGGCACCCCCCCTGACCCGGCGGTATTGCGCATTGGGCGCGAACATCTCAAATTTCATTTGGAATATATGTCCTGGCTAGTTGAAGGCCGGGATTGGTTAGCCTGCAACCAAATGAGTTTGGCTGATCTGGCCGCAGGCGCCCATATATCCTGTCTTGACTATTTGGACGAAATTAGATGGGACAAATGGCCGGGCCTCAAAGACTGGTACCAAAAACTAAAATCCCGACCATCTTTCCGACCTCTGCTGGAAGACACACTCCCAGGCTTGCGCCCACCAAGGCATTATGCCGATCTGGATTTCTAAGGCCTGTGGACATTTAGGGGTTGATTTGAATTATTAAAGTTTTGCCTATCAAAGCCGGGTTTAAAAAGGCGACAAGTATTTCGGCAGCTCTGTGATGTGTCAGTGCGATTGCATAGTAATTAAAACGGGACAAAAACAAACTGTGCATCGCCGTAACATATTTTGATAAAATACATATTTAAAATGCTTCACATCTGTATATCTTGATGTATAGAAAGCCAACTTATTTATGGAGGGGCACTGTGGAAGCACCGCAATCAAATTATTTTTGTCATGAAAGTTCGTATATAGACGACAATGTCACTATTGGTGATGGTACCAAAATTTGGCATTTTTGTCATATATTGCCCGGCACTACTATTGGCAAAAACTGTTCTCTTGGCCAAAATGTTATGGCCGGGCCAGATGTAATAATTGGCAATGGCTGCAAAATCCAGAACAATGTCGCCTTGTACAAAGGTGTGATATTGGAAGACGGTGTGTTTTGCGGGCCGTCCATGGTGTTTACAAATGTGACAACACCCCGTTCAGAGGTTAACCGGCAAAATGAATATGTGGTCACACTGGTGCGCAAAGGTGTCACCATCGGCGCGAACGCCACCATTGTTTGCGGGCATGAGCTAGGCAAATATTGCTTTATAGCCGCCGGAGCTGTCGTCACCAAAGACGTTAAACCCCATGCAGTTATGGCCGGGGTTCCGGCCAAGCAAATCGGCTGGGTCGCCCATAGCGGCGAAATGTTGAGAGACGATTTGAAATGTCCGCGCACGGGCGATCAATATGAAGTGGTTGACGAGAATTTAGTGCGCAAATCATAATTGCAATATGTAGAAATTAGCGATATGAGACGTGCAGATTATCGAGTTTCATGTAACAAAATCAAGGGCGGCGTTTGCTGTGATAAATTATGAATACTGTTAAAATTGCCGTTGTCGGCTGTGGCCATTGGGGCAAGAACCTGGCCAGAAACTTTGCCGAACTGGGTGCGCTCAAGGCTGTCATAGACCCAAACCCGCAGACGGCACAAACCCATGCGCAAATGCACGGTGTTGAAGCGGTGGATATGGACACCGCATTGGCGGATCCTGAAATATCCGGATTGGTAATCGCAGCCCCGGCGGAACTGCACAAACATTTGGCCTTGCAGGTCATTGCGGCGGGCAAACATGTCTATGTGGAAAAACCCTTGGCATTGTCGGTCACGGACGGCGAGATCATGAGAGATGCCGCCAAGCAGGCGGGCGTGCTTTTGATGGTCGGTCATTTATTGCAATATCATCCGGTTTTCGCCGCCTTGCGCGAGATGGTCAAAGCGGGCGATTTGGGCAAATTGCGTTATGCCTATTCACACCGGCTCAGTATGGGAAAATTCAGGCTTGAAGAAGATGCGTTTTGGTCTTTGGCACCCCATGATGTGTCGATGATTTTAGCGTTATTCGGTGAAGCTCCGACAAAAGTTTCCGGCGGCGGCCTTGATTTTATCACACCCGGTATTGCGGACGAATCCCGTTTAGACATGTCTTTCCCATCTGGCGGGCGCGCTCATATATTTGCAAGCTGGTTGCATCCTTTCAAGGAGCAAAAACTGGTGGTTGTCGGCGAAAAGGCCATGGCGGTGTTTGACGATACCGTAGCTTGGGAAAATAAACTGGCCTTGTATAAGCATAAAGTCGATATGTCAGGGCCGGTTCCGGTTCCTGTAAAGGCGGGTGTTGAATATATAGATGTGCCAAACGGCGAGCCTCTTAAATCCGAGTGTCAACATTTCTTAGACTGTATAAAGTCCGGCCAAACGCCTCTGACGGACGCCGAAGAAGCACTGCGGGTATTGCGGGTCTTGGAAACACTAAATTTACCGTCAGCATAATCAACTTCATTATAATCTAGAACTTAACACCCATATTAACAAATGAGCAAAACCATGAGTATTCAATTTATCGACCTACAAGCGCAGCGCGCCCGCCTTAAAGATGAAATAAACACAGGTATTCAAAATGTTCTGGAACACGGCGGCTTTATTATGGGGCCGGAAGTTCGGGAGCTTGAAAGCAAATTGGCTGCATTTGGCCAGGCCAAACATGCGCTTGGCTGTGCTAATGGTACGGACGCCCTGCTTTTGGCAATGTTGGCCTGGGAGATCGGCCCCGGAGATGCGGTGTTCTGTCCGTCCTTCACATTTTGCGCTACGGCGGAAATTATCGCCAATGTCGGCGCGACGCCCATCTTTGTTGATGTGGAGCGCGACACATATAATATTAGCTTGAGAAGTCTAGAGTTGGCCATTGCCGAAGTTAAAGCCGCAGGCGAATTTACACCAAAAGCTATTATTGCGGTTGATCTGTTTGGCCAAAGCGCCGACTATGAAGGCTTGGCAAAGGATGCCAAAACCCACGGGTTAAAATTATTGGCAGATTCGGCCCAAGGGTTTGGTACGACCCTAAACGATAAACATCCCTTGCATTGGGCCGATGCGACGACGACCAGTTTTTTCCCGGCCAAACCTTTGGGTTGTTACGGCGACGGCGGCGCAATATTAACCGACGACGACGAGCTGGCGGCTGTGATTAATTCCTTGCGGGTTCACGGCAAGGGTACAGATAAATATGACAATGTGCGCATCGGGGTTAATTCAAGGCTAGATACCATTCAGGCGGCTATTTTATTGCCAAAGCTGGCCGTATTTGCCGATGAAATCGAAAAAAGGAATGTCATTGCAAGCCGTTATATCAACGCCCTAAAAGACCATGCACTGCGCGTGCCTGCGGTCATGGACGGGGTTGTCTCGACTTGGGCTCAGTTCACGATAGAGGTGCCGGACCCAGCGGATTTTGCCGCACAATTAAAAGACAAAGGCGTGCCAACGGCCCGCTATTATCCAAAGCCGGTACATATGCAATCTGCCTATACCCATTATCCGGTACAAGGCAACGGGCTTGGCAATACAAATGCCTGTATTGACCACATCATCAGCCTGCCCATGCATCCATATCTCGACGAAAAAACCCAAGATATTATCATTGACGCTGCCAAGGCGGCACTGGCTTAATTAACGAAACTGGATGATTGAATAGTACGCTTTTAGAGGGCAAAAAAATGAGTATTACAAAAGAATTTCTGCAAAAGGCAAGTGACGGAACACTTGTTGTTGGTATTGTTGGCTTGGGCTATGTGGGCCTACCTTTGGCAGATGCCTATGTGGCAAAAAACATTAAAGTGATTGGCTATGACATTTTCCAAGCTAGGGTTGATGAGCTTAATGCCGGTAAGTCCGGTATGCGCCATATTGCCGACAGCCGGGTCGCGGATATGGTGGAGAAAGGCTTGTTTCGCGCCACGACCAATGCTGCAGACTTAAAGGAAGCCGATGCGCTGCTCATCGCTGTACCGACACCGCTAGATAAATATCACCGCCCTGATCTTTCCTATGTTAAAGACACGTGCGAAACTTTGAAAGATCATTTACGCCGAGGACAGCTTGTCGTATTGGAATCCACGACTTATCCCGGCACGACCGAAGAGGTCATGCAGCCAATTTTAGAAAAAAGCGGTCTGATAGCGGGTGAAGATTTTGCACTGGCCTATTCTCCGGAACGTGAAGATCCGGGCAATGAGGATTTTGAAACTGCGACCATTCCCAAGGTGGTTGGTGCGGATACGGAAGGTGCCCGCGCCATGGCGAATGCCGTTTATGAAAAAATTGTAGAGACAGTAATTGTCTCCAATGCGCGCACGGCTGAAGCGACCAAATTGGTCGAGAACATTTACCGCTGGATCAATATTGCTGCCGTCAACGAAATGAAGGTTATCTTTGAAAAAATGGACATTGATATTTGGGAAGTTATAGATGCGGCCAAAACCAAACCTTTCGGGTTCCACGCCTTTTACCCCGGCCCTGGTGTTGGTGGGCACTGCATCCGTATTGATCCTTACTATTTGTCGTGGAAAGCCCGCGAACATGGTCTTGCCACGCATTTTATCGAGCTGGCGGGCGAAATAAATACAAAAATGCCGCGCCGGATTATATCGCGCCTGTTAGAAGAAATGTCCTTGCGACATCAAAAGGCGTTGTCGGGGTCTAAAGTTTTATTGTGCGGCTTGGCCTATAAGAAAAATATCGACGATATGCGCGAAAGTCCGTCTTTGGAACTGCTTCACATTCTTAAAGAACATGGTGCCAATGTTGAATATTACGATTCTTATATTCCTGAAATTCCAATTACCCGTGAGCACCCAGAGTTTACCGGTTTGAAATCTATTGCATGGTCACAAGAAAAGCTGAGCGAGTTTGATGCCGTTGTCATTGCGACAGATCATACCAATGTCGCCTATGAGGATTTATGTAAATATGTGCCTCTCATCATTGATACCCGCAATGTTATGGCTAAATTCAGCGCGGAATATTCTGATAAAATTGTGAAAGCATAAGCTTTTTTGCATGGGATATAGGCGCAACCCAAGTTCCAAGTGTCGGTCGGAAATTATTAAAAAAGTGCGCTTCGGAGCGAGAGAGATCTGGTTCCGAAGCGCACCAACAGCATGCTAGTCTAATGGGGGAGTAGCTTGCCGTTATCGGGTTTTTCTTACCTCGTTTTTCTGTCGTGGGTGCATTATTTTATGTGAACGTCCGCAGCCCCGCTATCGCTGGTGCGCAAATTGCCGGACGGGTTGCGTATGTAAATATCACTGGCACCATTGGCGACGGCTTGCGCGTTCACTGAGCTGCCGCTATAGGTGACATCGCTAGCGCCGCTAGCCTTAATATATAATTCGCCGACTTTGCCGTCTTTAATTGTGATGTCACTACTGCCGCTTACCCGAACGGAAATATCTCCGCCGGTTACATAGTCAGCCGTAAAATCACTGGAACCGGAACCGGAATATTCCAGACCGCCTTTGATGTGGGCCACAACAATATCTCCTGATCCGCTAGTTTGAATATTGGCACGACCAATGATATCTCCAGCCTCCAAGTCGCCCGAACCCGACACTGTGAGATCCGCACTGGCAAAATCACCAGCGGCAAGATCACCTGAGCCGGAAATTATAATCGTACTATCACCAGCGTCGCCCATTTTGAGGTCTCCGCTGCCTGAAACCCGCAGGTTAAGTGCGCCGGTTACATCCCCCAACTTTAAATCACCGCACGAGCTAACATGAATGTCCCCCGAGCCAATGCTGTCTATATCGCCGAAGATGATATTGTTTTTAATGATGAGGCGTATATTGGCAGGTGCCGTAATTTTGACTAAAGGGAACTCGTTTATATTGGTATAGTTTTTACCAATTGAACGGCTCCATTTACCCTTGCCAATATAGGCCGTGGACCGTTTGTGGCGACAATTATAATCGCGAATATTTCTACCGTCATCGATAAAAAACTTGTTTCCACTTCCGGAAGTATTGGCTCCGTCTGCATCTGTAACCTTGATTTTGCCGGCTTTGCCAGTCTCGACTTGTACCGTGCCAATGAAATTTTGTATTGTTAGCACAGGGTCGTCTTGTGCGGTAGCCGGGGTTGCGAGAAAGGCTAAACAACTGGCGACGCCGATGGTGCTTGTGAAAATAAATTTATTCATGATTATGTCCTCTTTTTAAAATAAAGTTACCGAATGTGAATTTTTCCGGAGCCGCGCTTTTGCTTGGCTAGCCTGCCGGACGGTTTGCCAATCGTGATATTGCCGCTGCCGCGGGTATACAATGCGGCACTATGCGTTTTGCCGCCGTAATGCACACTGCCGGAACCTCCGGTTTTGACATATAATTCTGTGACATCTCCGCCGTGTATTTTTGTGTTTCCGCTGCCGCCCGTTCGAAGCGACAGCTTTGTGCCGCCCACATATTTTGCATCAAAACTACCGCTACCGCCGCCGCTATAAGCAAGATCGCCACCGATGCGACCGACCCCAACATTGCCGGAACCGCCTATAGTGATATCTACATTTCCAGATACATCGCCAACATCCAAATCACCCGAACCGCCGCCCTGATAGGCTAAGTCGCCACTAATATTGTTGATATGTGTATCACCTGAGCCAGCGATAGTGGCGTCTACAGATCCCATAACATCACCGATTTGCACATCGCCGGAACCGGCGACCGTAATTGTTACATCATGGACACCAAGGGCCATAAAATCGCCAGAGCCAGCTATGGCAATATCGCCCGAACCGGCCCGCCCCAAGCTTATATCCCCGGAGCCAGAAACACCCAAATCCAGATGACCGCTTATATCTGCAATCTCCACATCGCCGCAAGCGAGCAGTTTAATGTCGCCGGAACCAATACTGCCAACCTTACCAAATATGAGCGCATCATCTATTACCAGATGCAGGTTTTGCGGCGCGGTAATTTTCAGCCTGGGGTATTGATCGAGGTTTTTATATTTTTTCTTTCGTTTGCCCCACTTTCGGGAATCAACGGCAATTTTGATACCTGTACTGGTTTTTTTACAATTGACATTTTTGAAAACTTGACCGCCGTCAATGGAGACGCTGTTGTTCATACGCTTACCTTGGCGCACAACCGAGACACCATCTGCATCTGTAACGGTTATTGTTTTATAATCACCTGTACGAATATCAACAGTGCCGATAAATTGCTCTATTGTCAGGGTTGCCGCGTCTTGGGCGCTAGATGTTTGCGTTAACAAAGCAAGGCAAGAAACCGTAATGGCCGCAGCGCCTAGTGAAATTATTTTCCCCATAATGCTATCCTTTAAGATGAAGCTAAATCGTTGTTACACGCTGTGTACATACAGCGTGTACGACAAAAGTCGTTATTCGTCAATTTTTTAATCGACGTTAGAGCTTTACGCGAAGCTCGCCGCCATTTCGCAGTTTTATCGTGAGGGATAGGGGCGAATGTCCGGCCATATGCGCGTCCAACAATTTACCGTTTCCGCTTTTGAGGCGCACGGGGCCAGCGGCAAATTCAAATCCACTAGGTGTGATCCCGTTCGCATCGTTGGTGTCAACCATGCCTGTGCCTATGGCGCCTGTTCCGAGCGCCCCTGTTCCAATTGCGCTGATCAGTAATAATTTACTTAACATATTGTCCTCCGTTAAATTTTGGTTGTGGGCGGATTTATAGTCCGCCCAGATATTGCCAATTTTAATTTTGCCTTATTTCTCCAGATCACGAAATTCTCGGCGCAATTGCCATTCGCTGGATGTGATGGATTTCTCCAAATCCTGCAGGCGGGTCTCCAGTGAGCGAAACTTGCCTTTGACATCCCGGAAATTACTGGTGGGTATTGGGTTTTCCGGATTGTTCTTGCGAGCCTTGCGGGCCTGGCGATATTCACGGCGGTAAGGGGCGCGTTTGTCGGACGGGGTAAACACCCAAAATCCGAGATACACCCAAAATGTGATAAACCCGGTCATAAAAAACGATACCACCGTTAAAATTCGAACGATGATCGGGTCAATCCCGATATAATCACCAATCCCGGCGCAAACCCCGCCGATAACACCATCTATTTTGTTGCGGCGAAAGCGCTTTTGTGGTTCGGAATATTCATATCCGTCATCATCACCTTCCCAGGTTGCATCATTCATGGCACGGTGAAATTTGTTTTTATATTGTCTGGTCATGGTTGCCCTCTCTCATTTTTTGGTTCGCATTGGGGTTGTCACGCCAATTTGGCACTTCGTCGTCCAAAATCCGTTCCAACACATTGACGCGCTGATCCAGTATATCGGCGATTTTGGACATTTGCTCCAATTCCGCCATCTGGTCTCCGCTCATTTGTCCCATGCTTCTGCTTTTGTGTTTGTAGTGTAGGTTAAGCCAGACAATGACGGGCACAAATCCTATGCCCATCACGACGGCGACCAATCCAATAAATTCTTCCATCTTATTCTCTCTCTCTAAATGTTAGACGTTACGAACCGTTAGTTTAGTTGCGGCTATTTGCTTGTTTATTTGTTGGCCGCAATTTTTTTCGCAGGCTTGCCTATGCTCTTTTTCAAAGCGGCTAGCTCTGCCTCAACAGCGTCGTCAGCTTCCAATGCGGCGAACTGGCTTTCCAAGCTCTGCCCATTGCCCAAGTCGAACGCTTCCACATGGGCTGCCAACTCGTCAACCTTGCGCTCCATGCGCTCGTAACGGGCCAAAGCGTCGTCGACCTTGTTAGAGGTCATCACCTTACGCATCTTGATCTGGTTTGTCGCGGTGGTTCCGCGCATCATCAGGGCTTTGTGTTTGGCTTTGGCTTCATTGAGCTTGGCTTGCAGTTTTTCCAAATCGGAATCGGCCTTGGCGACTGATTCGTTGAGGATTTCAATTTCTTTGCGCACGACTTCAGCCATTTGTGCTGATTGCTGCTTGGCAGCTACGGCGCCACGGGCCAAGTCTTCACGGCCCTTAGTTAAGGCCAGTTCGGCTTTTACGGCCCATTCCTTGGCGCGCACGTCGTATTGATTGGCTTTGCGGCTTAACTCTTTGGTTTCCGCGATATTGCGGGCAGCGGAGGTGCGAACCTCGACCAATGTGTCTTCCATTTCTTGGATGATCAGGCGTGTGATCTTTTCGGGATTTTCGGCCTTTTCAATCATTGAATTTAAGTTGGAATTGATGATGTCACCCATTCTTGAAAAAATTCCCATAATAGTCTCCTAAAGTTTGTTTGTGGTGTTGGGTTAGGGTTAAAATATTGTCGCAATAAGAAAGCCGGCGGCAAAAAAGCCCCAACACTCTAATTTACGCGTGCTGAGATATTTAATGAACCGCCAAAACTTTGCTTTATAGCCCTGGCGGTTATTGATGCGGCTCTCGAAATCAAATTTATCTGACATGGCGACCTCTATATTCCAAGACCGGTTAAGCTGGCGCCGCCGATGCGGCTCTCGAAATCAAATTTATCTGACATGGCGACCTCTATATTCCAAGACCGGTTAAGCTGGCGCCGCCGATGCGGTGGCGTAAGGCAGATGCTCTGCGCCGCGCTCGTAAATGGCGAACCGGTGCAGATACGTCTGCAAGTTCTGCGTTAAATCTGGTGTCGGTATCAAGTGTACGATACGTCATAGTCTCTCTCCTTAATGTGGCCCCGGCTAGTTGAAGGGGGGGGCGCCGGGGCCGGTTAATTTCTCGCCACTCGAATGTGTGTGGCTGTCATCAATAGAATGAACTTTTTGGATAAAATGTCACGATGTTTTAAATCATTGATAAATAAGGACTTTTCGATAATCGTGTAATTGCTAAATAATTATTTAGCTATATACACTAATAAATAGTTATTTACACCATATAAAATTAGTGATATATACCAAAAATGGCGATGCTAACACAAAATTTGCTTGGGCAAAGCCCGGCCTGGCTTGCAACACTGGATTTGATCTCCGGGCTTGCGGCCGTGGAAAAGCCCGTTTTAGTGGTTGGCGAGCGCGGTACGGGCAAAACCTTGGTCGCCGGACGGTTACATTTTCTCTCACCGCGTTGGGAACAAAACTGGCAAACCATCAACTGTGCGGCGTTCAACGAGAAGGGCCTTGATGCGCAATGGTTTGGCGGTGCGGGCTATAATCAGGAGTGCCTGCTAGAAGCCGCAAATGACGGCACGCTGTTTTTGGACAATATAGAAGCTATGCCCTTAGGGGTGCAAAAAATGCTGTTGGACGTGATCGAGACGGGTACAGATAGTACAGCTAACGATATTGATGTGCGTATAGTGGCCGCCAGTGCGGTAGATTTACCTAGGCTGGTCAAGGCCGGGCGTTTTTGTGCAGACCTGTTGGATGTCTTGGCTTTTGACGTCATTAGCTTGCCGCCGCTACGGGTGCGCGGTGCTGATATTTTGACTTTGGCTGAACATTTTGCCGCCAAGATGGTGGCGGATTTGGATGAAGACGGCTTTCCCGGGTTTCCCGGGTTTAGCGCCGAAGTGCGTGAATTTTTAGCAGGCTATGCTTGGCCCGGTAATGTCCGGGAGCTTAAAACAGTGGTCGAGCGGGCCGTGGGGCGGGCTTGGAACGAAGACGGCGGTCTGGATGCGGCTATATCCCAAATCAATATAGACCCGTTTGAAGCACCTTGGCGGCTTGGAGGGGGGCGGAGAGCAGAAAATCAGAGCGATGGTTTGCAAATTGCTCCAGAACAAGCACCTTCACCCCAGACCAAAGGCACAGCACAAACCACGCAAGAGCAAGGTTTCACAAATCGCACAGATGCTTTCGAGTTATCTTTAATCCACGAAGCCCTAACACAAGCCAAAAACCACCAAGGCAAGGCGGCCAAATATCTCGGCCTCAGTTATCACCAATTTCGCGGACTATTACGCAAACACGGCCTCAAGAAATAGCGCGAACTACCATAAATGTTGTAGTATAAAAAACTAGGCTAGGCGGGGATGAGGGGAAAACTCGACCTGCACCCAAGGGCTACGACCGTAGCCCCGGCGACCGTTCGCCGCCCCGTCGGAGGCGCTTCTTCGCGCCGTGAGATATGTAAAATGGTGCGGGTAAGAGGTGAAACTTCGAACCCAAACCAAGGGCTACGACCGTAGCCCCGGCGATCGTTCGCCGCCCCGTCGGAGGCGCTTCTTCGCGCCGTGAGATATGTAAAATGGTGCCCTGGAGAAGACTCGAACTTCCACTTCCATAAGGAAACTAGCACCTGAAGCTAGCGCGTCTACCAATTCCGCCACCAGGGCACACCAAACGCTAATAAACCAAGCTCGGCCATCGGCGAATGCAGCATGTAGCCCAAGTGCAATTATGGGTCAATGTTTTTGATAGTGCGTAGCCTGCCTCTTGGAAAAACGGTGTTGGTCTAACTCCGCCGTGGACAGGGGAGTGTTTAGCGCGTAAATCATAGCCAGATAACAAGGAGTTGTTCATGTCAAAAGGTCTGGTTTGCGTTTTTGGAGCTGACGGGTTTTTGGGTCGCTATGTGGTGCGGCGATTGGCCAAAGATGGTTGGCGCATACGGGCTTGTGTGCGCCGGCCTCATATTGCGGGCGATTTAAAAGTCATGGGTGCAGTAGGGCAGGTGCAGTTGTTACAAGCCAATTTGCGCTATGAACAATCTGTTGGTAGCGCGGTCTCCGGGTGTGACGCCGTGATCAATTTGGCCGGGCTTGTATTTGAACAAGGCCCGCAAAAATTTGGCGCAGTGCATGCAATTGGCGCAAAAAACATTGCTGATGCCGCCAAGAAAAATGGTGTGACAAATATCGTCCATGTCTCTGCAATAGGTGCTGACCCGGCCGCTGACAGCAAATATGCACGTTCTAAAGCTGAGGGGGAGCGGGCCGTGCAAAAGGCTGTTGCAAGTGCTGACATCTTGCGCCCTTCAATTTTGTTTGGCGAAGGGGACGGGTTTTTCCCCCGCTTTGCGGGCCTGGCCGCCCTGACGCCCATATTGCCCTTGTTTGGGGAAGGTAAAACCCGTTTCCAGCCGCTTTATGTGGACGATTTGGCCCAAGCCGTCTGCCGGATTATAGGTCAGGGTAACACGGGAAAAGAGGGAAGTACGGGAAAAATATGGGAATTGGGCGGGCCTCAAACTTTCACATTTAAGGAGCTTTTGCAATTCACTCTGGATTGTATCGGCAAGAAACGCCTGCTCGTACCCTTGCCGTGGAGCATAAGTAGCCTGCTTGGTGTGTTTGGAGATTTATCGGGGTATATTCCCTTGGTGAAACCGTTTTTAACCCGAGCCCAAGTGTTAATGCTAAGAGCAGATAATGTGGTCAGCGGTGATTTCCCCGGCCTGTCTGATCTGGGTATTCAAGGTGAAACCATAGGTGCAATCGTACCAGATAGCCTGACCCATTTTAGAAAATACGGGCAGTTCTACCAAGCCCCTATAAATTAAAAAATACCCGCAATAAAAAACCCCGGGCAACTGACCGGGGTTTTTTATTACGTTTAATGCCTTGCCCCCTAGGTGCTAGCAGGCTCGTTTTGCGCCCGCGCTAGGGTCATATTGACCAGACGCTGCCAATTACCCAATGAGAGCATGTGGGCATATGCAACGGACAGAAAACCGTTGTCCATAAGTTCTTTGGTGGTTTTTTCGTCCAAAGCCCGGAGTTTGTCGTCTGAAATCGCAAAATAATCCGCGATTTTTTGTTTCTCGGCAGGTGTGCCGTCGGCGTTCTGGCCCTGGAAATTCATTTCCTTTTGCTCAAACAAATCAAGCTCCTTGAAACGGGTAATCATTTGCTCGGTTGCGCGGCGATCTTGCTCAAATTGTTTCAAAAACTCAAATGCTTCATTGGTAAATTGGGTCGGCTCATCACCGTCAAAGAACATTTGGGTTGGGTCTTTTTTAGTAACGCAGTCCGCTTTTTCGTCAACACAGACCACAAACCGGTCATTTTCCTGGTCGCCGGCCAATACAAATGGGTAGCGCCGCGCAAAGGCGGGCATATAATAGTGATTGTCAAACTGTCCATCTGTAACGAACAGGTTTTCATTGGCCCGTATGCCCATGACGGCCAAGGGCGATCTCTCTTCTCCGGCAAATATGAGCGGGAAGCTAGCGCAGGCAGACCCAAATTCTGGGGCTGTTATTGGCATGAAGTGGGTTTTTGCCATAAATTCAAATGGTTTATCCACCGGTTTGACCCCAAATCCTACATGTTTGTCTTTGGTCAAAGGTTGCGGATCTTGATACATCATCACATTTCCGGTTACATCTGGTTGCTTTTGGGGTTCTTTAGCCATGTTCATTCCTCAATTTCCGCATATTCGCGGTCTGTAAATCTAAAATCCGGGGGTCATTAGCCTATGTTTGTGTTGGCTTCAATGGTTAAATCTACCCTGTGATGCTCCCTATGCACATCTTGGGCCAAATTCACAGGTGCATTTGAAATTGTTTATGGTATAATGGGCCAAATCAACAGACAAGCTGCGCGCGACTAAGAATTATTGAATAAGGGTTTTATGACAAATTGCAAACACGAACACGAACACAAAACGCCAGAACAATTACTGGCGGCAGCCAGAGCTATTTGTGAAGAAAAAGGTCGGCGGTTCACCAAGTTACGTGAGCATGTGTTTACGCTTGTTGCCAGGAGCAAAGCGCCGGTGAAAGCCTATGATCTGCTAGATCAGCTTAGACCTGAATTCGGCTCCCCAAAACCGCCGACCGTCTATCGGGCTTTGGACTTTCTCGCCGGGCTTGGTTTGGTGCATAGGGTTGAGGCCCTCAACGCCTATATTGCCTGCGATCATTCCATTGATAATTATAAAAATACCGGCGGCCATATTGCCGAGTTTTTCATTTGCGAAACCTGCGAAAATTTGGAAGAGCGCTCCGCCAATGACCATATTGATTGCGTCCCGAGCGGTTTTGAAATTCGCCGCTCTGTGATCGAGCATTACGGTATTTGCAAGAACTGCGCCGCGTAATAATTATGTCAGGTTTAATAGAAACATGGCGCGGCGAAGCTTTGGCTTGGGAAGCGGACGAGCTTGGCCATATGAATATGCGCTATTATTTTGACCGCGCTCTTGAAGCCCGCGCCCGCTTTGCCCATCATCTGGGCCTGCATCACATTTACAAAGCCACGTCGCTCAGCACCTTGGTGCCAACCCGTCAGCACATCAAATATATCAAGGAATTGCGTCCCGGACACGCAATGGCGGTATCGTCCGGTGTTGTAGAGATCGGCGAGACGGACATTACCTTGGTACACGAAATCACCGGACTAAAGGGCACATTATCCGCAACCATCCTTGAAACTTTGTCCCATATTGCCGTGCGCAGCGGCGTTGAATTTTCTTGGTCGCGAGACACCAAAAAAAGGGCCAGGCAATATAAAATTGAACTTCCTCAAACGGCCAAGCCGCGCAATATTGATCTGGGCGAAGCCCTCGGCATCACAAGCACGGCACAAGCAGACAGTTTGGGCTTGCAAGCAATTGGACGCGGGGTGTTCAGGCCGTCTGAATGTGATGTGTTTGGCTATGTGCTGCCAACGTCCATCGTCGGGCGCATTTCAAATTCGGTTCAGCATTTGACAACCGCTTGGCCTGATCTTGATTTTGCTTCTGACGCCGGGATGAGCGGCGCTCTGCTTGAAGCCTGCGTTCGCCACAAAATCCAAGCTGGGCGCCGCCCTAAAGCCGGAGACCTCTACGAAATACGTTCAGGATTACGCAAAGCATCCACCCATGTGCGCGAGTTGTGCCACTGGGTTTTGGATCCGGTCACGGGTGAGTGTTGGAGCAGCTTTGTCGGGGTCGGCTGTCGGTTCAATCTCAAAACCCGCCGTCTGGTCAAAACTGATGATGCGACACTGGCTCTGTTGAACAAAGGTATTGTGACAGGGTTAAAGCCCTGATTCCCCTTACCCACGCAGAATATTCCGCATAGCCGCAATGCTGATCTCCTGCTCCGTGACTGGAAAGAAATGATTTTTCTTGGGTAAGTAATCTATGCGCAAATTTGGGTTATTAGACCGCGCCCGCACCATCCAGCTTTCGGACTGTTTGACAAAGTCCGTTATCATGACATGTGAGCCTTTAGGTAAATTGGCGATACGGGATTTCATTTTTTGTCCTTGATGGACATAGGAATATTGCTCCCATCCCGGCCGGCATGCCAATTTGACCCCCTGTTCGCAATCCGTAAATCCGTCGTGAATATAGTCTTTTAAAACATCGCCTGGGAAATGCTTGAACGGCCCACGGCCATGATAGCGCTTAAACACATCTTCGCGTGCCTTAAACACATCCCGTCGCCGCCCGGCGTTTTTGGCGAAGGGGTAATTTTTGAGCAAGGCTTCCCGGCCAAACTTACTCATCATAAGGAGGCGTACATGGAAAGGTAAGACAATAGGGTCAAAGGCCAAAACCCGAACCACCTTGTCCGGCGCAATATTTGTGGCAAGTATCGACGCATTGGCCCCTAAGGAATGCCCCGCAAGAATGACGGGGCCGTCTATATGGGTCTGTAGATATGCCGCCAAATTTCGAGCGTAATTGATATGGCTGGTCAAGCGTAAATCATCCGTCGGTAATTGTGTGCGTCCATGGCCGCGCAAGTCAAGCGCCAATACATGCACGCCGAGCGGCTCTAAAATGCTCCGGTAAGTCAGCCCGTTAAAACCGTTCGCGTGTAGGAAAACCATTTTTACAGGCGTGTCTATAGGCCCAAAATGCACGCCAGACATACTGCCGCCCGGCATGGATGCGGTACTGCGGTGAATGCCGACCTTGCTGTCAAAAATAATATCCATATGCAAATCTATGCGTAATTCGCCGCAATGTGTAAAGCCGTAAATTGGTAAGAGGGTGTATATGTGTTATGCAAAATTAAATCGAGTCGGCGGCACTTTCGGTTTCTTTATCCGCCCACTTCATCACCAATATGGAGATGGGCGCCAACAGGGCAAAACCGCCAATAAGTGGCAGGACTGTACCCGTATACATTTGCCCAATAAGCGTACCAATACCGAGAGAGATCGCGCCGGAAATAAACCCGACCACGGACGACCCAAACCCGGCAATATGCCCGACCGGTTCCATAGCCACCGCGTTGACATTGCCAAATAATATGCCCAACAGAAAAAATGAGAACCCTGCCCAGATCATAAATGCGCCTAGTGGCAAGGCTCCCCCGCTAGAGACAGCGATGACAAAAAACCCGCCCGACCACACCGCTTTGGCAAAGAGGGCCCATTTACATAATTTGCGCATGCCAAGCTTCATCACCAGTCTGGCATTGACGAAAGCCGCCATGCCGATACAAATCGCCAATGCGCCAAAATAATAGGGGAAGTTCTTTTTGATCCCGAATATATCTGCAAATAATTGCGGCGAGGTCATTAAATAAGCCACGAACGAGCCGTAAACAATACCCGCCGCCAAAGCATAACCACTGGTGACGCGAAAGCCGAGGGCTTCTCTAAACCCGCTTGTAATCCGTTCCAAAGACAGCCGTCTGCGAAATTCCGGATGCAGGGTTTCGCTTTGGCGTATCCCGTACCAAAGCCCGACCAATATCGCCATAGCCAGCAGGACAAAGTAAATGGCCTGCCAATTCCATAAATCTGCAATGAATTGACCCAAAAGCGGCGCCAAAGCCGGGACAATAATAAAAAACGACATGATGAACGATGCGACTTTCGCCATTTCGCGCCCGGAATAAATATCGCGTACCACAGCCATAGAGACAATGCGCGGCCCGGCCACGCCGATGCCCTGCAAGAACCTGCCAAGCAGCATGGTATTGAAATCTTTGGCAAACATGGCTAGCAAGCAGCCGACGGTGAACAGTGCAAGCCCCGCATAAATTGCAGGCTTGCGCCCAACCGCGTCCGAGATGGGGCCGTAAGCAAGCTGCCCAATGGCCAAACCTAGAAACACGGCTCCAATGATCAATTGCGGTTTGTTGGGATCGATAACCCCCAAATCCCGACCAATCACATCAATCACTGGCAACATAGCGTCAATGGACAAAGCCGCCAAGGAAATCATATAGGCCATCATAGCCGCAAATTCGGGCAAAGACAGTTTAGGTTGCGGGATGGTTGAGCGTTTTAACATTGCATCTGATTAACGTCTTGTGCGTTACTGGCAAGTGTTTTCAAGGGCCGGGCAGAAATAACCACAATCTCTGCGTCCGGCTATGCCTCTTACAAAACTCTCCCACCGGGGAGTTTCGCATCCGGGGGACGGTGGTATAATGGTTCTGCCGGATGTGTGGCCGGGGTTGTTTCCAGTCCGAGCCAGGCCAATTGAGCCGGGCAAATATAGGTGTTTGCTGGCTTTGCACCGAGCAGTTCTGCGCCGCTACCTGTGATAATATCGGCTTTGGAACCGACGCTAAACTCTTGTGGGGAACCCAAACCTTGCGGCGAAAATGTCTTTGGGTTTTGTGCGGCTATGCCGTGCTTAAAGGTTTGCGCACACACCTGACCGCGCTTTACATCTGCGACCGAAAGGACGGTTTTGTTGCGTTCAGGGTCGGCATTTGCGGCCCAGACATGTAAGGTTGACAGTCCGATAAGCGGGATATTATGGGGCAGGGCCAAACCTTTTGCAAAGGCCAGGCCAATGCGCGGCCCGGTAAAACTGCCCGGCCCGGTGCAAACCGATATTTTATCAAGATCAGTGGGGCGTACATCGGCAGCCCGCAAAATATCCTGCACCATGCCCGCCAAGATTTCCGCATGACCCCTCTTGTTGTTCCCTGAGCCTATGTTTTGGCGGCGTAACGCCAATATCCGCGCCTCGTCCACAAGCGCTACACTGCACCACGGGCCGGTTGTATCAATGCCCAGACACAACAATTAGAAAGCTTCTTCGACGCTAGTGACCTCGGGGACATAGTGCTTGAGCAGGTTTTCTATGCCGGATTTCAGGGTCATGGAGGAAGACGGGCAACCTGCACAGGCACCGCGCATTTGCAAAGACACAATGCCCGTGTCTATATCAAAGCGTTTAAAAACAATGTCGCCGCCGTCTTGGGCGACGGCGGGGCGCACCCTTGTGTCGAGCAGTTCTTTGATCTGTTCAACGATTTCCAAAGTGTCTCCCTCATATACTTGTTCTTCTTCTTGCGCGCCGTCTTGTGAAATCACTGCGCCGCCGCCCACATAAAAATCCATAATAACCCCCAATATAGCAGGCTTGAGATGGGGCCAGTCGGCAGCAGCGCTGCGGGTCACAGAAATGAAGTCCTGACCGAAGAAAACACTTTGCACATTGGGGACACTCAATAAATGCCCGGCCAAAGGTGCGTGGGTTATTCTGTCGCCCTTGTTCACTTCCAACGGCGGTAAACCTTCCGCCATAACCTCACAACCCGGTAAAAACTTGAGCGTCGCCGGATTGGGTGTGTCCTGGGTTTGAATAAACATTCTACTCTCTCTCCGATTGATTGATGTATATTTGGCAATAGGCCACATCAGTTACAAGTGCAAGACTAGGGTCTGTTGACAAATGAATTTTATTGCCTGTTTACCATGCTTGCTAAGCAGGTTTTTACGCCGCCGGGTTAATAAAGGCTATGGGACGCTTTTCAAACATCATTACACCGGGAGGGAAAGCCGCCAGACCTGACCCAGAAATTCTGCAACCTGCATCCGTTACGCCGCCCGCAATCGCCGTGCAAGCCGTTGCAGACAACCCCGTTACAAAATCGGCTAGCAACAAACTAAGCCCGGATGCCTTGCAAACCCGTAAACGCCTGCACGCTATGTTGATAGATGATCTGGATTTGGCGATTTTGGACAAGTTGGACAAGAGCGAGATGCACGGCCAGATCGAAGCCCGCGTCGGGCAGATTGTCAAAACTGAAAACATGAAGCTTAACCGCAGCGAAATCCATGATTTGTCCGGTTCAATCATTGACGAAATGACCGGGCTCGGGCCGCTAGAGCCGTTGCTGGCGGACGACAGTATCAGTGATATTCTGATCAACACCCATGAGCAGGTCTATATTGAACGCGGTGGTGAATTGATGCAAACTGATGTGCGTTTTGCCGATGAAGCCCATCTGATACGGATAATCAATAAAATTGTTGCCGCTGTTGGCCGCAGAGTTGATGAAAGCCAACCGATGATGGACGCTAGGTTGGCTGATGGTAGCCGGGTCAATGTCGCGATATCCCCCATTGCAGTGGACGGGCCATTAATGTCCATTCGCAAATTTTCCAAAAACCCGTTTACCTTGGACAAGTTGGTTGAATTTGGTGCGGCCCCAGAAGCGGTGGCCGAGTTTGTGTGGGCGGCTTGCAAGGCCAAAGTGACGATTTTAATCTCCGGCGGTACCGGGTCTGGAAAAACCACGCTGCTGAACGCTATGTCACAAGCCATTTCCCATAAAGAACGCCTGATCACCATTGAAGATGCCGCCGAGTTACAACTGCAACAGCCCCATGTGGCGCGCATGGAAACCCGCCCGCCCAATCTTGAGGGCGGCGGCGAAATACGCCAACGCGAATTGGTCAAAAACGCCCTTAGAATGCGCCCTGACCGGGTGATTTTGGGCGAAGTGCGCGGCGAAGAAGCCTTTGACATGCTGCAAGCCATGAATACCGGCCATGAAGGTTCTTTGGCAACACTGCACGCCAATACCCCGCGTGATGCTATAACGCGTCTGGAGCAAATGGTCGGCATGGGCGAGATAAAAATCAGCCCCGAAGGTGTGGCCGGGCAAATTTCATCAGCTATTGGAATGATTGTGCAGGCTCAACGTTTGTCAGACGGACAACGAAAAATCACCAGTGTGACCGAGATCACCGGCATGGAGGGTAAAATCATCCAGATGCAGGAGATTTTCAACTATACCCGGACAGGTTCTGGCCCCAATCACGAGGTTGTCGGCGAGTTTAGGGCCACAGGTATACGCCCGCGCTGTCTACACGAGATCATCACCAGCGGTATTGAAATTGATCAAGACATGTTTGAGCCGGGCGTCATGGAAGAGGGTCGCAAGTCTGACCGCCCCTTATGCGAACGGATACCGTAATCATGGTTGGCGGCACCAACATGGTTGTCTATATATTGGTCTTTGCCTGCGCGTTTTTGCTCATGCAGTTAGTTATTGGTGCCGGGCGTCAAAGTGCGCAAAAGGTCAAGCTAGCCAATATACGCTTAAAAGTCTTGGCGCGCGGGGAAAGCCCGACCCACGCCTTGCAAGCCCTAAAGCGGTCCCGGGGGTGGGACGAGACAAAAAAGATGGCAACATTGCTCAAATGGTTGAACACTCTGGTTGTTCAGTCGGGGCTGCATATCGGGGCATATGGGGTTTATGTAGCCATGTCTATTTGTGCATTTGTAACGGCAATCACAGTTGTTTGGTTCAGCCGAAATTTTCTTTTGTTCGGCTTTGGTTTTGTTATCGGGTTTGCATTGCCGGTCGGCATTATTATTCTGATTGCCAAATTTCGCCGCAAAAAAGCCATAGGCCAATTACCTGATGCGCTAGATGTGATCGTCCGCTCCTTGCGGGCGGGCCATCCTGTGCCGGTTGCCGTTGATTTGGTGGCCCGCGAAATGCCCGATCCTATTGGTTCGGAATTTGGTATTGCCGGAGACGAAATAACCTATGGTACAGAGCTTGGAACTGCCGTACAGCGCCTGTCGGATCGCATTGGCCATACAGACTTTGATATGCTGGCCGCCACTGTGCGCTTGCAAGCCCGCACGGGGGGCAATTTGGCAGAACTTCTGGCCAATAATGCCCATATGGTGCGCGAACGGCAAAAAATGCGCCTGAAAATCAAGGCCGCATCTTCGGAAGGGCGAATGTCGGCGCTTATATTAAACATTGTACCAATTATATTATTTATTGCCATTAATGTGCTGTCGCCAGAGTTTTACGGCGATGTCTGGGATAATCCCATGATCAAAAATGGCCTGATTGTTGCCGTCATCTGGATGGTGTTGGGTAATTTGGTCATCCGCAAAATGATCAACTTTCGGATTTAATTATGCTGTCAAACCTCGCCCCAAATCATAGTTTTATACTGGTCACATTGTTTTGGTGATCTCGCTTGTCGGTGCGGCTTTGGCTATTCGTTCGTCCTTAAACCATAACAAAATTATGGGCAGAAGGTTGGCGGGTGTTCCAGATACCGAGGCTATAAAGGCGCGCCGTACCCGAGCTAAAGCCGCAACCCCAAATATGATTGCAAAGTTTGGCCAACACTTGACCTTGCCAGGCCCGGAAGAAATCTCTCGCATTCGCTTTAAGTTATCCCAAGCCGGATTTTATACGGTGAAGTCCATACCGATATTTTATGCTATTCGTTTATTGTCTTTGTTGTTGCCGCAATTTGTATTGCTGATTTACTGGAGCCTATTTGCCCATGATGTTCCGACCAGAACCCTTGTCTATTGGTCTACCGGGTTGATTGCCGCAGGCCTGTTTGCGCCGAGCCTGTATTTGCGCCACTGTATCAATAAACGCAAAATGCAAGCCCGCGACGGTTTCCCGGACATGATGGATTTGCTCTTAGCCTGTATTGAGGCCGGCTTGGGGCTAGACGCAGCTTTGAACAATGTTTCCAAAGAACTTGGCAAACGTTTCCCGGTGATCCAGGTAAATCTTGATTTACTGAATTTGGAGCTTATGGCCGGGCGGACACGCGCTGAAGCGTTTAAAAATTTCGCCGAGCGTCTTGGACTGGAGGAAGCAAGCGCTCTTAATATTATGCTGAAACAGTCCGAAGAAATGGGCAGCTCTTTGGGAATGGCTCTGCGCACATTTTCTGAAGAAATGCGCTCCAAACGCATGTTGCGGGCGGAAGAAAAAGCCATGTCTCTTCCTGCAAAAATGACCGTGCCGCTGATTTTGTTTATTTTTCCAACCATTTTATTGATGTTATTCTTACCCGCCGGGGCCAGGTTATCAGGGGTTCTCGGATGAAAACATTTGTCCTCATGCTTAGCGCGGTGTTTGCTTTAACTGCTTGCCAAACCACGAAACCAGGTGCGGATGCAGGTATTGAAGTGCGGCCAATTACGCAAATGTCCGGACTTGAGCCGGCCCAGAAATTTGATGTTAATGCCAGGCTTAAAGCTGCGGCTGACTTATATGCCAAAGCCAAATTTCTAGGAAGCTACACCGCATATAAAACTTTGCTCTTGCGTATGGATACAAAACACACCTCGCGCGGCGAGGCCTTGCTCGGCTTGGCCGATAATGCTTTGGCGCTCGTCTGGAGAGACGGGAAATATGCAGATCAAGCCCGTAAAATTTACGAGAAAATTTCGGGCGACGACCTCTTTACGCAAACGCAAATTGACCGGGCAGAAACCGGACTGTTATTGCTCGCTTTGGCAAGTAATGAGCAAGATGCCGCCAAGCAGAACGTGGAGCATAAGCTGAAAACCAGTCCGGACGACCCGCGTTTGTGGAATGCTCTGGGCCGTCTACATGACCAAAATTCCAATTGGCTCGACGCTCTGGATGCATATGTCCAAGCCCTTGTAGCCGCCAAGAGCGGCGGTTTTAGCACTGCCTCGGCCCACAATAATATGGGCATGTCCCTCTTGATGCAGGGGCGTAAAAAAGAAGCGCTTACTAAATTTAAGCAAGCGGTCAAAACCAACCCAAACATGCCCGTTTATGACAATAATTTACGCTTGGCGCAAACCTTGTCAGGCCAAACCAAACAAGCCTTGCAAGGCGTTGGCGACATTAGGGCTGCCCAAATCTACAATGATGCAGGTGTCATAGCACAAGCCCAGGGCAACCACAGTAAAGCCGCCAAATTTTATAAAACCGCTATAGAAAAAAGCCCAATATATGTTAAGCTCGCAGAAGAAAACTTAGCGGCAATGGCGATGAAGACTGCCGTGAAAGCACTGCCTTAAACTTTAAACCAGTCTCCCAAGCTCTAATTCTATGCGCGCAAACCTGCCGCAAGCGCAGGGTACGCCTTGAGCACCGCGTAGAAATAATTTGACTTTAGGGTCGAATTTATGTATATTCAGTTGAATAATGTAAATTCTTATCTTGTCTGCAGGCGAGGTACTGGCTTTTTGGAGGCGTTATGCCTAAACTTGCGACAAAAATAAACCCTGACGCGCCTGAGCTTCGCGCCAATACCGAAGCTATGGCAGTGCTGGTGGACGACTTGCGGGCCAAGGTTGGAGAAATTGCGCTAGGCGGGCCACAGCGGTCTCGTGACCGGCATTTAGCACGGGGCAAGTTATTGCCGCGAGAGCGGGTTGAGCGTCTACTTGATCCTGGTACGCCGTTTTTGGAAATCGGGCAATTTGCCGCCTACGGGGTTTATGATGATCATGTGCCAGCCGCCGGGGTGATTGCCGGAATTGGCCGGGTTTCGGGGCGTGAATGCATGATTGTGTGTAATGACGCCACGGTCAAAGGCGGGTCCTATTATCCGCTGTCTGTAAAAAAACATTTACGCGCACAGGAGATAGCGCGAGAAAACCGCTTGCCGTGTATTTACCTCGTGGATAGCGGCGGTGCAAATTTACCGCGACAAAGCGAGGTGTTTCCCGACAAGGAGCATTTCGGGCGGATATTTTATAATCAGGCGACTTTGTCCGCCGCCGGGATTGCGCAAATTGCTGTGGTCATGGGATCTTGTACGGCAGGCGGGGCCTATGTTCCGGCTATGGCCGACGAAAGCATTATTGTCGAGGGTCAAGGCACAATATTTTTGGCCGGGCCGCCCTTGGTCAAGGCAGCGACGGGCGAAGTTGTGAGCGCCGAAGATTTGGGCGGCGGCATGCTCCACGCCAAAACATCCGGCGTGGTTGATCATCTGGCTAGCAGTGATGAACATGCTTTGGCGATTGCGAGAAATTCCGTGGCGGCTTTAGGGGGTCACGAAAAATCCTATGGGCCTGTAACATCCAAAGACCCGGCTTACGACGAGGACGAGTTGCTCGGCATTATCCCCGCCGATACCCGCAAGCCCTTTGATGTGCGTGAAGTGATTGCGCGCATTGTTGACGGCTCCAAATTTGATGAGTTCAAGAAATTATACGGCGAGACGCTCGTGTGCGGGTTTGCCAAAATCCACGGCTATAAGGTCGGGATTGTTGCCAATAATGGTGTGCTGTTTTCTGAATCATCGCTAACAGGTGCGCACTTTGTGCAACTCTGTGCCAAGCGCAAAATCCCCTTGGTATTCCTCCAGAACATCACCGGGTTCATGGTCGGATCCAAATACGAAGCGGGCGGTATCGCCAAGGACGGCGCCAAATTGGTCACTGCCGTGGCCTGCGCGCAAGTGCCTAAATTTACTATCGTCATAGGCGGTTCCTACGGGGCCGGAAATTACGGCATGTGCGGGCGGGCTTACGGGCCGCGTCTGATGTTCATGTGGCCCAATGCGCGCATCTCCGTCATGGGGGGCGAGCAGGCCGCGTCCGTACTGGCTACTGTAACTCGCGACGGTAAGGAGCGCCGCAGCGAGACATGGAGCGCCGAGGAAGAGGAAGCGTGTCGTAAACCGCTACTGGAGAAATATGAACGCGAAGGCCATCCCTATTATGCTAGCGCCAGGCTTTGGGACGACGGTATCATAGCGCCAACAGATACCCGCAGGGTGCTGGGGTTGGGCTTGGCAATGGCAGCAAATGCGCCGGTAGGTGACACCGAATTTGGCGTGTTTAGGATGTAGGTGTAAGATATGAAGCGTACAAAAATAAATGCAGTTGATGCTCCCTCCGTAGTCGGTGGTTATTCACAAGCTGTTGGCATTTCTTCCTTGGATGAACTACTGTTCGTTAGCGGGCAGATCCCCGTTGACAAACATAGTGTATTGCCGACCTCGTTTAAGGGGCAGGCGGTGCAAGTTTGGGAGAATATTAAAGCCCAATTGGAAGCAAGCGGCATGGCTATAGACAATATTGTCAAGGTCACTATTTTTCTCTCGGATCGACAACATGCAAAAGAAAACCAGGAAATTCGCGACCAATATCTCGGAGACTTAAAGCCTGCATTGACAGTAATTATATGCGATATTTTTGATGAAAACTGGTTTCTTGAAATAGAAGCGATAGCGGCGAAATAATATGACCAAAAAAATCAAAAAAATTCTGATCGCCAATCGTGGTGAAATTGCCTGTCGGGTTATGAAAACTTGTCGCAAGATGGGCATTGGTTCTGTGGCGGTGTATTCGGATGCTGACCGTAAGGCCTTGCATGTGCGTATGGCCGACGAGGCGGTGCATATTGGTGCCTCGCCTGCGACCGAAAGCTATCTGGTGATTGATAAAATTATTGCGGCTTGCAAATCATCCGGCGCCGACGCGGTGCATCCGGGTTACGGGTTTTTGTCGGAGAATGCTGAATTTGCGCGCAGACTTAAAGCTGAAAACATTACATTTATCGGGCCAAGGCCTGAAAGCATGGAGGCTATGGGGCTTAAGGATGCGGCCAAAAAACTGATGGAAAAGGCCGGCGTTCCGGTAACGCCCGGCTATCACGGTAAAGACCAGGACGCGAAACTGCTCAAGGCCAAGGCGGGCATGATTGGTTATCCGGTTTTGATCAAAGCTATTGCGGGCGGCGGCGGTAAGGGTATGCGCAAGGTGGAGCGTGCGGAGGATTTCGCAGACGCACTAGCCAGTTGTATGCGCGAAGCCAAATCTGCATTCGGGGACGATAGGGTATTGATCGAGAAATATATCCTGTCCCCGCGCCATATCGGAGTACAAGTGTTCGGTGACACCCACGGCAATATCGTCCACATGTTTGAGCGCGATTGCTCGCTCCAGCGCCGTCACCAAAAAGTTATAGAAGAAGCCCCGGCGCCGGGCATGACGGACACGGTGCGCAAAGCCATGACCGACGCGGCCTGCGAGGCGGCCCGGGCGGTTGATTATGTCGGCGCAGGCACGGTAGAATTTATCGTGGACGGTTCCGGTAAACTGCGTACAGACGGCTTCTGGTTCATGGAAATGAACACAAGATTGCAAGTCGAACACCCGGTCACAGAAATGATCACGGGGCTTGATTTGGTGGAGCTACAGATACGGGTGGCGCAGGGGGAGAAGCTGCCGAAGCAAGGTGAGATCAAAATGCAAGGCCACGCGGTTGAAGCGCGAGCTTACGCTGAAGATCCAAGAAACGATTTTTTGCCGAGTACGGGAACGGTTATTACCACCAAGTTTGTGGGCGGTAAGGTTAATAAATTTCGTGCAGAAGTCGGCGTTGAAACTGGGGATAAGGTCAGTATTTATTATGACCCCATGATTGCTAAAGTTATCGGGTTTGGAGAAGACCGCAACGAGGCGCTTAGTAATTTATGGGTGCGGCTCGCGACTTATGGGGTCTACGGTGTTACTACAAATATAGAATTTCTTATTCAGTGCATATGTCACAAAGATTTTCGAAATGAACAAATAGAAACCGATTTTATTCCTGATAGATTAGGCGACCTTGTTGGCGATAGCCTCCTACAGGATGATGCCGCATACGCTCTTGCGGCAGGTGTGCTAAGTGATGTTGAATACAGAAAAGATGATGTTTTCACCGACAACACGGGATGGCGGTTAAATCTTCACTCATCTGCTAGATATTATTTCAAACGGGAAAACGAAGTAGTTACTGTTTCCATTCTTAAAGAATCTGATGAAGGTTATTTTGCAGATGTAAATAACGGTGACCCAATATTCATTTCATTCTCACAATATACATCATTGCCTATGCCTAAATTTGCCACAAAAGAGGCGTTATGTTATTTTGATACTTGGCATTATCATTACGACGATGAAACGGTATATTTGCGTGATAGGGGTACGGTGTTGGCGGTAGCCCGCTACCAGCCGGAAGCCACCGCAAGCACCGCCGCAGGCGGCAACACCCTAACCGCCCCCATGCCCGGCAAAATCATTGCTGTGAATGTTGCGGTTGGCGACACTGTCAAAGCCGGAGACAAACTCATCATCATGGAAGCTATGAAAATGGAAATGTCGCTGGAGGCTCCGAGGGACGGGGTAGTGGCGGCGGTTAATTGTCAGGCTGATACTTTGGTGGCGGACGGCGAGGTTTTGTTGGAGTTGGAGGAAGAAACATAGTTTACCTCTCCTTGGGGAGAGGTCGCGAGAGCGTAGCGAACTGCACCCCAAGGGCACTTCCTGCGGGGCGCGGGTGAGGGGACATAATGATGACCCTCAATATCAAATAAGTACGGGAGATTATCCCCTCACCTCAATCCTCTCCCCAAGGAGAGGAGGTAAAGAAAGAATACGAGATTATTATGACAACCACATACCCAAGCCTTAAGTTTAACCTCGGCGAAACTGCGGACATGATCCGTGACAGTGTTTACGGTTTCGCGCAAAAAGAAATTGCGCCGATTGCCGCCGACATTGACCGCGACAATCATTTTGACCGTTCGCTTTGGAACAAAATGGGCGAGCAAGGCTTGCTCGGGATTACCGTAGAGGAAGAATACGGCGGTGCCGGGCTTGGTTATCTGGAACACTCGCTTGCTATGGAAGAAATTAGCCGGGCGTCTGCGTCCGTTGGTTTGTCCTACGGGGCGCATTCCAATCTTTGTGTTAACCAACTTAGGCGTTGGGGCAGCGACGAACAGAAACGAAAATACCTGCCCAAATTGGTCTCCGGCGAACATGTGGGTGCGTTGGCCATGAGCGAGCCGGGGGCCGGGTCTGATGTGGTATCCATGAAGCTGAAAGCCGAGAAGAGAGGCGACCGCTATATCCTCAACGGCAATAAAATGTGGATCACCAACGGGCCGATTGCGGATACTTTGATCGTTTACGCCAAGACCGACCCGGACGCAGGTTCGCGCGGTATCAGCGCATTTATCATCGAGAAAAATTTCAAAGGTTTCTCCACGGCCCAAAAACTGGACAAGCTAGGGATGCGCGGCTCGGATACTTGCGAATTGGTATTTGAGGACTGCGAAGTACCGGCCGAAAATCTCATGGGGCCGCTGGGAAAAGGCGTTGGTATTTTGATGTCCGGGCTGGACTATGAACGCACGGTTCTCTCGGCTGGCTCCATTGGTATGATGCAGGCTTGTCTTGATGTGGTGCTACCTTACGCCCATGAGCGCAAACAGTTCGGCAAATCCATCGGAGAATTTCAGCTTATACAGGGCAAGTTGGCCGACATGTATGTGACCACCAGCACGGCCCGCGCCTATACCTATGCGGTCGCCCAAGCTTGCGACAGGGGCGCAACCGCCCGCAAAGACGCGGCGGGGGCCATTCTCTACGCCGCCGAAAAAGCCACACTCTTGGCTCTGGACGCCATTCAGATTTTGGGAGGTAACGGCTATATCAACGACTATCCCACGGGCAGACTACTGCGCGATGCCAAGCTCTACGAAATCGGCGCAGGTACATCAGAAATACGCCGCTGGCTCATAGGCCGCGAGCTGTTCAGCGAAACGGGGTGATTTCGCTGTCCAAAATTTAATACCGCACTGATTTTAATTCCTATAAGTTCGTCGCAAAACAGCTTATGGGGATTTAACATATGAAAAAGTTACTTGTAAATTTTTCAGCCGTGTGGCTGGGCGGTGTATTTCTTGCTAGCTGCTCTCAATCCGAAAAAGTTATTGAGGCAGTGCCGGCCGTCGTTAATGAAATAGACAAAACCTGCGTGCCCAATAAATTTGATTTTCTCCGTCTTGATGTTCACACATTTGATCAGGATCAAAATAAAGGTTGGCGCAAGGTAGCGCAGAGCGAAGGATGTCTGCTATCAGCGGCGGCGCTTATAAGTGAATATAGAAACATAATTATAGCTGAAAATTTAAGCGGCCTAACTTGGCATGAGGCTCAACTTCGTGCCAATGCTGGAGAAACGGTACAGGCGATATCCCTCTTCAAACAAACCCATATCCATAAAGAAGCCCTATTGGATAATATCTTGTACCGTGATGCTACAATCGCGTTCCTTGAGCGTGATAAAAAAACGCTGCTTTCTGCACGAAATGCTTTAGCCCGCATTCAAGAACCAGAAAACTTTAAACAGGGTGTGGAAAAATTCAAAACACAATATCCGGATTTTCCACCACCGGCCTGGCCGCCAAATTTGGATGTTGTGGATGGATTTATGGCTTGCTTCGATAAGTCCTACAAAGAAGCTTACGGGGCTTCTTGTCGGCCATAAACCCTCCAAAAGAAAAGAGGTGCTTTCCCCCGAAAACACCCCTTCTTTGGCCTTGCTGCAAGCGTTGCCCCACATGGACTCGCGCATCAGGCTTTATCTGTGAACCCTGCGACTACACGGGGCGCGTGGTAGGGCAGGGTTCATGGTTACAGGCTAAAAAAGCCCCTAACCGCCGCGGTTCTACACAAGCGAACATGAATACACAATAAACGAAATTTCCCTGAAGCCCGCCGCCGCAATATTGTTCATCTGGCGTTCATATTCGTCAGTTTTTATGCCAATATTTCGTCAATTCTTCCATTTTGGGGCGCGGGCGCTCCATAGGTTCCTCCGCGCCTGTCCCCATATAGATAAACCCGGCCATGCGTTCATTGTCGTGCAAGCCCAATACCGCGTTGACGCGGTCGTCAAAACCATACCATTCCGTCAGCCATTGGGCCGCAAAACCGGATGCGCGGGCTGCTAGCAACATATTCATACAAACGGCTCCGGCTGAAAGTTCTTGTTCCCATTTGGGTGTGCCGCGCAGGCAATTTTTCGGACTCGAGACCACGCCCACTATGCAAGGGGCGCGCTCAAACCGCCCCCGCTCAAACTCTATTCTGTCAGCTTGTGCATTTGGGCAATCTGCTTTGAAAAGCTCTGCCAAATGCTCGCCGAACGCCCGGCGTTCTTTGCCTGTAAACACTAAAAATCGCCACGGAAATAATTTGCGGTGGTCGGGTGTACGGGCAGCCAAGCGCAAAATAAGCTCCAACTCATCTGCATTTGGCCCCGGCCCGGTCATAGCCCGCACCAATGCCGAGCGGCGTTTGGCCATAAACTGAAGCACGGACGGATTGGCGTCCGCCGCTTGTAACTGGGCTTTCTTGTTTGGTTGGGCGTTATCCATATGGGCTTTATCCATTGTGTCCTCCAAAAATTTGACATAGCTTGTCACTAAATTCCCACTAATTGCAAGGAGGCAATCGTGAACTCTATTGATAAACATATCGCTGAGCTGAGGCTAGTCTTGCCCAAACCTGTCGCGCCAGTGGCCAATTATGTGCCGTATGTTATTACGGGTAATCAGGTGTTTATCTCCGGCCAAGTTTCGGTGACGGCTGATGGCACGTTGATCAAAGGGCGGCTCGGTGAGGATTTAAGCGTCGCGCAAGGCCAAGCGGCGGCGCGGGCCTGCGGGCTTAATTTGATTGCGCAAATGCAAGCGGCTTGCGCAGGCGATTTATCCAAGGTCAAGCGTGTGGTCCAGCTCGGCGGGTTTGTGTGTAGTGATTTTGGCGCCACCGCACTGGATATTCCCAAAATCATCAATGGTTGCTCGGATTTGATGGTTGAAGTATTTGGGGAAGCTGGCAAACATGCAAGGTTTGCCGTCGGAGCCCCCGCCCTGCCTTTGGATGTGGCCGTAGAAATAGATTGCGTGATCGAGATTGACACTTAACGCAAAAATCCTGTCCAATATAAGTGAAGTTCCTTGCGCTAGTTGGAATGCTCTGCTGCCCGGGCGCGGTGCGAAAGACTATCACCCGTTTACGGACTGGAACTTTCTCAACGCGTTGGAAGAAAGTGGCTGTATGGGCACTGGCACGGGCTGGCAAGCGGCCCATATTTGGCTCGAAGATAGTGCCGGCCAAGCAGTCGGCTGCGCACCTTTGTATGTGAAATCTCATTCCATGGGTGAGTATGTATTTGACCAAGGTTGGGCCGATGCTGCCGAGCGGGCCGGGATAAATTATTACCCTAAACTGCAATGCACAGTGCCGTTCACGCCGGTCACCGGGCCGCGGCTCATTAGTAAAACGCCAGAAGCGGAAGCGCATTTGGTACAGGCTTTAAAAGATATTTGTCTGCAAAATAATATGTCCGGTGTCCATTTAACCTTTGGCGATAAAAATCTGGTGAACAGGCTAGGTGAACAAGATTTTCTAATCCGTACGGATAGGCAATTTCATTTTGTCAATCGCAATTATGAAAGTTTCGGAGATTTTCTAGCCGGGCTAACCGCTCGAAAACGCAAAAAAATTAATGCCGAGCGGCGCAAGGCCTGTGAGCAAGTAAAGATCAAACGCTTGTGCGGCGACGATATAAAGCCCGAACACTGGGATGCGTTTTACGGATTTTATCAAGACACCAGTGCCCGAAAATGGGGCCGCCCTTATCTAACCCGCGCTTTTTTTACCGCCGTCCACGAAACTATGGGCGAACAAATATTGTTGGTGTTAGCCTATCAGGACGACACACCCATTGCCGGGGCGCTCAATTTTATCGGCGGAGACGCGCTTTATGGTCGCCATTGGGGTGCAAGCACCCATGTGCCGTTTTTGCATTTCGAGCTGTGCTATTATCAAGCCGTAGAAGCGGCTATCGAATTAGGGTTGGCACGGGTCGAAGCCGGCGCACAAGGCGAACACAAATTGGCCAGAGGTTACGCGCCCGTCACCACATATTCCGCCCATTACCTGACCAATCCGGGCCTTAAGGGTGCCGTAGAAAATTTCCTGGCTCAAGAACGTAGAGCTGTGAAACATCATATAAATGTGCTAAAAGAATTTACGCCGTTTAGGAAAGGGGAGTGATGTGGGAATGGTAATCTTCAAAAGATATAATAATATCGGCGAAGCCTTGGTTGCCTTTAGCGCACTACAATCCGCAGAATTTCGGCCCGTTTGGCACAATTACTACCACGCACACATCGCCTATATGCAAATGTTGGCCTTTGGTGGTTTGATTATTCTGTTGCCCGCCAGTGAAGTACAAGCTGCCAAAACATGGCTTGCGCACCTTAGAAAAAATCCGGCGCAAGACGGTGACGACTTGCCAAAACGAAAATACGGCATGTGGAGACACACGCTTTCCATCGCAGCTTACAACAGCCCGGCGATCTTACTTGTACCGTTCCTGTGGTTAAGACCATGGGTGTCTCTCATTATTTTGAGTTTAATGGTCATAGGTTTTGGCTTATTATTTGGTTTTAAGAACATTGAATATACTAGCTTGCTTTTTTACATTTCGGCAGCTGTGATAAGTGTATTGAGCATATTTGCTTGTTTGTTATGGCCATTGTTATTGTTGGCCCTTTGGCTCATGCTTCTGATCATAATGATTGTTCTCGGCAGTACGGCGGAAGAGCTTTTAGCAAATGCAATGTCGGTTATCCCCATCGGCATTTTGCTCCATGCCAAACATATCGCCGTTCCCAAACTGAAAAAAAGGAAACCCCATGTCACTTGAAGGAAATTACGACCCGGACAATATTTTTGCCAAAATCCTGCGCGGGGAGATGCCCTGTGTGCGGGTGTATGAAGACGAAAATACGCTAGGGTTTATGGATGTGTTTCCGCAATCAAAGGGCCATATGTTGGTGATCCACACACGGGACACGGCGCGCAATTTTCTGGACGTGAACCCGGATGCTTTGGCGCACATAATGAGCAGTGTGCAAAAATTAGCTCGCGCCGCCAAAACCGCCTTAAACCCCGACGGTATCATCATCAGCCAATATAATGGTGCACCCGTCGGACAATCAGTGTTTCATCTCCATGTCCATATTATTCCGAAATACAAGGTCGACCTAAAACCCCATGCCAATAAAGGCGGCGGCATGGCAGATATGGACGAGTTGGGTGCTTTGGCAGCGCAAATAATGGCAGCGCTTTAAATTTTTCTCCTTCCCCCAATTTGCTCCAGCCATATTATTAATTCACCGTGGAACTTGACCCTTTAGATTTGGGCGCGTATCTCCCGCTTTGAACACGGAGCTTAAAATGACATTTCCCCATGACATCATGACCACCAGCAAAGCCTGGCCTTTTGAGCAAGCACGGGCCTTGGTCAAACGCTTGATGATCAAGGAAAAACGCGGGACGCCCCACAAAGGCCCGGTGATTTTTCAAACCGGGTACGGCCCGTCCGGCCTGCCGCACATCGGTACGTTCGGCGAAGTGGCGCGCACAAGCATGGTGTGCCAAGCGTTTGTGGCGTTGACAGAGGGGCGGTACGAAACGCAACTGATTGCCTTTTAAGATGACCTCGACGGTATGCGTAAAATTCCGGATAATGTGCCAAACCACGATATGTTGCGCGGCCATATGGGCAAACCGTTATCAGATGTGCCAGACCCGTTTGGAACCCATGATAGTTTTGCGGCCCACAACAATGCGCGGCTTTGTGATTTTCTGGATAGTTTCGGGTTTGATTATACGTTCTTGTCGTCTGCAGAGCAGTATAGATCAGGACGGTTTGACGAAGCGCTTTTGATCATGTTGGAACGCATGGATAAAATTTTGGACATAATGCTGCCAACCCTTGGTGTTGACCGCCGGGCGACCTATTCGCCTTTCTTGCCGATTTCTCCAACATCTGGCCGGGTACTACAAGTGCCAACCTTGGAGCGCAATGTGGCCAAAGGTACCATCGTATTTGAAGACGAAGACGGCAAAAAACACGAAACGCTCGTCACCGGCGGCCATGTCAAAATCCAGTGGAAGCCGGACTGGGCTTTGCGTTGGGTAGCGCTAGGCGTTGATTACGAAATGGCCGGCAAAGATCTGATCGAAAGCACCAAAGTATCGTCGAAGATTTGCCGCGCACTCGGCGGTACGCCGCCGGACGGATTTAACTACGAAATGTTCAACGATGAGGACGGCCAAAAAATTTCCAAGACCAAAGGCAACGGTATTGCTGTTGAGGACTGGCTTAAATACGGCACCCCAGAAAGTCTGTTTCTCTATATGTACCAAAAACCCAAGACCGCCAAGCGGCTGTATTTTGATGTTATCCCCCAATCGGTGGCTGAATATTTTCAGCATCTGGGCGCCTACGCCGAACAAGAAGATAAAACCAAAATCTCCAATCCGGTCTGGTATATCCACGACGGCAATCCTCCTAACCAAGTGCCGCCTGTTAGCTATGCCATGCTCTTAAACTTGGTCAGTGCTGCCAATGCATCGGACAAGGATATACTCTGGGGTTTTATCAAGCGCGAAGTGAAAGGGGCGACGCCCGAGAACAATCCCGTACTCGATAAATTGTGTGAATACGCCGTGCGCTATTACGATGATTTCGTCAAACCAAACAAATCCTACCGCGCCCCGACCGACAAAGAGCGGGCTGCACTTGAAGACTTGGCCAACAACCTGAACCAGCCGGAAGCCCAATCCATGCGCGCTAGCGAATTACAAACTCTGATTTTCTCTATCGGCAAAGAACACGAATTTGAAAACCTGCGCGACTGGTTCAAAGCTCTGTACGAAGTCCTGCTCGGCCAAAGCCAAGGCCCGCGCTTCGGATCATTTGTTGCCATTTACGGCGCGAGTGAAACCCGGGATTTGATCGCACAAGCGTTAGCGGGAAAGTTATCCTAGACGAACTACCCCCATTTTGTGGGGGTAGTCGCTACAGGCTTGGCAACAATTTGAAAGTCGTCCGCATACAAAATTTGTCCCGGATTATCCGTACCAATTGTTGTAACTTGCATGCCGCACTCGCCGAGCAATGCCCGCAGGGAAAACGCGCGGCTGATCATTTCGCTTGCTTTGCTTTTAAACCAGCAAATGCCAAGGCTGCGCATATAACCGCGAGACTTAACCTGAAACACACTTGCATCGGGCGACGGCAAATGCTTTTTAAACCAGTTGATTTCTTCCCGGATGGCGTTGCGTAAAAATTCGGGATGCAATGGTTCGTCCCTACACTCAAAGGCACTTTGAAAAATGCCCATATTAACACCGTGCACGCTGGAGCGCAGCGGCGATACAAATCGTAAATACATGATAATAAATCCGTACCAACTGCCGATAAAACGGCAGATCAAAAGATAACCTATGCCGCTTGGCACAGGTTTACATTTGCTGCTAGTGCAGCAAAGTCTCCTGATGCGGAGGTCTGAATGTCATAAAAAAGAACATATATGCCTCAAAGTTACGGTAACGGTAAGTCTCATGGCGTCATCAGCATAGAAAGTCAAGTGTAACCAAGTCTTTAAATCCGGCAGGGTTGTAGTCATGTTCGATTCCGTGCTAATATGGCTTTATGAACAAACTTTGCGCTTTATTGGTTAGTTGTGTTTTGTTGGTGTTCACGGCAAAGGCTAGTTTTGCTGACAGCTTATTGGATGTTCGCGCTGCTTTGGATTTAGGGCAATATGAAGCGGTTGTCGCGCAAGCGGGCAGGTTCGACACAGCGGAAGCCTATGTGTTGGCGGCGGAAGCGCTGAATGCGCAATTGCTGTTGGGGCAGGCGGAACGCAAAATCCAAACTGCCAAAAAAGCCATGAAAATGGCCAAGGCAGCATTTGAGCTCGACCCTGACACCAAAAATGCGCAACTGCAATATGCAATTGCTTACGGATTTTATGGTCGCCATGTTTCCAGTTTTACGGCGTGGCGCAAAAACCTGCCCAAAAAAATCCGCACGGCCATAGACAAGGCCGCCTTGAGCGCCCCGGACGATCCCCGCGCCCACGCCCTTAAGGGGGCTTGGCATTTGAACCTGCTTTATAAAGCGGGCGGGTTTGATGTGACAAAGCGCTACGGCGCCAATCAGGCCGAAGGCATTGCGCATTTTGAAACTGCACTTGCCCAAGCTCCGGATGATATTATCATCAGCGCCAGTTTTATCATGCTTGCTTTTGTGCTAGAGCCTGAAGCCAGAGCGGCGCAAACCGAGCAATCGTTACTTGCCGTTTTGGCCTACAGTCCGAAAAATGCGACCGAACAATTATTACAAACCCAAATGCGCCAAGTGTATGAAGCTTTTGCAAGAGGCGAGGCTTTGAAACGGGCCAAAGCGTTCGTTGATCAATAGGTTCTGAGCCTAAGTTCAAGCTCTAAATTATTGGCTGATCCAGACAATTCTGGCCATCCACTGGACATCTTTCAGAGCGATAGTCCTGCCTGGGAAATTCGGATCGAGGGTTAGCAGTTCAACCTTGGACGCGCTCATGCTCTTAAATATTTTTGCCAAGACCTCGCCGGAACGTAGCTTGGCCACAATCCGGTCACCGCGCGCAATGCTAGCCGCTGGTGAAATGACAATTCGATCCCCGGCGCGCAATGCCGGCGCCATAAAATCATCAGATATCTGCAGGGCAAAGATATGGTTGTCGCGCAAGCCCGGCATGCGTATCTCGTCCCAATTTTCACCGACCGGACGGCCCGCCTCGTCGAAAAACCCGTCACTGCCTGCCTGGCCCATATCAATGAGCGGGATATTTGCCCCCATCTCCATACCAAACCGTCCGGCTTTGCTTTTGGCCGTTTGAGCGGCGAAATCTTCAAAACTGACCCCGAGCGCCCCTAGCACTTTTGACAGGCTTTCCGTAGATGGCCACCGGGCTTTACCGTCGCCGCCAGTGCGTTTGGATTTGTTGAATGTAGTCGGGTCAAGTCCGGCGGCCCGTGCCATGGCCGAAGGGCTCATGGAAAACCGCACGGCCAAAGCGTCCAATGCGGCCCAAATATCTTGATGTGTCAACATAGGTATGTTTTCCTGTCTTTGGGGTTAATGGGAAAAAAACCTAAAAAGTCAAGGATACACGCTCGCCATGGCTAACAGGACGTAAATCCATATTCTTGCCTTGGTTTCACCCTATTCTCACCATCTGCTCACACTAATCGGCAGCATGGCTGATATTTATTCTGCGCAACATTTTACAATACCAAAAGCACGGTTCCCGTTACCCGGCTTGCTATGGCTAGTTTTAGCCGGGTTATATGTATTTACCTCGTTGCGGTCATTATTGTGGATGTATGACGAGAGCAACAACCCCGCAGGTGCTTTGCCCATAACATTGATAGGGTTTGCCGGGCTGGCTACAACGGTCTGGCGGTTTGGCTGGCCTGAGCGGGCATTACCAATTTTGGCCCAGGCTTTGATAGGCGTTTGCGCCTTTTTTACGGTATTAACATTCCCCATTTTACAACAACTGAGCGCTGCCTTCGCTTTGCTCGGATTATATGGTTTCTTTGCCGGCTTTGCCCGTGTCTCGCCTGCGCTGTGGCGCAAGGGTTTTATATTGGCCGGGCTAGTGGCTCTGGCCTTGCCCTTTGCTTTGGTACCCGGCACCGGGGCCGGATTTTATTTGCGGCTTTTAACGGCCGATACGGCGGCGCAAATTCTGGCAATATTTGGCCACACATCTTTGGGGGCCCATGATGTCCTGATTTTCGATAATGGCATCGCTCAGGTGGATATTCCGTGTAGTGGGCTTAAGAGCCTGTTTACAGGCACGGCATTTTTTCTTGTCGCCAGTATGATTCTGCGCCGCACCGTATCTGTAGGCTGGGTGTTTGCTTACGGCGTATTTATCATCTTGATGCTGATTGCCAATATTGTGCGCGTGACAATGTTGATCTGGATTTCGGAAATCATGGAGATGCGGGATTTAGCCGAGCGCATCCATATGCCGTTGGGTCTGGCGCTGTTTTGCACCGTATGTGTGGCCGGGGTTTATATGTTGCTTAAAGCCAGACCTTACCAGGTCGACATAGAACCAGAGGCGCCGGTTTGGCGCGCCGCGCAAGCATCCATTTTTGTGCTGCTTGTAGCTTTGGCTGGATTGGCCTTTGCCCAACCAGACCCGCCTGCGCCTATGAACGCCAAGCTTACACCGTTTGCGGGTTTGGACATCGCGGCAATACCCTTGACCAAAACCGAGCGGGATTTCTTTGCGGCCCGCGACCAGACCCGGGCCGCCAAATGGATGTTTCGCACCGGCAAACTTTCCGGCTCCATGTTGGTGGTGCGCAGCCGGGCCGCCAACGGTCTGCATGCGCCGGAAGTTTGCATGCTCGGCAATGGTGTCAGCGTGCAATCCATGACTAGCAAAGCGTTGGGTGCGGATATGAGCTACCGCTGGCTCACCGTCGACGAAGCAAGGCGCAACGCCGTGTACTGGATGCAAAGCGGCGATATCATCACCGATGATTTTCGGGTGCGGTTATCCAAATATGTCATTGGCGGCTACCGGGACTGGACAATGGTCACATTGTTGTTCGACCAGCGCCACAATGTAGACACGCCGGACGTTCAAAGCCTGATGGCGAAATTACGAAAACATTACATGTTGCAAACACGCGAACAGGAGTGAGTTATGATGAAAAGGTTTACATTATTGGGGCGTGTTTTGGGGATCATCATGTTTTGGGGCTGGAATATTATTGCCGCTCTGGTCGTGTTGTTTTTGGTGCTTCCTTATGTTTTCGTACCCGCCGTAGCAGCGACGTTTAGCGGTGAAATCCCGCTGTCTATTTCCGTCTGCTTGCTAATTTTAACCCTGACACCGTTACTGGCGTTCTATATCGGGGTGCGCCACCCTAAAATTGTCACACCATTTTTCTACGGTTTTGAAATACCAGTTTTCATACTGGTTTTATTGCGGATTTTTCTAGTGCGGGAATTAACTCTTGCCAGCACATTTTTGCTCGGCACCGGGCTGTTGGCCGTAGGCGCATTTGGTTGGACATTGTTGAAACATGCAGGGCTAAAACATGCGGGCAGATCTGATATGTCTGATCCAGTTGCTAAACATGCCCCCGGCCGCTTTTCGCCCTATGTGCATATCATGTTTATGGTATTTGTCCTGATTACGGGTGTATTTGTTGCCATCTTATCGGCGCTCTACGCCCTGCCAACTAGTATTTATTTTATAAAAAACTTCATTGAGTTTAAGTGGTGGGGTGACATGTTCATCCACCCACTATTATCTATCATATTGGTGTTTGTTGGTCTCAGCATGGTCACCGTCGGAGCCTTTCCATTGTATATGGCCTATTATTACCCAAAAATGTGGTGGGGTGCGAACCGTCGATTATCCGGAATTATCCCCAAAAAATTATATTTCGCAATATCCGCACTTTGCGTCGGCGCATGGGTAACACTACACGGCCTTACCGGCTTACAACCCAATGCAGATTATGTGAGCAAGCTTGATAAAATGGCCCCTGCCGAGCAAGATGTTCAAATGCAAAACGCCAAAGAAATCCGCAAAAAATTGCTTGCCGCATATTTGAATGAATACCGGTATCTTGGCAAACCCGGAGGAGATAGTGCGCTAAAATTGATGTATGATAGCACTGCACGACGTAGATATTTCCGCCCGGTTGCCGACAAGCGGCCGTACAGTTTTTACCGGGACGGGTTGGGCGGTGCGGCTCAATCCGTGCAAAACTATTTGCTGTCGCCCATGCTTTACAAAGGAAGCGCAAATAACGGAGCTCGGGCCGCAAAATTGTACAGCGAACTGTTTGATGTTTCTATTCAGCGGGCCGAACGCCGCGCCATTTCCAAGGTGCTTAAGGCCACCTATAACCGCGACGAGGTGACGGCCGGTTTGATGAATATTGGGGCGCGCAATGTTTTGTTGCTAGAGCAAAATATCAATTTCGAGGACAAGGGCAAATATGCAGTGATCGAAATCGAGGAGGCCTATGAAAACCTGACTTTTGATCCCCAGGAAATTTTCTATTATTTTTCCCTGCCCGAAGATGCAGCGATTACCGGTCTGTGGATTGGCCGCACGCCAGACCGCGACAAGATGGATGCCTTTATTGTCGCCCCGCGAGGTGCGGCGCAAAAAGTCTATGAGCAGCAAGTCCGTCGCCGCATTGACCCGGCATTACTGGAACAAGTTGGCCCGCGCCAATACCGGTTGCGGGTATTCCCTATACCGGTGACCAACCGCCGGGCTAGTACGGCGCGGCGCGGAAACCGCACCGTCCGAAAACCAAAACTGGCGCTCAACCCTATGCGTATGCATTTGCGTTATGTGGTGCCTCAGGGTCCGGACGGATTTGCCCTGCCGGAGCTGTTGGAAAAGCGCAATATAAACTGGTCGCGCAAAACCAGATATATGCTGAACGGTGTGCAAGTTTCGGGTGAAAATGCCTGGCTCCCGACCCTGCCAAAACCCGTCAGCACATTCGGTGAGAGCTGGCGTCTCAAAGCCGGGTTTTTGGGCTATGAAGCTGCGGTGATAAATACCCAAAGGTCAAATCTTGAGCCGCAAAGCTATGCGGTTTTGGTGGATACATCCTATAGTATGAAAACCCAAAGCCCGGCGCTCAAGACCGTGCTCCAGGATTTGGATGCGCTACAAGATACCGGCACCGTATCTTTGGATTATTACATCACCCGCAAGGACGGCTCGGCGGCGGTGTTGCAGGACAGCTTTGCTGCCGGTGCGCTTAAGGCTTTTGGCACCGTAACGCCGCAAATGATGTTGCGGGATTTCAACGCTTTAAAAAATAACAGACAATATAACGGCATCATCATCTTGACAGACCAGGGGCGCTACGCCTTTAAATCCGACAAACTTCATAAAGAGCCCGTCGCTTTGGATGCACCGCTGTGGTTCATACATCTGGGACAGGCCGCCTTTGCCTATGATGATAATATATTGGATGCGGTTTACCGCTCCGGCGGCGGTGTTGCCAATAATGTCAGCGATTTGCGCACCCGTATGTATTACGCACTCAATGGGCAAATAGCCAATAGCGAACGTGTGTGGACAGCCAAACACGCGCCGGGTTTGGCAAATAATTCGCAAAACCCCGAGACGGCCGCATTGGCGGCCCGCCAACATATTCTGCAAAGTGCTTACGGAGAAGTCCCGACCCCGGAAGCCTTGGATATATTGCACGATATCGCCAAAACCCACGCCGTCGTCACCCCCTATTCGTCCATGATCGTGCTAGTAAATGAGCGGCAAAAACAAACCTTGAAAAAAGCGTCAGAGGCCGACGACCGGTTTGACCGCCAGGGCCGTAGCGGCGAAGAAGCATTGACCAGCCCGTCTAATATCGTGGTATCGGGTGTGCCCGAACCCCATGAATGGTTGTTGATATTGTTATCATTGTTTATGCTAGGCGCGTTGTGGCACAAGCGCGATCAATGGCGCAAAGGCTCTTTAAACTCACGATTTTAGATGATGGCCACATAAAATGTTTTGCGCACGCAATTGAAATTTGCAAATAAATTCCTATATGTTAATGTATATCAGATAGTGCGCAGCCTGCCCACTTGGTATAAAAATTCAGGGGAGACGGTATGTCCGATTTTGCATCACAAATTGAAAAATCCAAAAAAGAGGTGGCGAAAGCTCAGGCCCAAATTGCTGAACTGTCGGGCAAAATCGAAACGGCGCGCACCAAAATGGCGGCGGGAAATGATATTTCCATAGACATTGAAAATGCGTCTTTGGATGATGTCCATGCCCACGCCGAAGCTATGAACGCCAATATCGCCGATTTGATTTTAGGGCTTGATGATGTGACGTCGGGGTTTTCCAAAGAATTTGACGGTATGCGTTCCAAGACCGGATGGGAAAGCTTTGTCGGGATTTTTTCCAAGAGACGCGCCGAAAGTATGCGTCAGGAACGGGTGCGTATGGCCAGTATTGACGACAAGCTTCAAGACTTAATCGGTAAATCCAATGTCATCACCAAATTGCTGACCGACCAACTTGATACCCTGCAAACCCATAAAGAACGTGTTGAGACCAATTTAACCCAAACCCTGGCTGACCGCGAAGCCGCCGTCGGAACTTTGGAGAGCCTTAAGGCCGAGTTATTGGACATGGACCCGCAAATCATCGAGCTTGAAAACAAAATTTCCATGGAGCAAGACGCTGCTGCGCGCACCAAATTGGAAAGCCAACTGGCCGAGCTAAACGGTAAATATAATGAAGCCGCGCAAATGGAACAGGTTAAACTGGCCGAAAGTCAAACCCTAGAGCGCTATATCGAAAAGGGTAAATCTTGGGTCGATAGCCTGCAAAACCAGGCCGCGACCCAAATGGTGCTAATCAACAAATTGCAAACCGACACCAAGCAGCGGGTCGTGCTTTATGATGCTTTGACCAAATCCTTAAAAACCGCCCAACAACAAGATGTGGCCCACCGTATCAACGAAATCGGTGTGCAAACTGACCAGGAAGCTCAGGCCGCTATGTCGGCCATCGGCTCGGCCACCAATACCCGCATGGCCGAAATGATGGAAAGCCATGAAGACCATATGGTTTATGCCCGTAAAGTATTGGAGCAAAAAGCCAAGGCGGATGAACGCTTCGCTAGACGTTTCGCCAAAATCATAGAAATGCACGACAAAAACGCTTACGGCGAGCATAGTCTTTAGGACGTTTGGGTGTCGAAAACATCAAAATCTGCTGCTTCAGCTAAAAAAGTCCTGACAGTTGATCACAAGGTTTTAAAAGATGCCCAGGCGACGCGGCGTTATTTTGCCAAGTTTGAACGCATTATCTCACATTTGCGCGAAGTGGCCAAATTATCCGAGGACGAAGGACTGATATCGGAATCCGAATCGACCATATTGCAAATGTATATGCTCGGCCTGTCCTATACATTCACGGCTCTGTCTTACAAATTTTTGATGGCCAACCGGGTTGGGGAACATGCAGCGCGCTTGCTGAGTATTGATAAAACCGATAGCGGTTTCCCCATCTATGAAGAGTTGTTGCAAATGGCCGCCGATGCTTTGCAGGCGAAGCGGCATTTAAAGTCCTTGCCCGAACAAAAAAAACTAAAGCGCGATATGGTCAACCATATCTTGTCAGAGCAGTCCGCCCCGACCAAATTGCAATTCGCTTTGTCCCAACGTATTTATTATGAATATTTAAACGATGCATCATTGTTTTTGCCGCGCAACGATCCCCAAGGCATATGGATACGCCATAAATCCACACGCGCGCGCCGCACTTATTTATTGCACTGGGCAAGCTATGACAGCCAAACCAATGTGCCTTGTGTGTATATTATGGAGTTGGAAGATACGGGCCGCAAAGCCTTGCCGCGCGACCAAAAACGTTGGCCACGGGTGAAAGCACATTTAATGGCCCAGTCCATGTCCGCCTTAAAACTGGTGACAATAGCGCGGGGCTTTGATCGGGATTTTGATGATCTGCATCCAAAATATTTCCGCCGCTTTCATTTGGGGCCAATGTATAGTCACAAGTTCACCCAGCAATCCGGGCCGCTTAGAAGCGTGCTTGGGCAAGCCAAAAGCAAGCCTGGGTTAGACTGGGCGTTGGCTTGGACGGTAGAGACATTACGCTCAAAAAACACCATTACTGAGAAAACCGGCATGTTTTCAACGGCCAAGCGCCAGGTATTTGATATTGATACGCTAGCTTTAGCCGGGGCTGGAAGCGGGGCAACAGATATTAACCGTTCGCTTATCCTGCCCCACCGGGCCTTTCAGGTGTTGGAAGAGAAAAATCCGGCGGGCCTACGGGGCCACCGTAAATATGTAGTTGGCAAAAACGCCAAAATCCTAAGTTATAAATAAGAGGGAATATGTCCAATACAACAGACCAGATGCCGCTTAAAGAAGACTTGGTGCGCGAAAAATATAGCGCTGCAGAAAACTTGTTAGACGGGTTTGACCATACACCCAGACTGGCCAAAGAAACGAAACCCAAAGCGGCCTCGCAAAGGTCGCCCGGCATTGGAAGACGTCGCCGCTTTCGCACAACCACGCCCGGCCTGGTGACAAAATCCACGGCCCGGCCCGAGGGTGTGCATTTGGCTGAGCGGGTTTCGGCGTCTCGTGAAAATGATCCGTTGACTAGCCCAGCCCAAGCAAGTGTTTTGCACGCCCTGCGCCGTGCATTAGCAGTTTCCATGCTAGTGTCTGATCAATATGCGGACCAGACCGGACTGACCGCCATGCTCAAAGACAATCTTGCGGGCAATTTGGGCAAGAGCAAATCTGCGGAGTTTGGGGATTTGCTAGCCGCATCTGCGCTGATCAGCCTGCATGTCTTTGCCAATATGACCGGGTTTTTATTGGCGTCCAATCATGCAAGCGCGGCAGCCTTAAATGTGGAGATCGGCGAGGTCGCAGAAGTGCTGTGCGACAACCCGCACCTGGCCTTAAGCGGTGCATTGTGGGAGCTTGACCAAGATTTGGCATTGTTTGCTGACAGCGACGAAAAATTGCTAGCAGTGGTGATTGCCTTTACGGAAAAGTTGATGGACAAGGTGGCCTTACGGGCCGCCAACACGCCTAAGTTGGGCGCATTTACCTCGGTTAGCTATCATGTAGAAGACGATAATTTTGTAATCGACGGCTTCACCCCCGCCGTTCGCGCCAAGTCGACACCACTGACCATGACCTTTAAAAAACCCCATGAGGTTGTTGGCAATCATATTGCCAAATACCAGGCCATGAAATTATCGAAAATGCTAATGGCATATGATTTTGAGCGCAAGCTTAATCCGTTCGCCGAGCTTGGCGGTTTCATTTTCACCTTTATGGGCGACGGTGCGCCGGGTACGGGCAAGACCACGCTCATTCAAATGATGGCCGGGTTGATCAACGGCTATTGCGAAAACGCCGGCTATGTATTTCGCTATGAGAACCTGTCCACCGACAGCATTGACAGCTACCAAGGTAAATCGGCTCAAAACGCCAAGGCTTTTATCAACAATATTATTGACCCTAATGTTATCGGCTTTGGCACCATAGACGATATAGATCAATTGGCCGGAAAGCGCGGCGACAGGCAATCTAGCGCCGGGCAATTAGAGATTACCGCCGTGTTGATGGAAAGCTTCGGCGGAGCCAATACGGTGGTGCGCGGCAATTGTACGTTCGGTATGTTTTCCAACTATCCTGAAAACGTTGATGACGCTTTGCGGCAAAGGGCGGCGGCCAGATTTTTGGTGGACGGGCCAATTTCTCGCGCCGACTATATTGATATACTGCATTTGCTCATGGGCGAAAATCACGATATTCCCGTCGGTGATCACAAATTATTTGAAGCCCAGAAAATCGAAAAGGCCGTCGCCGCTAGCTATTCAAGCCACGCCAAGCCCCATGAAGACGGCTTGCTTGAAGTCTATGAGGGGACAGCGAAAAAAATTGGTAAGCTCGATACGATTACAAAATTAGGCACATATTTAAAAGCCATACAGGAGGTTGATGCCCGCTTTACAGGCCGGGCCGTAAAAAACATCACTGACGCCGTTAAAGTCAGGGCGATGGATTTCGAACTACCGGACGCATGGATGGAAAACACGGAGCTGTTTTTAGCCAAAAATTATGACACCACATTGGCCATGATAAAAGACCTGTCGAGGCCCATCACCATTGATATGGTCATCCAGGAGATTAACCGCTACGCCGATAGTGAGTTCCGCTACGCCGATAAATCCGACGAGGTGGCTATAGATAACGCCGTGCGCGATATGCAGCGTATGGAAGAAGCAAGGCGGCGGTGTATGAAGGGGAAGAAATGAAGGGCACGCAAACTTTCCTTCCCCTGTTTATTACGGGGGAAGTGCCGAAGCTCTTGCACCAAGAGGGCACTCCCCCATCCCCCCTTCGGGGTACTTCCCCATCTTTGTTATATAAAAGAGGGAAAAACGGAGGAAGAAAAACATGATGCGGCTTGTCAGACGTAGTTTGATGTTCGGCAATTTGGTCGAGGTTAGTGCGCCTGCGCTAGTCGGGCGCTATAACCGGGCTTTGCAACACCTCATTGGAAAACAGACCAAACTCACTGAATTTCACATGGATATTTCCGGTTTTTCACCAGAAATAGGCGAAGAATTTGGCGACAATCTTTATCTCAATCCCAATGGCTGTAATCGACAATTTATTCTGCTGACTACCGAGCAAAAAACCGCGCCACTTTTAAACGCGCAGTTTTCCACTTCGCGTTCTATCTTGCGCAATTTCATTGCCGAAAACGAGGACGAGCTCTTTGCCTTGACCGCCCGTGAGGCGGTGGCGGGGGAGTTGCTGAACTCGGTGTTTTCCATTAGCCGTCCGGCGGATTTATTGAAGATCAACCAAATCACCATTGAAGCGGATACCATCCAGTCCCACATCGCCGAAGCAAATACCCTGCAAGACCATATTGACACATTCATGAGCAAAGACGATGCTTGGTGGGATGATGTGTTGATCGCTGATATGATTGAACTGGCCAAACATACCGGAAATATTCAGCGTCATCCTGTCACGTTGAAAACCAAAACCTATACCCAAGGAAATTATTATACCCGTCATTTTGGCGGTATATATGTGTTTCGCGATGTCGCTACACCAACACTCATTGCCCGAGGGGATGTGGAGGGGTTGGATGCTTTGCCCGTGGACAATGTTTTGACATTTGATGACCGGGACGAAATTGCCCGCTTTCTGAGTGACTTGAAACTGGCCGAGCCCATAGCCCCAAACCAGAACCGCGAAGCCGCCTTAATTATTAAACAGAAAATAGATTTCGTCACCATCGCAACGGCGGCCAATATGGGCGACGAACTCGGCGAGTTGACCCGCCAACAAATCCGCCAAATTGGCCGAAAATATGCGGACAAATTACCGCCGGAATTTCACGGCCTGATGCAGGTGTGGCGTTGGGCCAATAGGGGCGGAGAAGAGCCGCAGCTAGGCTCTGACCATCCGGCATTTTTCTATGCGCTGCGGGCTAGTCAGCACGTGGACCGGGATTTGATCAATATGCTTTTGGCGGAATTATCGCCCCTTGATTTCAGGCAATTATTCATTTGCCACAAGGACGCATTTTATAGGGCTTACCGCAGCTGGTCGGAGGTCAAGAAAGAATATGTCTCAAATTTTCTGGCCGAGGAATATGTCATTGATAAAGCGGGTGCGCGCGAAACTCTGTTCGGTCCTGAGCCAAGTATGACAGAAGAGGAAAGCTATGCCGGCCCTTGGAACCCTGTAAATTTAAGAAGGGTAAAACCATGATTATCTGGATCCGCAATATCGTTATTATATTTGTGCTGCTCAGTATTATTTATGTTATATTGTCTTTGGTGTCGCGCTTTAAACAGCGCGCGAAATTAAAGATAGAATATGACGCTTCAAAACCTGCGGGGGACAAGGCCGAATTTGTCGCCAAGGGTATGCAAAAATATACGCGCTCATTTCGGCCAAAATTGTTTCTTGGGGTCTATGTCATCCCGTTTATAATTTTGATTGGTCTGTTATATCTGGCCAATAGTAGTTGAGCTCGAAAAGTTAAGGAGAAAGTTATGACTAGGAGAAAGCCATGAAATGGATAAAGCGAGTATTTATCGGTCTAGTCATTATTGTATTCGCCGCCCTGCTGCATTATTTTTTACCGTCGCGGGATATTGTACAAATCGTTGGTACGGATGTAAAGCGGATGGATATAGGCAATTCGCCTTGGTGGGATAAGCCGGACGCAGGTACGCAAAAGCAATCAACCCGTGATGTAAGGTTTATCAATTCCGTTTGGCCGGACGGCAAAGCCCGGGTCTACCGAAATGAAGATACAAATTGGTCGTTTCCGCCCTATTTCAAATTTGACAGCGGCGACCTTTCGGCCCGCGCACAATCTTTGGCCAACCAAAAAGACGACGAAACTTGGGTGGCGGTTTACCATTATGGTTGGCGCATCAAGCTCTTGTCCATGTTTCCCAACGCCTATAAAATCCGTCAAGTGGCGGGGCCAGATGCACGCTTGGTGCCGTGGTTTAATATTGCTTTTTTGAGCCTGCTTGCTTTCACCCTGATCAGTATTTGGCGTTTGTGGCGCAAGTTTAAACGCAAGCGCATTGACCCCATAGCGGAAAAAATCGAAGATGTTGCGGAAAGCGCAGAAGCAGATTTAAAAGAAAAATCCGGGGCCGTCAGCGGATTGTTCAGGCGTTGGTTCGGCACGACCAAAGACAAAAAACCATAAACGGGAGATTTTAACATTCCAGTTTCTGCGATTAATTTAGATAAAATCACCCGCCCGGAAGGGTTTTGGATTTTGGTGTTTTTAGTTTGGGCCTTTGGTCAAATCCCTTTGGTGGGCTTGCCATTTGTGATGTTGTCTACCTGGGTACATGAACTTGGCCACGGGCTTGGGGCAATAGTGTCTGGCGGACGGTTCGAAAGCATGGTCATCACGCCGGGACTTTCGGGCTTGGCCCATACTTTTAGCGGTAGTAATTTTGAGCGCATCATTGTCCTGCTCGGCGGACTTTTGGGGCCGTCTATCGCCGGGGCTATTATGCTGATAATGTCGCGCCGCTTGGGGCTTAACCGCTTGGCTTTGTTTTTATTGGCGGGTGCATTATTGGCGACAGTCGTGCTGTGGGCCGGGGATATGTTCACACGGGTTTCTGTTTTGAGTTTTGGTGTGGCCGTTACAGCTATGGCTTTTATGGGGCATAGGGCGCTCCGGCATTTATTCGCCCATATTATCGCCATTTCATTTTGCCTAAACGCCGTATCGCAATTTGGATATATCTTTATGAATAAGGCCAATGTTGGCGGCTATGCTGGCCTCAGTGATACGGGCGTTCTGGCAGAAATTATCGGTGGGCCACATTTGTTTTGGGCCGTCGTCGTCAGCGCCCTATCCCTGTTCATACTCTATTTGGCGTTCAAACTATCAGGCGGTATGAGCGGCAAATAAAATTTCCGCTAAACTTCAACCCTGATTTCCCAAAGCTTACGGGCCAATTGCTTAGTGCTTATCTTTACGGATAGGAAATGCTTGATAATTTCAATGTTGGTGCGGGTATGCTCGGTCATATCGGATGTTGTAAATACACCGCCCGCCAAAAGCGCCATTGGCAATAAAAGCTGATCCGCCATATGCGGGCCAACACAGGCTTCACTCAGGATATAATCCCGCGCAGCAACGACTACAGAATTTGCCACCGCTTCAGCCCTGACCCCGTGTTGGCCTAGGCCGATAAACACTTCGGTGACATGTTCATAATCCATAAACACAGACACAGCATTGCCCGGCCCCGGCCCGTCTACGTGCAGGATTTCGGCTTGGGATTTATCTATGTCCATACGTTTTGTGATTGCTTTAATTTCGCGGTTGGCGATATCGCGTTTGAGGTTTGCCAGTACGGCAATGATGTTGGCACCGGTTTTTTCACCACGTTCCTGTAGATCAAGGGCCTGTTTTTCTTGTATCGGCTTAACCGCCAGAGCAATCTCGCCGCCGCCCGCAGGCACAAAACCGTATTTAATCAGTTGGGCAGACGTGCGTCCACCCATCCGGTTAAACAAAGGCAAAAATGCACGCTCCAGATAATCAAATGTCGGCGCCCACATATTATGGGTGCCGCCGAGTATGGTTGCGGTGGACGGGGTTTTGGCATGGCTCAATATCGGAAGTATGGTTTGGGCAACAAGCACGGTTCCGCCCGCCGAACCAATATCAAAACGGTAATCTCCGCCCTCAATCTCGCCCGGCATAAAACTAATAGCATTAGAGCGTAGCTCCAGGCCGTGCGTTTCGGCAGCGCAAATTTCTGCCGCCGCTTTAATGGACGTCAAATGCTGCCGCATCAAGCCCGGCTTTTTCCGCCCCGCCCGAATATTCTCTATGCGCACAGGCTTGCCGGTTATCGCAGATAGGCTGATAGAGGTGCGCAAAACCTGCCCACCGCCTTCGCCAATACTACCGTCGATTATGATTTCATGTTTGATCATTTCGTTTTCTCTTGTTTGATTAGGCGACTTCCGCCGCCTAACCTTTCACACAGACAACCTGCCGTAACGTATGCACAATTTCAACTAGGTCTTTCTGCGCTTCCATGACATCGTCAATGGATTTGTAGGCGGACGGGGTTTCGTCGATGACGCCTGCGTCTTTGCGGCACTCTACGTGCTTTACTGCGCCCAGATGTTCTTCGAGGCTCACTTCTTTTTTGGCCTGAGTTCGCGACATCACCCGCCCGGCCCCGTGGGAGCAGGAACAGAAACTTTCTTCGTTACCAAGGACGCGCACAATATAAGACCGCGTGCCCATAGAGCCGGGGATAATACCCATATCTCCCTTGCGGGCGCGCACGGCGCCCTTGCGGGTGACAAAGATGTTTTCGCCGAAATGGTTTTCACGGCTGACATAATTATGGTGACAGTTAACTGCCTCCACTTCCGCATCAAACGGTACGCTCAAAACCTCCCGCGCCGCTTTGATGACATTACGCATCATCACGGTGCGGTTGGAAAACGCAAAATCTTGCGACCATTCCACCGCCTGCACATAATCGTCGAAATGATCTGTGCCTTGGGGGAAATAAGCCAAATCCCGGTCGGGGATATTGATAAACCATTTCTCCATATCTTTCTTGGCAAGCTCAATAAAATAGCGCCCGATTTTATTGCCAACACCCCGGGATCCAGAGTGCAACATGAACCAGACACGGTCTTCCTGGTCTAGGCAAACCTCGATAAAATGATTGCCTGTACCTAGCGTCCCGAGATGTCTCAAATTATTGCTCTTGCCAATAGATTTATGCTTGTCGACGATCACATCGACCCGTTCGGCCAATCCGGCCCAAGCCACAAGTGCCGTGTCCGGTGCGTCATGCCAAGACCCTTTATCGCGCCGGCGCCCGGACGAACGCCCGTGCGGCACAGCCTTTTCAATAGCCGAGCGCAAATGGCCAAGCGAGTGCGGCAAATCATTGGCGGTTAAGGTCGTGCGGCACGCCATCATGCCGCAACCAATATCGACGCCGACAGCCGCCGGAATAATCGCATTCTTGGTCGGGATAACCGACCCAATGGTCGCACCAAGCCCAATATGCACATCCGGCATCACGGCCACATGCTTGAAGATAAACGGCATTTGCGCGGTACGCAGCAATTGACACCTGGCGCCATCGTCCACCGGAACGCCCTGTGTCCACATTTTGACGGGCGCACCCGTTTCGCCGATCAACACATCATAACCGTCCCCGGTTTCGTGTTGGGTATGGGTTTCAAACTTTTGTTCCATGTTCATCTCCTTATTCTTCCTCTTGTGTGCATTATAGCACTTTGAATTTTGGCTCGTGTGGCAGTATTCGAAACTGCAGCAATCAGATTAACAGTCTGACTTCCCTACCAGTAGGAACCCACACGAATGATTTCTTGGTTGACCCTGCTGGACTCGAACCCGCATTTTCAAACCCAAAACCTGACGTCCTACCATTAGACGAAGGGTCAATTTATTCCTGTGTTGCCCTGCCGTGTATGTGCGGCAGGGCAACCGTTCCGCCGTCTTGTTGAACGCAAGCGCCTATTCACTTGCTTAATCTTCCGTCTTTCAACATCTATAAACTGCGGTGCAGCCTAGGTGTTGGGAAGTGGTTTTTTATAGAAAAATGATAAAGCATTGATTTTACACGTTTCTTTTTTATTTTTCCGTAGATTTGGCTTAAATGTTTACGCAATAATTTTCATATTTTATATTTATATATAAGTTTATATAATTTAAGCTATATCCATGAAGAAAAATATCGCCATCGGGTTCTTGGGAATCAACCTAGATAACGGCAAAGGTGCCAAGCGTTGGGAGCGTTGGCGGCCTAGTGTTGACCTGTGTAATCAAGACGACATGCACATTGACCGCTTCGAACTCATTTTTGATAGCAAGTATATGACCATCGCCGAGCAAGTGCGGGCCGACATCAAATTGGTCTCGCCTCAAACGCAAGTCGTGTTCAACGAAATCGATATAGACAATCCGTGGGATCTGGGCGAGGTCTATGAGGCTCTGTTCGATTTTGCGGCACTCTACCATTTTGATACCGACAAGGAAAACTATCTACTCCACATCACTACGGGTACCCATGTGGCGCAGATTTGTTTGTTTCTCCTCAATGAAGCCCATTACCTGCCGGGTAAAATTCTACAACTTTCCCCGCCCAAGCGTAGCAAGCCCGGCAGTTCTGGCGCGGTTTCGATCATTGATCTGGATTTGTCCAAATATGACGCCATTGCCGACCGCTTTGAACGGGAGCGCAAATCCGATACGGCGTTTCTCAAATCCGGTATTCACACCCGCAACGCTAAATTCAACGGGCTCATTGACGAAATTGAACACGTAGCTATTCGCACCAAATCCCCGGTCTTGCTGTCCGGGCCAACGGGCGCCGGCAAATCCCACTTGGCCCGACGTATTTACGCCTTAAAAAAACGCCGCCGCCAAATTGAGGGCGAATTTGTCGAGATTAACTGCGCTACCTTGCGCGGCGAAACCGCTATGTCGACCCTGTTTGGGCATAAACGCGGTGCTTACGCCGGCGCCACCAAGGACCGGGCCGGGCTCCTGCGTGCCGCCAATAATGGCATGGTGTTTCTGGACGAAGTTGAGGAATTGGGTCTGGATGAGCAAGCCATGATCCTACGCGCCCTTGAGGAACAAAAATTTTATCCGGTTGGCAGTGATGTCCAAGTGAAGTCAAGCTTTCAGCTGATTGCAGGCACGACGGTGGATTTGGTACACGCCGTGGCAGAAGGAAAATTTCGAGAAGACTTACTAGCCCGGGTAAATATGTGGAGCTATACCCTGCCGGGTTTGAGCGACCGGCGGGAGGATATTGAGCCAAACTTGAATTTCGAGCTGAACAAATACAGCGTGGCCAATCACCGCAAAATGAGCTTTAACAAAGAGGCGAGAACCGCTTATCTGAAATTCGCACTTTCCAGTGAAGCCAAATGGACGGCAAATTTTCGCGATCTTGCTGCCTCCATTACGCGGCTTTGTACATTTGCAGATGGTTCGCGTATTGGTATTGTCAGCGTTGAAAAAGAAATAGCCCGTCTTAAACAAAGTTGGCGTCTTAGTAGCGATCATGATTTTGAGCATATATTACTCAGCGTTATGTCTCAGGAATTACTCGCCCATATAGATCCGTTCGAGCGTCCTGCCCTTGCCAATGTGATAGACATGTGCCGAGCCTCCCAATCTCTAAGCCAAGCGGGGCGAAGGCTATATGCCGTCTCGCGGCTAGGCCGGAAATCGACAAATGATGCGGACCGTTTAAAAAAATACCTGGCGAAATTCGGGCTAAACTGGCAAGCCGTAAATAGCAATACTGCACTAAATTCGGGTCAATAACATTGCGAATTAAGGTGCATGTGTGCGGCGGGTTTTATTGCGCTCTACTGGAAAGCAATTTTACCACCTTAATCGAAGCCGTCGCCAAATGCCTTTGCTTCCACGCGTTTTATATAGCCCGACAGGGTTTTTGACTTGCTGATATATGATGACATAGGTGTTGGGAACGGCTTGGCCATGATATTTGCCAAGAATCCATAGCCTGCGGCATCATATTCGGACGGGTTTTCGCCCAGTAGATAAGGTTTATTGCCAAGGACGTTTTCAAAAGCGGCCAAATCAGCCAGTCCAAAACCCATTATTTCTTCGGGCTTGTGGCGGCCAATGCCGTGCCCGTACAAAGTTTTTTTCATCTCTTCGATAACCCCCGTGGTGACTTCGCTAAAGGCCGGTTCCGGGATCATGCCGAACCAAGCTTTTAAAGTAATTTTTTGGTATACAGCGTCCATCCATCTTGTGTTGACAATCACCCAATAGGTGCGTTCTTCAAGAATGGTTTTTAAGGCATGTCCTAGGGCATGTTGTTCTGGCGACAAATTTTTCCCCAATGGGTCGCCGTATTTGTCTTTCAGATATGCGATACACAGACTGGAATCCGCAATGGTTTGACCCCCGTCTATGATATAAGGTATTTTCGCTTTGGGCGCCTGGGTCGGATCCATAATTTCATTGGTCGTATATTCTAGCCCGGCCAGGCGTAAATATGTCTCTAGTTTCAGGGCAAATGGGCTAGCATCGCGCAGGCCAAATTGCGGTACGAATTTGTATAATTCTATCATTGTAATATCTTTCGGCTAGGGGTTACGCTTCTGCGAGACAGAAAAAATTGAATTTATTGCCGTCCAAATCCCGGCAAAACCCGGCGTAAAATCCGCCGCCGCGTGGCCCGGACGGGCCTTCATCACTGGCCCCAAGCTTTATGGCAAGCGCGTACATTTTATCAACCATTTCGGGTGTCTCAACCGCGAATGCGGTCATGGAGCCATTGCCTATGGTGGCTTTTTCTCCGTCAAACGGTACATGGACACAAAACCCCGGCTTGTCTGGCGCTTGCGACCAATAGACAAATTTATCCGCCTCCTCCATGGTTATTTTTGCGCCGAGTTTTCCTAATAATGTATCGTAAAACGTTGTCGCCTTGCCGAGTTTGTTTGTGCCTACTGTTTGATATCCAATCATAATTTTCTCCTTTACGGACACGCCTAACATACCCATACTGACAGCAGTGTGTCAGGAGAGGGTAATGAAAAAGACCGAACGCTTGTTTCGCATTATAGACCGTTTGCGCGGTCATAGTATTGCCGTGACCGCCGCGCAGCTTGCGGGCGAATTTGCCGTCTCGGAACGCACAATTTACCGCGATATGAAATCTTTGGAAGAGCAGGCCATTCCGGTCGAGGGCGAGGCCGGGGTCGGCTATATGCTCGGCGCGGGTTTTGACGCCCCGCCCATGTCTTTTGACCGCGACGAGCTGGACGCGCTGGTTATAGGCCTGCGGTTTGTTGGCCGTGAAGCCGATCCGATTTTACAAGGGGCGGCCTTGTCGGCACTGGAGAAAATCCGGGCAGTTTCTACGGCGGATTTCGCGCCCGAAGACACGGCGCTTTATGCACCGAACTTTGGTCACCACGAACATTTGCATATGATGAGCGTCATGCGTCTGGCTATTCGCGGAGCCACGGTGATGGATTTGCAATATGAAGCTTTGTCCGGCGAAATAACCACGCGGGTCGTCAAACCATTGGCTTTGATATTTTTCCCAAACGCTCATTTGTTGGCCACATGGTGTGAACTAAGGCGAGACTACCGCAATTTTCGCATAGACCGCATCATCTCCGCCCGTGACACTGGCGATAATTTCGTGCGGGACAAACGCGCATTGTTAAGGGGCTATAAAACGCAGGTGGACGCAGACATAAGGCGGGAGAAAGGGTGCGCTAAATTGGCTTGATCAGTGCGTGCTTTTTTTTGCCGACGGATATTTTTATCACCCCGTCAGCATTAACGTCGCTCGCAGATAATGTCGCGCCTGCATCCGAAACTTTTTCGTCATTGATCTTGAGCGCACCTGCTTTGATATGGCGTTTGGCTTCACCGTTTGATGCGCATAATCCGGTGAGGACGCCTGCTTCGGTTGCGGATATGTTTTCCAAATCAGCGGCAGGAACTTCAAAGGTTGGCAAGCCCGCTGCCGCCCCGCCTTGCTCAAATGTTTTTTGCGCCGTCTGCGCGGCCGTCTTGGCCGCATCCGCGCCGTGTAGCATAGCCGTAGCCTCGTCCGCTAGTCGGATTTTGGCTTTGTTGATGTCAGCGCCCTCAAGGTCTTCAAGCCGGGAAATTTCTTCCAGTGGTACATCCGTGAACAAACGGAGGAAGCGTCCCACATCCGCGTCCTCCGTATTACGCCAAAATTGCCAGTAATCATAGGGCGACAAGGTGAATGTCTTGCCCAGACTTGCATCAGCATTGAGCCAACGCGCCCCGTCCGCCGTCTTGCCCATTTTGGCACCGGACGCCGTGGTGATGAGCGGCGTGGTAAAACCGTAAACTTCCTCACCTTCAACGCGCCGGGTTAAATCTGCACCGCCTAGAATATTGCCCCATTGATCAGACCCGCCCATTTGCAAGCGGCAACCACGGCGGCGGTAAAGTTCTAGATAATCATAGGATTGCAGCAAGGTGTAATTAAATTCCAAAAATGTCATGGGCTGTTCATTGTCAAGCCTGCGTTTGACGCTCTCTAGTGCCACCATTTTGTTTATGGTAAAATGTGTGCCTATGGTGCGCAAAAATTCAATATAGCCAAGCCGGTCGAGCCAGTCGGCATTATCGACCATGATGGCAGCATTGGGGCCGTCGAAATCAAGGAACTTTGAGAACACCTGCTTGATACCGTTTTTGTTGGCTTCGATTTTCTCAGGTGTTAAGATAGGACGGGATTTGTCTTTGTCGGACGGGTCGCCGATTTTTGTGGTGCCGCCGCCTAAAAGCACAATGGGCCGCCCGCCGGATTTTTGCAAAATTCGCAGCATCATGATTTGCACCAGAGAGCCAACATGTAAGGACGGGGCCGTGCAATCAAAGCCGATATAGCCGCGCAAACCCCCTTTGGCCGCAACGGTGTCCAGTGCCGCTTCGTCGGTACATTGATACAAAAACCCGCGTTCGGTCAGGGTCTTCATCAATTGGGATTTGTATTTACTCATTGGTTTGCTCTACACTAGTTTGGAAACGCACGTTTAAGGGAAACACAGGCAATGAGCAAGACGCGATATAAAGCCTTGGGTCTGATGAGTGGTACATCTTTGGACGGGGTTGACGCGGCAATTATCGAGACAGACGGTGAGCGGATCTTTGGGTTCGGTGATACCTATTTTCGGCCCTATACAGATGGTGAAAAAAACATATTAGATACGGCCACCCAAGCTGCCTTGAAATGGAATTTCAATGGGCCTCCACCCAATATATTTAGCCGCGCTGAAACCGTCATCCACCAAGCTCATATTGAAGCGGCGCAAGCCTTGATGTCGCCCGATATAGACCTGATCGGGTTTCACGGCCAAACCATTTTGCACCGACCACCAGTAGACGGGAAGAACGGGCAAACCTTGCAATTGGGAGACGGACAGGTGTGGGCGGAGGGGCTAGATGTTCGCGTGGTTTATGATTTTCGCACCGCAGATGTGAATGCGGGCGGGCAGGGCGCACCATTAGCCCCAGTTTATCACAAAGCCTTGTTAGAAAACACACAAAATTTAGGAACCACCGCCGTATTGAATATCAGCGGCGTTTCCAATATTACCATATTAACGCAAGGCGGTGAATTGCTGGCCACAGATTGCGGCCCCGGCAATGGGCCTTTGGATAGTTGGGTGCAGTCTTGCGGGCTTGGCGAATATGATAAAAACGGCGCTTTAGCGCAGGCCGGAACGCCGGATTTTGCCCTGATAGATACATGGCTAGAGGCCGCATTTTTTAATAAACCCGCGCCAAAATCCGCAGACCGTTGGGACTTTGATGTGTTGGCAGACTTAAAAAACCATACACCGGCTGACGGGGCTGCGACTCTGGTTGCGTATAGCGCTATGGCCACTGCCAACACATTGGCTCAATTTAAGCACGCAATTGAAACCATAATAGTGTGCGGGGGTGGGCGTAAGAACCCGATAATGATGGCGGCTTTACACGAAC
>JAJRSJ010000054.1 GCA_024278855.1 Alphaproteobacteria bacterium | reverse complement strand
CGGGTCTGGCACAAGCCCGATCCCCACATAGCCAACCACGGCCAGAGCCATAGCAAATACCACCACCGAGGCCCGGTCAAATCTGTCCAATATAATCCCAAATACGGGTGTCCACAGCAAAGCCGATGCATGGACGATGCCGCTCATGCGCCCGGCCTGTTTGGTAGCTTCGGTAATTTCGAGCCCGTGCATATTCGTCCCCGTATGAATGAGCCATAAGGACAAGAACGTGCCGATCATCAAAATATCGCCGCGCGCGATAAAGCTTTCCGCCAAAGCCAGTTGCAGGCGCGGGTTTTTCTTCGCCGCCCCGAAGCCTTCCTTGACCAATACGGGGACTTTCTTGCGGGCTTGGGGTTGACCGGGCTTGCCCGCCTTGAGGCCTTTAAACACCAAGCCGGCCGTAAGGATAGCCATCAAGGCCAAAGTCCAAAACGTAAATGTTCCGGCGTCTTGAGCGCTCATGCCTCTAGCCGCATAAAGCTTGGGCAATTGGCTTAATATCAAAATCATAAACAGTGCGCCAAACCCGTTGCACAAACCACTCATGGCCGCCATGATGCCCCGCGAACGGTTTTGCGGGTAATCCGAAAGCACGGTTGCCATCATGCCCGCTAGCGCCGCCGCACCAACGCCCATAAAGGCTTTGATGACCAATAACATACCGAAATTACTGGCCAGCGGGTAGAGCAAAAACCCGGCGCCAATCCACAAAAAGCCCATGGTATATATAGGTCTGCGCCCGATTTTATCGGACAAAGCCCCGAAAAACGGGGCCACGGTCAACAAGACAATTTCGCCGACAAATGCCAAATTACCGACGGCCCGCCCAAGCTCGTTATCGGCCATGCCCAAATGCTCTTTGAGAACATAGTTTTGCAAAAAACTGATGATAGACAAAAACCCGATGGTCCAAAAGGCCGAAAACAAATAAGTACGGGTATTCCAGCGCGTCACGCCAGGTTCCAGATGCACAAGCCCAAAACCGAATTTGGTGCCATCTTTAATGTCTTCTTTGTTATTTGGCATATCGACGCGCTTGGTCATTATATCTTTCACAATTACACCGGTATGATTTTGCCCCCGAAACACTAAGGCAAACTTTCACGGTCAAATTTCTGGTCAAAGCTAGAATGCTTCTAAACACCCAAACCCAAACCGCAACAGTTCATTTCGCATGCTACAATTTGACGCACAAGGCCTATATGAAAATGGATAATGAGCAAGAATTCTAAACCCAGTCCGGCACATGTTCGGTTTTTAGAACATCTTCAATATTTGGGCGTTTGCGCACGACGGCGTATTTGTCATCCTTGACCAAAACTTCGGGGATTAAAGGCCGAGAATTATATTGGCTAGCTTGCACGGCCCCATATGCGCCTGCGGTGTGCAGAACGATTAGGTCTCCGGCCTGCATTTCTGGCAACATACGGTGTTGGGTGAAGGTATCACCGCTCTCGCAGATCGGGCCAACCACATCATAACTGATCATTTTGGTTTTTTGGTCAGCATCTGCGGCCGAGGCGTTTACAGGTTCTATGTCGTGATAGGCATCATACAAAGCCGGGCGGATGAGGTCGTTCATGGCCGCGTCAATGATTAGGAAATTACGCGCCCCGCCGTGTTTGACATACAGAACTTTGGCTAGCAAAACCCCGGCATTTCCGGCAATCATCCGGCCCGGTTCAAAAATCATGCGCACATCCAAATCCTGGGTCAAACGCCTGACCAGATCGCCGTATTCTTTCGGGCTTGGCGGTGTTGTATCGCCGCCCGCATAGGAAATGCCCAGACCGCCGCCAATGTCAAAGGTTTCGATCTTGTGGCCTTGCTTGCGCAAACGTTCAATCAGGCCTGCCGCCAAAGTAATAGCAGAGGCAAAGGGCGCGAGGCTGTCGATCTGGGAGCCAATATGCATGGCGATGCCTCGCAGGCGCACCCCTTGCATGTCTTGCGCCCGTTCAAACACGGCGTCCACATCTGCTATATCAATGCCGAATTTGTTCTCGGCCCGTCCCGTACAGATTTTCTCGTGGGTTCCGGCGCAAACATTGGGGTTGATGCGCACCGCAACCGGCGCGGTTTTGCCCATATCCAGAGCAATAGCGTTAAGCTGCTGCAACTCCGGCATGGATTCGATGTTAAACGGGGCGATACCCGCTTCCAGACCCGCCCGCATTTCTTCGGCCGATTTGCCGACGCCGGAAAATATAATTTTATCCGCCGCAATACCGGCCGCCAAAGCCCGTGCCAATTCACCGCCGCTAACCACATCAGCACCGGAGCCTAATTTGGCCAGCAAGCTCAACACGGCCTGATTAGAATTGGCTTTGACCGAATAGGCAATCAAGCTGTCCATACTGGAGACTGCACGGGCAAAAACTTTGTAATGGCGGGTAAAGGTGGCGGCGGAGTAGACATAGGCCGGGGTGCCAACTTCGGCGGCTACGGTGGCAAGTGAAACTTGTTCGGCCATCATCTGGCCTTTAATAGGTGAAAAATGTCGCATAAAAATATCCAAAAAAAATGAGAAAATAGTGTAGGTGAAAGAAATTTTACCGAGCAATAACTTTGAGCAAGTGGCTTTAATCGCAAGCTAGTTATTGCTCTCTGGTTTCTTTTCTACCTTTTTGGTCTTGTCACCCCAAAGCGGCGGCGGTGTATCCAGACTGCCTTTGATCCCGCAAGCCCCAAGCGTAAATGCGCCAACAAGGGCGGCAATGGTCAATCTACGGCTAAAACGGTTTCTCATAGAGGAGGCTATAACCATAATCCATGCTGCCTGTCAAACCATGTTAAATGCGAAATCCAGATTAGGGTGCGGTTTCTAATGTTTGTGCTTATCTATCCATTATCGAATTAAACGGTGCCTCATTTAATCATAAATGAGGCGCCCCGCCAAACAAAGGATTATATCATGGCCAATAAGACAACCAAAATCACTAAATATACATTCACAACACCTGCCGCTGTACAAAAGGGCTTTCGTGCCTATGTAGGTATGTTCGGTGCCGCTTATGAGCGTGCAGTTCCCGTACTTGAAAAAGCTGCAAAAAACTATGACGACTATGCCGCTCGCGGTGAGAAGTTGGAAACATCTGCGACGTCTTTCGTAAAAGACACACGCAAAACCGTTACTGAATTTGCCGCCAAGCGTTACGAAATGCGCGCCGCTAAAGTTCGCTCTTTCTTTCCCCCTCGGGCAGTAAAGGCCGCCAATGACCGGGTAGTCGAACTGGAAACCGAAATTGCCAAGCTGAACAAGAAAATTGTCGCGCTTGCTAAGAAGCCAACAAAAAAAGTCCTTAAGAAGACTACAAAGCCTGTGACAAACGTCACAAAAAAAACTGTGGAAACCGTTAAAGCTGCTTAAAACCACAAAATTTTAAGCACGAAAAAGGCGCATTTATCCCCCCGAAATGCGCCTTTTTTATGTTTTGCGTTCTGGAAATTTGTCCGAAACGTGAATTGTATTGGCAATTACACAGATTGTTTGGCATAAAGAAACTATAAAGGGGCAAATGGGAGACACCACATGGCTAAACAAATAGAAGATTTAGAGAAAAAGGCGGCCCAATCCACCACTTCGGTGAACTCCATGATCGGGATCAGGCGGGCGGAACTTTTGAAATCCCTCGGCATTTTGGTTGGTAATGCAGTCAAGCAACCCAAGCCCTTGGCCAAAAATTTGGGCGAGTACGGCAAGGAATTGGTCAAAATTGTCAAGGGCCGCTCTGAACTGGCACCGGAACGTCGGGACCGCCGTTTCATGGATCCGACATGGCGTTACAATCGTCTCTACAAGGCCGGCCTGCAACACTGGCTAGCGGCCCGCAAGGGTTTTGAGGGTTGGATCGCCGATAGTGGTATCGCCGACGCCGACAAGGCCCGCTCACGTTTTGTGCTAGATATTTTAGCCGACAGTTTCGCCCCGACCAATACATTACTTGGTAATCCGGCCGCCATGAAACGCTTATACGAAAGCGGCGGCATGTCTGTGGTTAAGGGCATTAAAAATGCTTATGCCGATCTGCGCACCAATGGCGGCATGCCGTCCATGGTCGATAAATCCAAATTCGAGGTCGGTAAAAACCTGGCCACCTCTAAAGGCAGTGTGGTGTTTAAAAATGAAATGTTGGAAATCATTCAGTACAAGCCACTAACCGACAAAGTCTACAAAACGCCTCTGGTGATCATTCCGCCGCAGATCAACAAGTTTTACGCCAATGATTTGTCCGACCACAACAGTGTCATCAAATATTTCGCTTCCCAGGGCTACCAAATGTTTGCCGTAAGTTGGCGCAATCCAAGCCGCCAACATTCCCATTGGGGGCTTGAGAACTATGTCCAATCCCTGATCGAAGGTACGGACGTGATTATGAAAATCACCAAAAGTAAAAAAATCAATGTCTCAGGCGCATGCTCCGGCGGGGCTACATTGTCTTTGTTCTTAAGCGAGTTGGCCGCCCGGAGCGACACGCGGGTCAACTCCTACACATTGATGGTGTGTGTGCTGGATCCAAAAAAGACCGACAGCGATATCGGCCTGTTCGCCAGCGATGCCGGCATTGAAGCGGCCCGTAAAATGTCGCGCCGCAAAGGCATATTGCCCGGCGACCAATTGGCGAAAGTATTTGCCTGGATGCGGCCCAATGATTTGATCTGGAATTATGTGGTCAATAATTATCTGCTCGGCGAAGACCCGCCCGCATTTGATATCTTGTACTGGAATGCTGACACCACCAACCTGCCCGCGCAACTCCATTCCGATTATCTCGACATGTTCGCCGATAAACGCTTCGTACCCGGTAGCGGGGTCGAGTTCATGGGCAATGAGATCAACCTCAAAAATGTCAAAGTTGACGGCTTCATGCTGGCCGGAGTCACCGACCATATTACGCCTTGGCGGGCCAGCTATCGTAACACGCAGCTATTTGGCGGACATGTAGATTTCGTTCTGGCCAGCTCCGGCCATATCCAGTCTTTGCTGACCGCGCCGGGCAATCCAAAAGCCAAATTTTTCACCAACAAAAAAATCGCGGACACTTGCGATACATGGCTGGACGGTGCATCTGAAAATTCCGGTTCCTGGTGGCCCCATTGGGATAATTGGCTCAAGAGGCGTTCCGGAGAAGTTAAGCCTGCGCCGCGCACCCAAGGCAATAACTCGTTTCCGCCCCTGTGCAAAGCACCCGGCGAATATGTGTTCACCTAAATAAGAAAGCTCCAAATGCTCAACGCTCCCCATATTCGTTTTATAAAAGTCGGCAATCAAAAACTGCGCACTGCAGTATGGAAAGGTACGGACAAGGGCGCAGGCAAACGCACGCCGCTCCTGTTTTTCAACGGCATTGGTGCCAATTTGGAAATCGCCCAGGCGTTTGCCGATAAATTCACCGGCCGCGACATTGTCACATTTGATATGCCGGGCATTGGCGGCTCGCCCGACCCGGTAATCCCGTACCGCCCTTGGTGGGCCGCCAAAGCAGCCAAACAAATATTGCTGGAAAACGGCTATGACAAGGTTGATGTTTTAGGCGTAAGCTGGGGCGGAGGCATGGCGCAACAATTCGCCTTTCAATATCCCGGCATGACAGATCGTCTTGTCTTGTGCGCCACCGCTCCGGGTGTGACTATGGTGCCGGGCGATATCCGGGCCATCACCAAAATGGGTTCGCCCAAGCGCTATAGCGACCGGGAGTATCTTAAAAAGCATTTCGAAACCTTATACGGCGACGAAGAAGACGGGGCCGGCGAATTTGCCAAAAATATGACTGCGCCGAGCCTCAAGGGCTATTGGTATCAGCTCCTGTGTATGATTGGTTGGTCAAGCCTGCCATTATTACCATTCCTCAAAATGCCGACCTTAATCATTGCCGGAGACCGGGATCATATTGTACCTTTGGCCAATGCCAAAATCTTGAAATTCATGATCAAGGGCGCCCGACTACACGAGTTTGAAGACGCGGGGCATTTGTTCTTGCTGACCAAGCGCGACGAAAGCGTTGAGATCATCCGTGATTTCTTTGATGAGCCGGAAGTTGAAATGCCGAGCCGAAAGAAACGTAAATTAAAAAAACTGAAAGTCCCGAAAAACCTGCGCAAAAAAGCGGCCGCTTAAAGGAGAGTATGATGAGCGACAATAAAAACAAAGCCCCAAATAAGAACACTGACACAGCCCGTAAAATCTGGCTAGCCGGGATCGGCGCTTACGGTCGCGCTTTTAGTGAAATGCAGGAAGGTCTGTCCAAAGCGGGTAAATCCACGTCTAAAGTGTTCGATGAACTCGTACAAAAAGGCGAAGTTCTGGAGACCATCGTCACCCATAAGGGCAAAGAAGCACTCGACAAAGTTAGCGACAAGATGGGCGATGTGAGTGACAGTTTTGATGTGGACGAACGTATCGCTACAATGCGCGAACGTCTCAAGCGCGGCTATGGCGGCGGTGACAATAGTGATAGCAATGATGTTGAGGCCCGCCTCGATGTTATCGAAGCTAAGCTTGATGCCGTGTTGAAACTGTTAAAGCCCAAACCAGCACCGCGCAAACGAGCCGCCGCTAAAAAGTCCCCCGCTCGTAAGAAAGCCGCGCCCAAGGCTAAAAAATAAACTGTGGCGGTTCGTTCCAAAACAAAAGAAAAAATTCTGCGCACGGCGCTAGCATTGCTTAACAATGAGGGCGAGACCCAAATCACCTCGGTGGACATCGCCGCCGTCATGGGCATCAGCCCCGGTAATTTATATTATCACTACAAGGGCAAGGATGTCATCATCACCGAGCTGTTTGCGGATTTCGAAACCGAGATCAGGCAGGTTCTAGCCGCCCCCGTCACCAAACCGCTCGCCCTTGAGGACAACTGGATTTATCTCTATATCATCTTTGAAGAAATTTATGATTTCCGGTTTTTCTATCTCAATCTGACATCATTACTGGAGCGCATCCCGGAACTGCGGCCAAAGTTTAAGCGGCTGTTATCCTTGATGCAAACCGCCTTTGAACGCTTGCTGGGCGGCCTTGAAACTAGCGGACATCTATACTTTCGCACCGACGAAAAGCATATATTATCCGAGCGCCTAACCCAACATTTCACCTATTGGCACGCCTACGCTTCCTTGCGCGGTATCGGAGCAGGCAATTCCAAAGCCATGATCCACGAAGGCGTCTACACAGCCCTAAGCCAGATCACCCCCCACTGGGGCGGGGGCAGCGAGCCATACGCCGAACTGTTAAAAGACTTTCTGGACGAACAGGTGGGGTGAGGAATACCCGCCCATCTCACATAAACACTTGAAGCCCTGCGCCCTCTCGCATAGGTTTGTGTTCAAATACAAGAATGGTGATTTATGTTAAAAATTCGGTCCAGCTATGATTATGACGACTTGATTATCTCCGGTGAGGAGAGCTTGTTCGGGGACGGGAATGCCCAATTGCCTTTGCCGCCCATGTTGATGTTTGACCGCATCACCCATATTTCCGACACGGGCGGGGAGCACGGTAAAGGTCTGGTCACGGCGGAACTTGATGTTAATCCTGACCTTTGGTTCTTTGATTGCCATTTCAGAAACGATCCGGTGATGCCGGGCTGTCTCGGGCTAGACGCCATGTGGCAATTGGTCGGGTTTTTCTTGGGTTGGGGTGGATCGCCCGGCAAGGGACGCGCCCTCGGCGTCGGTAAATTGCGCTTTACCGGTCAAGTGACAACCGACGTTAAACTGGTCAAATACACCATTAACCTCAAACGGGTGATCAGACGCCGCCTGGTTTTAGGCATTGCCGACGCCACTATGGAGGCGGACGGGGTTGTGATTTATAAGGCAGAAGATTTACGTGTGGGTACATTTGTTCCAGAAACCGCAGGAGAAAACTAATGCGCAGAGTTGTTGTTACGGGCATGGGGATTGTTTCGTGTATTGGCGAAAATATTGATGAGGTTGCGGCCAGTTTGAAGGCCGGGAAATCCGGCATTAGCACTGATCCTGATATGGTGGCCAACGGGTTTCGTTCGCAAATCTCCGGGCGGCCGACCCTTGATCCCAAACAGCATATCCACAAACGCACGTACCGCTTCATGACCGAAGCGGCCGGATGGAGCTGTGTGGCCATGCAGCAAGCCATTGATGATGCAGGCGTCGGCGAAGATATAATCTCCCACCCGCGCACTGGTATCATCGCCGGTTCCGGCGGGCCGTCGTCTATGACTATTGTCAAGGCCGCCGACACCACCCGCGACAAGGGCGCGCCCAAACGCATCGGGCCGTTCGCCGTACCCAAGGCTATGTCGTCTACCGTATCGGCGACCTTGGCAACCCATTTCAAAATCAAGGGCGTCAATTATTCCATCACCTCGGCCTGTACCACAAGCCTGCACTGTATCGGCTCAGCAGTCGAGCAAATCCAGTGGGGCAAGCAAGACGTGATGTTTGCGGGCGGCGGCGAGGAGCTTGAGTGGACAATGTCCAATTTGTTCGACGCCATGGGGGCCATGTCGAGCAAATATAATGATAAGCCCGAAACCGCTAGCCGGGCCTTTGACGCAACCCGCGACGGCTTTGTTATTGCGGGCGGCGCCGGCATGCTGGTGTTGGAAGAATATGAACACGCACGAAAACGCGGTGCCAATATCATCGCCGAGGTCACAGGCTACGCCGCCACCTCGGACGGCTATGATATGGTCGCACCAAGCGGCGAAGGCGCAGAGCGGGCCATGCGGCTTGCACTCAAGGACGCGGGACATGATGTCTGCTACATCAACCCCCACGCCACCGCCACACCCGTAGGCGATACGGCGGAATGCAGCGCGATCTACCGGGTATTTGGTGAAGACGGCCCTTATATCTCCGCAACAAAATCCATGACCGGGCACTCCTTAGGCGGTGCAGGTGTCCAAGAAGCCATCTATTCCTTAATCATGATGCGAGACGGCTTTGTCGCACCGTCCATAAACATCACCGAGCTAGACCCGGAAATCCCAAAAATCAACATAGTCCAGCAAACCCGTGACCACGATATAAAAGCTTTTATGAGTAACTCATTCGGGTTTGGCGGCACCAATGGTTCGGTGATTATGCGCAGGGTTTAGGGAGGTCGGAATAGAGGTGATATATGGCAGAGAATAATGCGAACTCAGGTGGGTTGTCAGGTGTGATTCCTGACTTTTTTCACGATGTAATCGCTTACTTTGTCCCCGGATTTACCATCATTACGCTTTTAATTGTGAATGTCTTCATTGTTTCAGGAAAGCTACCATTCACCCCTGCAGACACTGGTATTGTGGCATTCATTTTCGTTACGGTAGCCGCATACGTTATTGGGCGGGTTTTGGAACAAGTAGGGTATATGTCTATCCACAACAAAAAATTTCCTTTCTTTGGAGAAAGCAATAAGCTTGTAACACCAAAATGGTCTATTTTATTTGATGAAGAGGATCAAAAGTATACAAAAAAATTCAAAGAAAATTTAGAGAAAAAACTAGGAGAATGGTTGAAAGAACAAGGAGGGAAAGACTTAATCAAGGCATGTAAAAAAGGCAAAAAGGATGATTATTTCAACCTTATCCAATTTTATCTTAGGGAGCGGTTTCCACAAATAGCACTTTATGAAAAAAAACAAAATGCCACAATAGTTCTTACGAGAAGTTTGGCAGTTGGGTTTTTTCTAAATATTTCAATGTATCTTATTACACTTTGTGTACTTGTACCAAGCCATTCATTCGAGTTTAGTACGATAGCATTCATATGGGTTATTGCGAATTGTGTTTTCTCATTTGTTTTTTACAAAAGATTTCGTTTAGACAAAAGCTATCATGCAATGTATATCTTTGAAGCCTTTATCGCCACAAAGATGCTCTTAAAAAAAACGCCGCAAAAAGAAAATAGCGACAAATAGGAAATACGCATGACCACAATATTCATTGGCACAGACACAGACGGGAAGCGGCAGGAATTGCTCTTGCACCGGGCCAATCGGCACGGGCTTGTTGCGGGGGCTACGGGGACGGGGAAGACCGTTACTTTGCAGATATTAAGCGAGGGGTTTTCGAACGCCGGGGTTCCGGTGTTCGCGGTGGATGTTAAGGGGGATTTGTCGGGGATATCACAGTCTGGTTCCAAGACCCATAAATTGCACGACAAGCTGATCTCGCGAGCCGAGAAAATCGGGCTGGAGGATTATAATTACACCGCTTTCCCGACTATGTTTTGGGATTTATACGGCAAGAACGGGCACCGGGTGCGCACGACGATTTCCGAAATGGGGCCGACACTTTTGTCGCGCCTCATGGGGCTGACGGATGTGCAAGAGGGCGTCATGGCTATCGCCTTTGATGTGGCCGAGGACAATGACTGGCCGCTTTTGGATTTGAAAGATTTAAAATCTACCTTGACCTTTATCGCCGAGAGCCGCAAGGATTTGGTGTTCGAATACGGCAATATTTCGTCGCAATCTGTCGGCGCGATTATGCGCAATCTCTTGGTGCTTGAGCGCGACGGGGCCGATGAATTTTTCGGTGAACCGGCGTTGAAACTATCCGATATTATGCGCACGGATATGAACGGCAAGGGCATTGTCAGTGTTCTGGACGCCCAACAACTGATAAATAATCCGCGCCTGTATTCCACATTCCTGCTGTGGTTGCTTTCGGAATTGTTTGAAGAATTGCCGGAGATCGGCGACCCGGACAAACCGGTGATTGCGTTCTTTTTTGATGAAGCGCATCTCTTGTTTACCGACGCACCCAAAGCTCTGGTTCGGAAGATCGAACAGGTAGCACGCCTGATCCGCTCCAAGGGGGTCGGTATTTATTTCGTCACCCAAAAACCGACCGATATCCCGGACAGCGTTTTGGGCCAAATCGGCAACCGCATTCAGCATGCACTTAGAGCCTATACCCCCAATGACCAAAAAGCCATTCGCGCATCCGCCAACGCATTTCGTCCCAACCCGGCTTTCAAGACCGAAGACGTGATTTCGGATTTGGGTGTGGGCGAGGCTGTGGTGTCGCTACTCGACGCAAAAGGCCGTCCCGGCATTGTCGGGCAAACCCTGATCCGCCCGCCCAGTTCGCGCCTCGGCCCGGCTACGGACACGGAACGCAAGACGGTAATGTCGCGCTCACCCGTCGGCACCCAGTACGACGAAACCATAGACCGAAAATCCGCCTACGAAATGCTCGGCGAAAAACGCAAACGAAACGCGGAAGCTAAAGCGGCGGAAGATGCTAGGGTTGCGGCAGAAAAAGCACGTACCAAGCGCAAACCAAAGCGGAGGGGTCGCAAACGCCAATCCGCCCTCGAAGCCGGCACCAAAGCCGCCGTGCGTTCAATCGGTGTGGAAATAGGCCGCAAACTAGGTGGCCGCACCGGCGCCGCCATTATGCGCGGCATACTCGGCAGCATGATGCGGCGGTGAGGGGCGTTGGTATCATTAAATATAACCCCGCAATACTACAGAATAAGCGGAATATGGGGAGTGCTCCTAAATCCTCCATATGAGGCGTTAGTTCATTGATAGAAAACCTAGTATCAACAAAAATAAAATCTGCTATTCTCAGCACATGGTGATAGTACGGTTTATTACAGTGTTGGCGATTATATTGACGGCGCTCATACTGCACGAGTTACATTCAGAAAAGGTGTTCTCTTCATTTCCGTTTCTGGCGAGTGAGATTGGATGGTGGTTGCTTGGGTTCCTTTTGGCTGCCTACATCGTGGTTATCGAAAGAAAGAGCTTATCATCGGTCGGTATTCGAAACCTTTCGCGGTCAACATTGTCAACTGCAGCAATCGGCTTCGCACTCGCTCTATTAGGCGTTGCTGCTTTTGGCTTGATTACTCAATTCACAGGTCTCGACTCCGCTAGCACCGAGGAGCGATTGAACGAAACGGCAACAGCTCCGTGGTGGTGGCTGTTTTTTGTCTTCCTGCGTGCGGGTGTTATCGAAGAGCTAATCTTTCGTGGATTCGTG
>JAJRSJ010000053.1 GCA_024278855.1 Alphaproteobacteria bacterium | reverse complement strand
CCGAGTAGATGAACTCCAAATAATATTACCTCAAAATGACCCCAAATACCCCTAATTTCACTTTCTCGTGCTACCCTGGTGCTACCCCGAGAGTATTTTCGGCATAGGCGAAAACCAGTAAATTTTTAAATCATTGATTTTATTGATAAATTTGGCGCACCCGACAGGATTTGAACCTGTGACCTCTGCCTTCGGAGGGCAGCGCTCTATCCAGCTGAGCTACGGGTGCTTTTATTGTGCCTTGACGGTTGTGTCTTTGGGCGTGGTTTATAGAAATGCCGTATAGAGCCTGCTTAAACCTTTGCCAAGGGCTATTGCGTGCTTTAAATAACATCTATGATAATCAACAAGAATTTATTCTTGAGGTTTGGTGTCGGCTTATTGCTAGCGAGCCTGATGGCCATATTACTAGGGGCGTGCAATCAGCGCGACAATGTGCAAAAAAAAGTTGCGGAAGCCCATAAGCGCTATGATGGGCCGGCCCTTTGGAAAATCACAGACAGAGACAGCACGTTGTTTTTGTTTGGCACGGTACATTTATTGCCTGACGGTACGGATTGGCAACGCCGGGATATGGGGGCGGCGTTTGCGAGTGTTGGCACTGTGTTTTTCGAAACGCCTGACGATGATAAGTCTGCTCTTAAGTCTAGTATTTTGCAACGCCAATATGGGCTATATGATAGCGGAGAGCGTTTGAGTGACAAGCTGGATACCGCCAATATTAACCGCTTAACGGCGGCAGCCCATAATGCCGATGTACCTTTGGCGCGACTTGAACGCTTTAAGCCGTGGCTGGCGGCTGATATATTGAGCCTAGCGGCGGCTGACAAGGCTGGGCTAAAATACACCAATTCCGCTGATAGTTTATTGCGTACCAAGGCAAAGCAGGCAGGGAAATCTATCTATAATCTCGAGACGATAGAGACATATTTTAAAGCTGTGGCAGACCATCCCGAAGATTTACAAATGCAGGCGTTTGTCCAAACCATAAAAACTTTCGATACTATGGTTGCCAATACCCAAGCCGTGAATGCGGCCTGGCTTATTGGCGATATTGCAAGGCTGGAAGAAGATATGCTAATCCCGGCCCAAAGCCAATCTCCAATAATTTATGACGCCCTGTTTACCAAACGTAATGCTAAATGGGTCAAAATATTGGATGATTTTATGAAAGGTGATAATAACGCTATGGCTGTTGTCGGGGTTGGCCATTTAATTGGCCAAGATGGCCTGCCGACCAGGTTCGAAAATTTGGGCTATAATGTCGAACGCGTCCAAAGATTTGATCTGCCAAATTAGGGCTTTGCCCTAGGTCCTGAGCCTAGCTAGTGTACGCATAAAACGGCTATAGTTCAGAAAATTGTTACAATATTGACACGAATCACCGGAAAGTACATGTTAGATTGGGAGGGAAACACAGGTATATAGCGCTCATATTATTGTATTTCACCGTCTTGCAAACTCATTATACTTTGGAAAAACGATGATTAATTTTTTTAACAAAATCCGATGGCCACATCACTATCTCAAGTCTAATTTACTTCGCACTCTGGTGTGTGTACTGTCTTTTCTTTGGCCCAGTACGGCATATGCAGATGTGACCGTGGCATTTTACAGTCATGATTTTGGCAATAATTTTCCCCATGCGTTCCTCGTTGCCAATGGCACTCTCGCTGACGGTACTCAAGTCGATGAAAATTTTGGATTTACCGCAAAAACATTATCCCCGCGAATATTACTAGGTTCGGTAAAGGGTATTATGAAGGCCGTATCACCTGCATATATTAAAAAGTCTGACATGCAATTCTCGATTACGTTAGACGAGCAAGAATATCAAAGGGTCAAGATGTTGATGGTCAAATGGCAAAGTATTCCAGGCAAAAGCTACAATGTCAAAAAACGAAATTGTGTATTTTTTGTCCGCGATGTTCTGATAATGTTGGGATATAAAATAAACACAGACACTACTTTCATGAAAAAACCAAAATCTTTTTTAAGAGAAACCAAAGCCCTCAATCCATCACTACAAAACGCTGCACCCTTAAAAGCGAATAAACAGGGCTAACAACAATTTTTTTTGTTCCCTGATACCTATTGGGTGTTTTATTCTCTTTTTTAAAAATAGAAAACCGGTTTCCCTAAAGCTCGCCCAATAACGCCCAAACAAAAGCTGGCCATGATGGGCGCTTAAATCGCTCTACTTATGAGTGCCCCTAAATATGGGGGTATTACCGAGCCTCCTCATAGCCGCACAGATCAACGATTTTCGCTAGCATGACCTTCGCCACCATTTTGCCTCAAAACTGGCTATGAAGGACGCAAATCTAAACACAATCCGTGAATTACTCGGCCACTCGACCTATGATATGACATTGCGCTACGCACATTTGTCTGCGGGGCATAAAGCGGAAGCTGTTGAATTGTTGTGTTAGTTGCTATCGCTTAACTGCGTTTCATAGTCAGCAACGGTTCCATCATCCATTGCAGGAGTGTGCGTTTGTCAACAATGAGGTCACCTTGCAGGGTCATGCCGGTTTTAATCGGTATTTCCTTGCCATATGCCGTGACGGTCTGTTTATTGAGGGTGACGACAACCCGGTAGATGGATTGCTCATAAGGTATGGGGGTATCAAGTTCACCGGGTTTGAACGGGGTTTTGGAAATGTCTTTTATTGTTCCTTTTTGTACCCCGAATTTTTGATAAGGAAAAGCATCTATGAGGAGATTGACATCTTGACCAGCTTCCAAAAACGCGACGGATTTGGAAGACGCCAATAGCGTGGCCACCATATCGGAATCTTCAGGGATAATCACCACCACGGGTGTATTGGGTGAAATACTCTGCCCGACTTTGCCTTGCAAGGCGGCGACCGTACCGCCGATTGGACTGCGGACGATATATTGGCTTGAGGCCTCAAGCTCGACGCGGCTTTGTTCCAATTGGCTGATCTGTATTCGAAGTTGGGAAAGTTCACGGTCTTCATTTCCGGTTAGTGCCTTTTGCGCAAATTTGTTCTCAGACAATGCGCCGCGCCGCGCCGTAATTTGCTGTTCGATCGCTTCTAAATTAATGCGCTGGTTTATGTCGCCGGACTTGGCCTGATCGAGTTCCAACTGCGAGGTCGTCCCGTCCTCGGATAAACGCGCATAACGGCGCAGTTGTGAGGCGGCAATTTCGACGGATTTTTGTTGTAAAACGCGGCGTCTTTTAAGGCCCGACAAATCAGTAGTGAAATTGGTTTCCTGGGATTTTAGGCGCTGGCGCTCGCCCCGGTAACGGGACTTGATACCTGCCTCCTGCTCGCGTAATTCTGACAAACGCACATCGGTGCTTTTAAGGCGGCGTTCGCCAACCCGCCCGCCTTCGGTTGGACTTGTCCCGGTTTAGTTCCGGGTTGACTACTCATTTAGGCTGCCTTTCTTTCGAAGGCAATGGGTGACATTCCGCCCAAGGTGGAATGTCTTCGTTTTGGATTATAGAATCCGTTGATGTATTTGAACAGGGCTAT
>JAJRSJ010000052.1 GCA_024278855.1 Alphaproteobacteria bacterium | reverse complement strand
TCAAAAAACGACAAGGCTTGGCCCGCATTGGCGGTTTGTACTTGCTGCAAAATATCCAGCAAAATATCTTCACTAATCATCTGGCCAGCTAGCACAATGCGTTCGCAAAAACTGACCAAATGGGGCGAGGTATAGACATGGACGCGCAGGTTTTGCGCTTCGGCCATAGCCCGCAAGAAAGCCGTGGTTGAACCTTTGCCGTTTGTACCCGCAATATGGACGGTGGGGGGCAGGCTGCGCTCAGGATGGCCAAGGCTTTTTAAGACACGTTCGATACGCGCCAAGCCTAGGTCGATTTTTTTAGGGTGGAGATGTTCCAGTTTTTGTAAGGCCGCTTTGAGGGCCGGGCTGTCTTTACGCACTTTGCTTTACGCACCTTCAAGGGCTTTGGTAGGCTTGCGTTTCTTGTCGAGTAAAATCGACAGAATTTGGGCCAAAGCCGTGCACATATCTTTGCGGTGAACAACCTGGTCGATCATGCCTTTGGCTTGTAAATACTCGGAACGTTGAAAACCTTCGGGCAGTTTTTCGCGGATAGTTTGTTCGATCACACGCGGCCCGGCAAAGCAAATCAGTGCGTCCGGCTCGGCCAGATGCACATCCCCGAGCATGGCATAACTGGCCGTGACACCGCCCGTGGTCGGGTCGGTCAGCACAACTATGTAGGGAAGCCCGGCTTCGCGCATTTGTTGCACGCCAATGGTGGTGCGCGGCATTTGCATCAAGGACAATGCGCCTTCTTGCATGCGCGCTCCGCCGGCCGCTGTAAAGATCACCAAGGGCAAGGTGCGCTCAACGGCTTGCTCACAGGCGGTGAGAAAAGCACCCCCAGCTGCCATGCCGAGCGAGCCGCCCATAAAGGCAAAATTTTGCACCAAAACAACCGTTTCAATGCCCTCGATACGGCCCACAGCCAAGGCCATAACATCGTCCATGCCGGTTTTGGCGCGGGCGGTTTTCAGGCGTTCGGTATATTTGCGGTCGTCTTTGAATTTCAGTGGATCAGCGACAACTTTGGGTGGCTCCAGAGTTTCGTATTTACCGCCGTCAAATGTGTAGGACAGTCGGTATTCTGGCCCAATACGCATATGGTGCCCGGCGGGCGTTACATGTAAGGCCGCCGCTAAATCAGCGTGAAATACCATTTCTTCGGACTTGGGGCATTTGACCCAAAGATTGTCCGGCGTGTCGCGCTTGGTAAAGATTTTCTTCACACCCGGCGGCGTTAATTTTGATAACCAGTTCATAGCTTGCTCTTTAGCGGGTTTGGCAAGCGCGAGCAAGTGGTGTATTTACATTTCGCGAATTTGCCCGGCCCAAAGTGGTTTCCCAAAGTAGTTTCCCAAAGTGGTTTTAATGTAACGAGGAATGCTCTAGGGTTAATTATAGATAGGGAGGGCCGTTGTGCATCAATCTGAATACCTTATGGATGTTTTGATTTTCCTGGCGGCTATGGTTATTGTTGTGCCGGTGTTTCAACGGTTCAAACTTAGCCCTATCCTTGGGTATCTGGCGGCTGGAATGCTGCTCGGCCCTTATGGGTTTGCACTGATTGGGGATACAAAAGCGGCTCAAACCCTTGCGCAATTTGGCGTCGTGTTTTTACTTTTCATGATCGGTTTGGAACTTTCCTTTAGGCGTTTGCGTACGCTTGGTCGCAAAGTGTTTGGCCTTGGCACCATACAAGTTTTAATAAGCGGGCTTGTTATTGGCCTTGTGGCCTATTTTTTAGGACTTGGCGTTTATGCGGCAGTCATTGTGGGCGGCGGGCTAGCTTTGTCGTCAACGGCATTTGTGCTGCATTTATTGGAAGAACGCAGCGAGCGTGCAACACGCTTTGGTCTGACGACGTTTTCAATATTATTGCTTCAGGATTTGGCGGTTGTGCCGTTATTGATTTTCGTAACCTTGGTGGGGGCGCCGGGGTCTTCTTTATTGGAAACTTTGGGGTTGGCAACGCTTAAAGGCGGCGCGGCATTCCTGATTGTTATTGGCTTTGGTCGCTATTTATTAAGACCTTTATACCGCATGATTGCACGTACCCGCAGCTCCGAGCTTTTTGTTTCGACCACATTGCTCATGGTGCTTGGTATGGCGTGGATTATGTCAATCGCGGGCCTGTCAATGGAACTTGGGGCGCTACTGGCTGGCTTGTTGCTTGCAGAAACCGAATATAAGCACCAAATTGAGGCAGACATCAAGCCGTTTCGCGGCATCTTGCTGGGGCTGTTTTTTATAACCATAGGCATGTTTATTGATCTTGGCCTGATTGCAGAAAATCTAGGCTTGATTGCCGTCATAGTTGTTAGCCTGATGCTCGGAAAAGCGCTTGTGATTACACTTCTTTGCCGCATTTTTGGCACGCCTCTATCTTCGTCGTTGAGAACCGGGCTTGCGCTTTCGCAAGGTGGAGAGTTTGGCTTTGTAATTTTTGGGGCCGCCTTATCAATGGCGCTGTTGCCGCAATTTGTGGTGCAAATTTTGATGGCCGTGATTGCGATTAGCATGGCTTTGACGCCCGGCATGTTCTATATCGGGCAGAAATTGTCAGACAGTTTAAAAAAACATACCCAAGCACGGCAAAACGAACATGATATCGACATCGATATCGAGGATATACAGCAACACGTCCTCATAGCTGGTTTTGGCAGGGTTGGGCAAACCGTCGCCAGGGTGTTGTCAGATGCAGGCATTCCCTATGTGGCTCTCGACCTTGACCAAATGCGTGTGCAAAAATGCCGTGCCAAAGGCATGAATGTTTATTTCGGCGATGCTGACCGTATCCAGATACTCAAGGCGGCCGGCGCAGGACATGCAAAAGCGGCTGTCATCACCATTGATAACGCCGTCGCAGCCAATGAAGTTGTTGTTGCGCTGCGGAGTAATTACCCGGATTTGCAGATTTATGTCCGGGCGCGCGACCGGATACATATGCGTAGTTTAGAGAAATCCGGAGCCAACGCCGTTGTCTCCGAGGCGGCCGAGTCCAGCTTGCAATTGGGCAGTATGGTGTTGCAGTCTCTAAATGTCAGTGTTGATGAAATTGCCAGTCTAATTGAAAACTACCGTCAAGACGATTATGCCAAATTGGAAGAAATTATTGGCGGCTCGGGGTGATTAGGGGTTTTTCCTTCCCTCCGTTTACGGGGGAAGTGCCGAAGCTCTTGCGAAGGCGATGGGGGGCGCACACCTTGTGCGCTACGGACTTTCAGTGAAAACACTAGCATCGTACCGCCGCAAGAGCGTCGGCCCCCATCCCCCCTCTGAAAAACGAGGAGTACTTCCCCCGTAAACGGAGGGAAGGAGATATTGTTTATTATCCGAGCACGTTCTTATGGTGTCTTAGATGAGCCTCGATGAATGTGGCGATGAAATAATAGGAATGGTCGTAGCCTTCTTGCATTCTAAGGATTGTGGCTTGACCGGATTTTGCGCAGGCGTCTGAAAATATTTCCGGGCGGAGATGTTCGGTTAGGAAATTATCGTCTGTGCCTTGGTCGATCAGGATATTGGCTTGGCTCGGGGTTTTGACCAGTTCCGTCGCGTCATATTGCGCCCAGTCGGCTTGGTTTTCGCCCAGATACCCCTTGAGCGCTTTTCGGCCCCAGGGGACTTGTGAGGGCGAGGTGATGGGGGCGAAGGCCGAGCAGGTTTTGTACAGGTCGGGATTTTTCAGGTGTAATGTGATGGCCCCGTGCCCGCCCATGGAGTGGCCGCTAATGCCGATACGTTTCGAGTCTATGGGGAAATTGGCCAGCATCCACGCCGTGAGTTCATCCCGGATATAAGTCTGCATCTGGTAGTTCTTCGCCCACGGTTCTTGGGTCGCGTCCAGATAAAACCCGGCCCCCTTGGCGAAATCATAGCTGTTTTTATCATCCGGCACATGGTCGCCGCGCGGGCTGGTGTCCGGGGCAATCAGGATAATCCCCAATTCAGCCGCCACCCGCTGCGCGCCAGCTTTGGCGGTAAAATTTTCCTCGGTGCAGGTAAGCCCTGAGAGCCATACAAGCGCCGGGCAGGGGGCATGTTCTGCCTTTTTATTAAGGGCTTGCGGCGGTAGATAAACCGCCACCCGCATATCACAATCGCAGGCCTTGGAGCGGTGGGCATAAACGGATTGCGTACCGCCAAACATTTTATTTTGTGAGGTTGGTGTCATGTTATAAAACCTTGCTTAATTAGTCTATTTTGTCTATTATAGACAAATACGGAGAATTGCTATGGAAAAAGTAACGGCAGCCGAAGCGAAACAAAAATTCGGCCAAATGATAGATAAAGCACAACGCGCCCCCGTGCAAATAACTAAACATGGACGCCCGCTTGCGGTGCTGATATCTGCCCATGACTATGAGCAGGAACAATTACAAAAGCGGGATTTTTTAGCCCGCAGATTGGCGTTGGCGGAACAAGAGAGCAGGGCCGGGGACTATGTGGACGGCCCGGAGTTCCTGAATAGCTTGCGTGCCAAATACTGATAATGCGTCAATACAGGTTTATGCTCCGGGCAAGTATCGAGATTGCCCAGATTACCGACTATACAGCTTCCAATTGGGGCGCAGAGCAGTCAATCAAATATATCGATGATTTGGAAGCCCTATGCCACGAATTGACGCTTATGCCAAATATGGGTGTAGTGGTTGGAATTCCCCACCCCGAGACAAGGCAAATACCATTTGAAAGCCATGTAATATATTATGATGTATCAGATGAATATATTGATGTTTTGGCTGTGCTACATAAGAGCCAATTACCTGATTTTTAGAGCGGTTTGCGTTTAATGGGATTCACGTTTTCTTCCTCCATTTTTCATGGGGGAAGTGGGCGCCTCTTGGCGCTCGATGGGGGCCGACGCTCTTGCGTCGTTACGAAGCTAAATTTTTACCGAGAAGTCTGTTGCGTGCAAGAGCACGCGCCCCCATCGCCTCCACAAGAGTTCCGGCACTTCCCCCATGAAAAATGGAGGAAGGAGGTAAGTTTAGCCTACGATGTGTAAGAGTTTCGACTACATATCACCAAACATTTTATTTTGGGATACTGGAGGCATGGCTTTCTTCATCTTTTTTAATAATCACCGTAAGTTCGTTTTGCATAAATTTTATCCTTGAAATAATTTTGTTGAAACGACCATTATCAAATCTATGATTGTACATTCGGGGTAATTTAGTGATTGTTTCTATCGCTTGGATTATCTCAATGAGTGTTTTTGGAAACCCACTTAACTCAATCGAAAGAGCCGTGGGGTAAAAGTGAATAAATTGATTCCTATATTTTATTATCCATTTTACGCTATCATCAAATTCACTCAAATCAGCTCTACTTTGTTGCTTACACCGGTCAAATAGTTCCTGTGGACGGGCAAGGTAACTTCGAGGAAAATTGTTTCTGGGGCTAGAACGAAACCATTTCAGCCAGTTTCCAGCAGACTTATCTGTAAGGGTGGCCGTTTCAGTTGTGTCATTACTGTCTAAATAGAAAATACAAGCACATTGTAAGGCATTAAGATATGCAATGGTAACCCATTTGATGTCTTTTCTGTTTGCGATATATTTCGTGGTTTGGTCACATGCGAAATCTATGGCATCTTCAAATTGATGATTGCAATCCGTTTGATACCAGAGTTCGCCCGTCATCAAAACTCCACCACCGACCGTATACTCTCCCCAGCATGCATCAAATCAAACGCCGTGTTAATATCCTCTATCCCCATTTTGTGCGTTATTAAATCGTCTATATTTATCCGCCCATCCATATACATATCCACTATGCTAGGCACATCTGTGCGGCCTCTGGCGCCGCCAAACGCTGTGCCGCGCCATGAGCGGCCTGTTACGAGCTGGAATGGGCGGGTCGAGATTTCTTTGCCGGCGCCGGCTACGCCGATGATGATGCTCTCGCCCCAGCCTTTGTGACAACTTTCTAGGGCCACGCGCATGACATCGGTATTGCCGATGCATTCGAATGTGTAATCTGCGCCGCCTTCTGTTAACTCTACCAAATATCCGGTGAGGTCACCTTTGACATCATTGGGATTGACGCAATCGGTCATGCCGAATTTGCGGGCCGTAGCTTCGCGCTTTGGGTTGAGGTCTACGCCGACGATTTGTTTGGCCCCGATCATTTTGAGGCCCTGAATGACGTTCAGACCAATACCGCCAAGCCCGAACACGATGCAGGCCGTGTCCGGCTCGACCTTGGCCGTATAAATCACTGCGCCGACGCCCGTGGTGACGCCGCAACCGATATAACAGGCCTTGTCGAACGGCGCATCCTTACGGATTTTTGCCGAGCTGACTTCGGGCAGGACTGTGTAATTGGAGAATGTCGAGCAGCCCATATAATGTAGGACTGGCTTGCCTTTATAGCTAAATCTTGAAGTGCCATCGGGCATGACGCCGCGCCCTTGGGTTTCGCGGACGCGCTGGCACAAATTGGTTTTGGGATGCAGGCAATAATCACAGGTGCGGCATTCGGCGGTGTAAAGCGGGATGACATGATCGCCGGTTTTGAGCGATGTCACACCCTTGCCGATTTCGCGCACTATGCCCGCGCCCTCATGGCCGAGGATTGCCGGAAATGCGCCCTCCGGGTCATCGCCCGACAGGGTAAAAGCGTCGGTATGGCATATGCCCGTGGCTTTGATCTCGACCAGGACTTCGCCCTCCCTCGGCCCCTCCACATCAATCTCGTCAATAATAAGCGGGTTTGCGGCTTTGACGGCAATGGCGGCGCGTGACTTCATTTGGCTCTCCTATAGGTGCGCAGGGTGAAAATCCCTGCCAGTAAACTGACTAGCCCGAAACCGAGCGCGGGTAAATACTGGGCGTATAAAATGCTCCCGGTCGAGAACATCAAGCCGTAGACACTGAGACTTGCGGCGAGGGCGGCGATTATACCGGCTTTTATATTCGTATCTTTGTCCAATTTGGCATCAGCCTGGAATTTTTCCAGTGTAGATGCGTCCGTGGGGCGGGTGAGCAAGGTCACAGCTATCCAGCCCAAAGTGGTCAAGCCGACACTAAGGGCGAATTTGTGCCAGATTTGCAAATGTTCGGGGCCGTAAAATTCCAGTCCGAACGCTACGCCGAGCGAAAACACCATAGCACTGATTTCGCTCCACGCATTGATGCGGTGCCAGAACCAGCGCAGGAAAAACAGCAATCCCGTACCCGCACCTACGGCTAACAATAATCTAAACCCTTGTGTGGCGCTTTCCAGTTTAAGTGCCAACAGGGCCACACCGACCATCAGGACAATCGTCACCAATTGCCCGACCCGGACTTTGCGTTTCTCACTGGCTTGCTTGTTGATAAAACGCCCGTAAACATCATTGACCACATAGGACGCGCCCAGGTTCAGCATGGTTGACATGGTGGAAATATAGGCGGCCAGAATAGAGGCGACGACTAGACCAAGCAGGCCCGTGGGCAGGAAAGTCAGCATGGCCGGATAGGCTAGATCGTTTTGGATCAGGGATTTGTCCACATGGGGCAGGGCGGTGCCCATGCTGTCAAGGTCAGGGAATACAATGAGCGATGCCAATGCCACCAATATCCACGGCCACGGTCTAAGGGCATAGTGCGCAATATTGAAAAACACCGCTGCACCCGTGGCGTGATTTTCGTCCTTGGCGGCCAACATACGCTGGGCGATATAGCCGCCGCCGCCCGGTTCCGAACCCGGATACCAGGCACTCCACCACTGGATCAGAAGCGGGATCAGGAGGATGGGGACATATTGATTAGGGTCGAAGAAATCCGGAAAAAAACTTGTTTTGTCAATAAGTTCCGGGGCTTTCATCATCTGGGATAGCCCGCCAACTTCAATATGGTTGACGGCAAACCAGGCGACGAATAACGCGCCGACCATGGACAGGATGAACAAGAAAAAGTCGGTGACCAAGACGCCGAGCAAACCACCCGATACGCTAAGGGTTACGGTGATCAAGCCTGCAACCAAGACGACGATTTCCGGTGAGACGCCGAACAATACGTTCGAATACTTAATCAGCGCCAAAGTGACATTGGCCATGACCATGATGTTGAAAAATACACCAATATACACGGCCCGAAACCCGCGCAGGGCGGCGGCCGGCTTGCCGCTATAGCGCCGCTCATAAAACTCTATATCGGTGACCACGCCGAGGCGCCGCCAGAGCTTGGCATAGACGAATGCGCTAATCATGCCGGTGAGCAAAAACGCCCACCAACCCCAGTTACCGGCCACCCCGTTTTCCCGCACCAGTCCGGTGACAAGATTTGGCGTGTCGGCAGCAAATGTGGTGGCAACCATGCTTGTGCCAAGTAACCACCAAGGCATATTGCGCCCACCCAGAAAAAACGATGTGCTATCGGACGCGACCCGGCGGCTGACATACAGCCCGACACCCAATATAAATGCCATAATTATGGCGACAATAACCCAATCCAGCGTGACCAATTGCACGGATAACTCCCCAAAACTAACGGCTTCTTTGCCGCTTCTTAATCGAATGTTTTCCTTAATGGGGTAATTGGGGGGCGAAAACAACACTATAGGTGGAAATCAGGTGTCTCAATTGACCGATAACCGGGGTAAAACTCAGTATTTTGCCGCCCTCGACGGGTTTCGCGGCGTGTTGGCGTTGATGATTGCGGTTTATCACACCATGTGGCTGTCCAATATCAACTCTACGGCACTGTTTAACAATGGGCCAATTTTGGTGGATCTGTTTTTCGTATTTTCCGGGTTTTTGATATTCACCTTGTATGATGGGCATTTAAAAACTGGCGCACAGGGACGCACCTTTATCAAACGCAGGTTTGCCCGGATTTACCCGATCCATTTCGTTATGTTACTGGTGGCGCTACTGTATGCCCTTGCTCGCATTGCGGCCCACTGGCTCGGCTTTGCTACATTAACGCCCGGCGAAATATTGCCGTTCCAGCCCGGTGCGGCGGAAACCTGGCAAAGCTTTTTGTCCAATTTGACTTTGACCCAATCCATGGGACTGCACGATAGTTTATCGTTTAATATGCCGAGCTGGACAGTCAGTGTCGAGTTTTGGACCTATTTCGTATTTCTGGGCATGATGCTGTGGGCGCGACCTAAAAAACCTATTCATTTCATGGTGATAGCCTTGTTAGTTGCTCTAAATTATTATATATTATCGGGCTTAAAACCCAATATGGACTTTCATTATGACCTTGGGTTTTGGCGTTGTCTCGGCGGGTTTTTTACCGGGGTTTTAGTGGCCTATGTGTATCGTTTGCTGCTACCAAAATTTAAAAAATTACAAATACCAAACCTGACTGCGACACTGATTGAAATTATAGTGTTAGGGATTATGGTCGGGTTTGTGATTTACTTCCCCGGCAAAGCCCAGTTTTTCATTGCGCCCGTTGCATTTATATTCGTACTCGGCTTTGCCTTTGACATGGGTGGGGTATCCCGCTTGATGGGGTCGCGACCTTTGCGGTATTTGGGGCGTATATCCTACAGCATTTATATGGTGCATATTTTGGTGTCACTGTTCTTCTCCATAGGGGCGGAGATGGTCTTGCCGAAAATTTTTGGCCCGGCTTGGAATGCGGCCCAGACTAATGGAGATTTATTGGCCAATGGCGATTTATTGCTGATCCCATATTTACTGGTGGTCGTAACCTTGTCCCATTTCAGCTATAAATATGTAGAAATGCCAGGCCGTAAAGCTGTGCTTACCTATGATTTTAGCGGGCGGCTCCGCAAGATTTTATTGCGCCTAAAGCTTCGCAGTGCTTGAAGCAGGCGGGCAATTGCGTTAACTAGCCCCTATGACAGATAAAAGATATAAGGATTTAGGGCAATTGGGCGCACAGGCGAATACGCCAGTTTCGCCGGACGCCGCTAAGTTAGAGCGGGTCAAAAATCCTAATGACGACCCCTATCTCATCCGGTTTACCTGCCCGGAATTTACCTCATTATGTCCGGTAACCAACCAGCCGGATTTTGCCCATTTGGTGATAGATTATGTGCCGGACAAGTGGATTGTCGAGAGCAAGTCGCTTAAATTATACCTGACATCCTACCGCAATCACGGCGATTTTCATGAGGCTTGTACCGTCGGCATTGCACAAAGAATTATCAAGGAAATCAAACCTTTGTGGCTACGAATTGGCGGCTATTGGTATCCGCGCGGCGGTATTCCCATTGACGTATTTTTCCAACACGGCACCCGCCCCGAAGGCCTCTGGGTGCCAGACCAAGGCGTCGCGCCTTATCGGGGTCGGGGCTAACACATTATTGTGATGTTGGTAAGCAAGTGTTGTGCTAATATTCATAGGCCTTATCTAAACAAAAACAGGTATTTCGCAGGAGTATTCCATGTCAGTGATTGAGTTTTCAACTACCCACAGCGTACAAAGCCAGGTCTGGGCAGCCCTGCAAGACGAAGCCACTGAGTTTGCCCAAAATGAGCGAGCTTTGTCCTCATTGCTCTACGGTAGCATTATAAACCAGGAAAGCTTTTGCCGCGCTCTGGCCAGTCATTTGGCCGAAAAGTTAGCGACGCCGGAATTGCCGGCGTTGCATTTGCGCACACTGTTTTTGAATATGTACCGTAGGGACGAAACAATCGTAGAGGCGGCCATAAAAGATTTGGTGGCTGTGCGGGAGCGCGACCCGGCCTGTTTGTCCTATCTCCAGTGTTTTTTGTATTTCAAAGGTTTTACCGCTTTGCAGACCTACCGTATCGCAAATGGGTTTTGGGGTCAGGGCCGCAAGCTCATGGCCTATCATTTGCAAAACCGCAGCACCGAATTGTTTAGTGTCGACATCCACCCGGCTGCCAAATTTGGTGCCTCGATAATGTTGGATCACGCGGACGGGTTAGTGGCAGGGGAAACTAGCCAGGTCGGCAATGGTTGCTCTATTTTGCACGGGGTTACTTTGGGCGGTACGGGCAAGGAAAAAGCCGACCGGCATCCAAAAATCGGCGAAAATGTGTTGATAGGGGCCGGGGCCAAAATACTTGGCAATATTACGGTCGGAGACGGTGCGCGCATTGCATCTGGTTCTGTGGTGCTAAAAAATGTACCGGCCCAATGCACGGTGGCTGGCATACCTGCCAAACCTGTAGGGGGGCCGTGCTGTGAAAACCCGGCCGCTGAAATGGATCAGTCTTTTAACTATATCATTTGATTTTCAGATTTTTCGCGTTAGGTTTAGCCGAAATTTGGAGACTAAAATGACACCCGAACAAATCACTCAAGTCCAGACTTATTTAAAAAAACGTCTGGGAACAGAAAACCTGACCATTCGCCCGCGCAAGGTTGCGGACAGTGTTGAGATTTACCTCGACGATGAAATCCTCGGGCTTTTGTACATCGACGACGAAGACAAGGACGATATTTCCTATGACCTCAATATTTCGATCCTGCAACAAGACCTGGACGAGATGTAGCTGTGAGCCTCTATGCCCTAGACGGTGTTCGGCCCACATGCGCAGACGGTGTCTGGATCGCGCCTAACGCAACGGTCATTGGGGATGTATATTTGGGGGAGAACGCGTCGGTCTGGTTTGGCGCGGTTATTCGCTGCGATAACGAACCAGTCCACATTGGAGCCAATACCAATATTCAGGACAATTCGGTTTTGCATTCCGACCCCGGAATGCCGCTCAATATTGGGGCAGGGGTCACGGTCGGTCACAAAGCCATGCTACATGGTTGCACGGTGGGGGACAATTCACTCATAGGTATCGGTGCCACGGTGCTAAACGGTGCCAAGATCGGGAAAAATTGTATCATTGGCGCTCACGCTTTGGTGACAGAAGGCAAAACCATCCCGGATAATTCCCTCGTCGTCGGCGCCCCTGCCAGGGTCATAAAAACCTTGGGCGACGCCCAAATCCAAATGCTACAAGCCAGCGCCCTGCACTATGTGGAGAACGCAAAATTGTTCAGAGATAGCTTGGTAGAGGTTTAGGAAATAATGCGTACACTTTTAATGGTGTTTGTTTTTTTGGCGCTTGGGGCCTGTTATAATTATGGCCATACACCCGTCTCAACTCCTCCGGGTTTTCCGCCGCCGCAGCAAACACCAATTGGTGCGCAAGTTTGCGGGGGGATGTCGGGTGCTGTTTGTACCGGGCGCAATAGCTATTGCCATTTTATACCCCAGGCCCAGTGCGGCGCAGCAGACCGGTTGGGAACGTGCCGGACCAAACCAGATGTCTGCATAGAGATTTATGCGCCCGTGTGCGGCTGTGATGGCCGCACTTATACCAGTGAGTGTGTCGCCAACCGCGTTGGTGTCAGCGCGGTATATGCCGGGGAATGCCGTAGGTAATCCCATGTTCCATGATTTTTTTTCCCAGCTTCGTGCCGCCAAAGTTCCGGTGTCTATTCGCGAGTATTTGACGCTACTCGAGGCTTTAGACAAAGACGTGGCCGGGGAGAGCGTTGACGGATTTTATTATGTTTCGCGGGCCGCTTTGGTTAAAGACGAGCGTAATTTGGACAAATTTGATCAGGTGTTCGCCCACGTGTTTCGCGGCGTGGATTATCTTTCGGATATATTCGGAGAGAACGACCAGCACATTCCCGATGACTGGCTCAAGAAAATGGCCGAGAAACATTTGACCCCAGAAGAAATGGCTGAAATCGAAGCTTTGGGGGATTTGGACAAGCTCATGGAGACGCTTAAAAAACGCCTCGAAGAACAAAACGAGCGACATCAGGGCGGTAGCAAATGGGTCGGCACGGCGGGTACTTCGCCGTTCGGTGCCTACGGTTATACCCCCGAAGGTGTGCGCATTGGTCAAGACAAAGGCCGCCACGGCCGCGCTGTCAAGGTTTGGGACAAACGTCATTTCAAAAACCTGGACGGGGATATTGAACTGGGAACCCGCAATATAAAAGTGGCGCTCAGACGTTTGCGCAAATTCGCCCGCGAGGGTGCGAGCGAAGAACTGGATATTGACGACACCATCAACGCCACCGCCCGCCAAGGCTGGCTCGACATTAAAATGCGGCCCGAAAAACGTAATGCCGTCAAAGTGCTAACATTTTTCGATATTGGCGGCTCCATGGACGCCCATATTTTGCAGGCCGAGGAATTGTTCTCGGCGGCCCGTAGCGAGTTTAAACGGCTAGAAAATTTCTATTTCCACAATTGCATCTACGAAAATGTCTGGACAGACAATATCCGCCGGATGCGCGAGGTTACACCTACATGGGACATATTGCACAAATACCCGTCCGATTACCGGGTCGTATTTGTCGGCGACGCTTCCATGTCTCCCTACGAAATCGCCGTCAAAGGCGGAGCCATAGAACACTGGAACGAAGAAGCAGGCGCGGTCTGGCTCAAACGGTTCGTAGATGTTTACGACCATCTGGTCTGGCTAAACCCGGTCCCGGAACAATATTGGAAACATTCCCAATCCACGCAGATGATACAAGAAATAATCGGCGCAGATAGGATGTTCCCCATGACGCTTACGGGTATTGAGGGGGCGATGCGGGAATTGGCGCGGTAGGTTTATTCCGGCGTTAAAATAAACAATCCCCTGTTAATATCGCTGACCAATATCGTGCCGCTTGGGAAGAAGGGGAAGACGCTCCATGCGCCGTTGGTTGGTGGGTTGTCGTCGGCGGGAAATGTGTCGAACGCGGCAACTTCGGTTAGGGTATCGGTGGCCAGATTGGTAAACTCTAGCACTTGTAGCCCGGCCCGGTAATTGGCTTGATAGACTTTATTGCCAACAATATAGGCATTATGGTCAGTGGCAGTTGTGGTGCCTGAATGGGCATAGAGAACAGCCGGATTGTCCAAATCCGTAACATCGAACACCATTGTTTTTGTATTACCGCCGTTTCTGCTCTCGTCCAATTCATCGCCGACGAATAAATATGTGTGGCTGTCGTCGAGCCAGACTTGATGGGCATATTCAACATTGGGATAGGTGGAACTAGAGATGGAAACCGGGGCGGCCTTGATGCTAACATCAACAATATCAACCGTGTCTTCATTGGCGTTAAAGCAGATTTCCGCACCCACATAATCGGCGTCCGGCCCCGTATAATTGACGCATTGTCCGTCGTGGGTATAACCGTCGGCGGCGTGGCAGGCGGCAAATACCGGGCTGGCCGGCGTGCTAATATCCACCATATGCAAACCACCGCCGCACGCGCTGGCCCCGGTAATATAGGCGAAACCGCTATCTTCATTGATGATGACACTGTGGGCGCTGTTGATATTGGTATAAACCGCATCGGCAGTAAAATTGGTGTTGTTGGTGACGCCGCGCAGGCGGGTCAAATCAAACACCTGCATGCCGTGGGCACCGGCATTGTCGGCGATAATATAGGCATGGTTTTGATAGACCTTAATATCCCGCCACGAGGCGCTAGAGCTATTGGTCGGTAAGCGTCCGACGATAACCGGGTTTTGCGGGTCGGATATGCGGACAAATGCCGTGCCGTTGTTGAGACCCATGAGCGCGTATTCGGTGCCGTCAGCCGGATCCGTCCAACCCCAAACATCATTACCGGAACCGGCCCCCAAATCAGCAAGGGGAATATTTTTTGCCAAATTGATAGCATTACACGGATAGCCGTCCGCCGTACCGCCTACACAATCCGCCGGCCCAACACCAAGACCTGTCGGTGGAGGCGGCGGCGGAGGTGGCGGAGGAGGTGGGGGCGTAATCGCGGGCGCACTCCCCCCACAAGCCGCCAAACCGCCAGACACAAGCGCCAACATAACCCCAATAAATAATAAACGCATATGAGCCCCTGATAATAAAACGGAAATGTAGTTTTTGTTTTATACCCGGTTTAGAGACGTAAACTCAAGTGCTATTACCTAGTGTCGCTTCAAGTGGTGATCCATCTTGTAGAATAACAACACAGCATCATTCATTGGTTAGTCGGCTCAGAAGCAGTCTTTGACACAGTATAGTATAAACCATCATAGCCCTTCGTGACTTTATCAAAAATATGAACGGCACGTTTTGCGGAAGGCTTTCCATCATCCAAAAAGGTAGCGTGAACCCTTCCGCGCATTCTAGTGACGCCTTTAGCCCAAGTCCAGGCTGTGCCGGATTGGACTTGTCCCGGTTTAGTTCCGGGTTGACTACTCATTTAGGCTGCCTTTCTTTCGAAGGCAATGGGTGACATTCCGCCCAAGGTGGAATGTCTTCGTTTTGGATTATAGAATCCGTTGATGTATTTGAACAGGGCTAT
>JAJRSJ010000003.1 GCA_024278855.1 Alphaproteobacteria bacterium | reverse complement strand
GGACAGTATTTCGGCCCTGATGCTTATTCGCGCCTACCGCATACGCGGGCATCTGATTGCTGATCTTGACCCGCTTGGGCAAATGAAACGGGTGTTTCATACGGATTTGGATCCGGCCACTTACGGATTTGGGAATGGGGAGTTTGACCACCCCATTTTCATCAATGGCTTGCTTGGTTTGGAAAGTGCGACCCTTAACGAAATTCTTGAAATCTTGCGCCGGACATATTGCGGCACATTTGGCGTGCAATATATGCATGTGTCTGACCCAACCGAAAAACGATGGCTGCAAGACCGGATTGAAAGTGCCGAAGAGCGTAAGGATTTCACACCCGAAGGCCGTAAATCCATCTTGCAAAAACTGATCGAAGCCCAAGCCTTTGAAGACATCATTCAGCGCCGCTATCCCGGCACCAAACGCTTTGGTCTGGACGGGGCGGAAAGCTTAATCCCGGCCCTTGAACAAATCATCAAGCGCGGCGGTGCGCTGGGTCTGAAAGACATCAATTTTGGCATGCCCCACAGAGGCCGCCTCAATGTCTTGGCGGCGATTTTGGAAAAACCGTACCGGGCGATATTTTTTGAATTCCTCGGCGGGGTCAGTACCGGCGCGGCTGATTTTGGTTCCGGGGATGTGAAATACCATCTGGGCGCGTCCTCAGACCGGGCCTTTGACGGCAACGCCGTGCATCTCTCCCTTGCCCCCAACCCGTCTCATCTGGAAGCGGTTAACCCGGTGGTTATCGGTAAGGCGCGGGCTAAGCAGCAGTTGGTCTCCGGTAGTTACGAAAACCCTGACCACAAAGCCGTCACCGCCGTATTGTTGCACGGCGACGCCGCCTTTGCCGGCCAGGGCGTTGTGCCGGAATGTTTGGGCATGTCGGCCATTGAAGGCTATACTATCGGCGGCACTATTCATGTGGTGGTCAATAACCAGATCGGCTTTACCACCGCGCCGCATTTTTCGCGCTCCACCCCTTACCCGACCGATGTGGCGATGATGGTGGAAACCCCGATTTTTCATGTTAACGGCGACGATCCCGAAGCCGTGGTATTTGCGGCGCGAGTGGCCACGGAATACCGCCAAAAATTTGGCAAGGATGTGGTTGTCGATTTGATTTGTTATCGCCGTTACGGTCATAATGAGGGGGACGATCCCAGCTTCACCCAGCCGATTATGTACAAAATTATCAAGGGCAAAAAATCCACCCGCGATATTTACGGTCAACACCTCATTGAAAACGGCACTATAACCGAAGCCGAGTTTACCTCTATGAAGGCCGATTTCGCTGCCTTTATTGAAAACGAATTCGAAACGGCGGAAAGTTATACAGCCAAAGCGCCCGACTGGCTCGACGGGGTCTGGTCTGGACTGCAACTGCCCGACGACGATGTTAAGCGCCGGGGCAATAAACAACTGGCGGTGCGCACATTAAAAATCATTGGTAAAAAATTGACCGAATACCCAGACGATATTGCCATCCACCGCACGTTAAAAAGGCTGATTGCCGCCAGACGCGAGCGCATTGAAACCGGCAAAAATATCGACTGGGCTTTGGGTGAACATTTGGCCTTTGCATCGCTGTTGTTTGAAGGCCATCCGGTCAGATTAAGCGGTCAAGATTGTGGGCGCGGTACATTTTCCCAGCGCCATTCCCATATTATCGACCAGAACACCGAAGAACGTTTTACACCCCTGAACAATATCCGCGACGGCCAAGCCTGTTATCAAGTGCTTGATTCCATGCTGAGTGAATATGCAGTGCTTGGTTTTGATTACGGGTTTTCCCAAACCCGGCCCAACACCCTGACCATATGGGAAGCGCAATTTGGTGATTTTGCCAATGGTGCCCAGGTCATGGTTGACCAATTTATTTCAAGCGCCGAGCAAAAATGGTTGCGCATGTCGGGCCTGGTTATGCTCTTGCCTCACGGTTATGAGGGCCAAGGGCCGGAGCATTCATCGGCCCGGCTTGAGCGTTATTTGCAACTGTGCGCCGAGGATAATATGCAGGTCTGTAATATCACCACCCCGGCCAATTATTTTCACGCTCTGCGCCGCCAAGTTCACCGGGATTTTCGCAAGCCGTTAATTGTCATGACACCAAAATCTCTACTGCGCCATAAACGCTGTGTTTCCACCTTGGAAGAAATGGGCCACGGGGCAAATTTCCACCGAGTGTTGTGGGATGATGCAGATTATAACCCCTTGGACGGTGAGCTTCGCCACAAGGCGGACGACAAAATCAAGCGGGTTATTCTGTGTTCCGGCAAGGTATATTATGATTTGTTCGAACACCGCGAAGATTTAAAACGTGATGATGTTTATATATTGCGGGTCGAGCAGTTGTTTCCCTATCCCGAAGACGCACTAATTGAGGAATTAAAACGCTTCAAGCAGGCCGAAATTATCTGGGTACAAGAAGAGCCGCAAAACATGGGGGCTTGGGCCTATATTCGCGGGTTTTTGGAAGAAACATTCGAGAAAATTGGCACCAAAACCAAATTGGTGCGGTATGTGGGGCGCAAGGCTAGCGCCTCGACGGCCACAGGAATAGCCTCTAAACATAAGGCCGAACAGCAAGCCATACTGGACGAAGCTTTTGAGAAGTGAGCGGAGGATGAAGTGATTAATAATACCGAGCGTAGCGAGGCCCCCGGCCTTCGCCGGGGCGAGCGGAAAAGGGCGCCCGCCCGTCGGCACTTATGTGCCGCACCCGCGTAGGCGTGCGCTCTTGCGCACTGCCGTGAGCGATATAAATATGGAGAGAAATTATGATAGATATTAAAGTACCAAATGTTGGCGAGAGCGTCGCCGAAGTGACCATCGCCGTGTGGATGAAGCAGGTCGGGGACGCAGTTAAAAAAGATGAACCCATCGTTGAGTTGGAAACCGATAAAGCGGCTCAGGAATTGGTCGCACCGGAAGACGGTGTGCTCACGGAAATTCTGGTAGCCGAGGGCGAAAACGCCGAAATTGGTGTGCTGATCGCGCGCTTAAAACCGGGCAAGGTTGAAGCTAGTACGGCGCCCGCCGCCAAAGTAGAAACGCCCGAACCTGTTGCTGCCAAGGCCTCTGGGAAAAAAGCGCCAATGCCGTCGGCCAAACGTGTGATTGCCGAAAAAGGTCTGGACGCATCTGTCATCACTGGAACTGGCAAAGACGGGCGCATCACCAAGGGCGATGCGTTAACAGCAGAAACACCGGCCAAAGCTCAGCCTGAACCTGCACCGAAACCTGCGGCGCCTTCAAAACCACGCGACATTGGCCCGCGCGAGGAACGGGTGCGGATGTCGCGCTTGCGCCAGACCATTGCCAGACGTCTTAAAGATGCGCAAAACACCGCCGCCATGCTGACCACCTATAATGAAGCCGATATGACCGAAATCATGGCACTGCGTAAAAAATATAAACAGGTGTTCATTGACAAGCACGGAGTCAAATTAGGTTTTATGAGCTTCTTCATCAAAGCTTGCTGTACGGCCCTGAAAGACGTGCCGACCGTCAACGCCGAAATAGACGGCACAGATATTATCTACAAAAACTTCTACGATATTTCCGTGGCCGTTGGCACCGACAAAGGTCTGGTGGTGCCGGTGCTAAGAGACGCGGACCAATTATCATTAGCCGGCATTGAAAAAGGCATTGGCGCTCTGGCCAAAAAAGCCCGGGACGGTGATCTCTCCATGGACGATATGAGCGGTGGTACATTCACCATTTCAAACGGCGGTGTTTACGGCTCGCTAATGTCCTCTCCGATCCTGAACCCGCCCCAGTCCGGCATTTTGGGCATGCACAAAATCGAAAAACGGGCCGTGGTTATAGACGACGAAATTACTATCCGCCCCATGATGTATTTGGCTCTAAGCTATGACCACCGCATCGTAGACGGCAAAGGCGCGGTCACATTTCTGGTGCGGGTAAAAGAATGTCTGGAAGATCCGGAGCGTATGTTGCTTGATTTGTAGATTGCCAAAGAATAAGGTCAAACCTTAATGCATCACCACTAATGCATCAATAACGCCTTAACCGCTGCGCCGGCTTTGCCCATGTCCATGCGGCCGGCGTATTTGCCTTTTAGCCTGCCCATGACCTTGCCCATGTCTTTGAGGCAGGTGGCGTCCAGATCATTGACGGCCTGTTTGACGGCCCGCTCTAATTCGTCGTCACTGAGCGCCACAGGCATATAGCGTTTAATCACGTCGATTTCGCCGCGCTCGCGCTCGGCCAGTTCGGCCCGGCCATTGTCTTCGTAAATTTTAGCACTTTCTTGGCGCTGCTTGACCATTTTTGCCAATAAAGACAGGATTTCGGCTTCGTCAATACCGCCCGGCTTATCTGCGCCGCGGGCCGCAATATCGCGGTCTTTGACGGCGGCACTGACTAGGCGCAAGGTCGACAGGCTAAGCTTGTCTTTGGCTTTCATGGCGGTTTTAATGCCTTCGGTGATGTCTGTTCGTAAACTCATATTGGTGTCCGTAAGTTTTATAAGCGGGATATATAGCACTTTATTGGTGCTTGTGTCTCTAATTTTATTGACCCGCACTTGACCTGCAAGATACGCCTGTTAACAAACAAGCTCATGAGTGAAGCGGGCCAAAGAAGCGGGTATGTATGGACGACCGGACGAAAAATCAAGCGGCAAATACAGAAAAACCTACAGGTGTGTTGGTTTTGGCGAGCGGTGAGGTGTTTTACGGACACGGGGCAGGGGCAATTGGCGATGCCCCGGGCGAAGTCTGTTTCAACACCGCCATGACCGGGTACCAAGAAATCCTGACCGACCCTTCATATGCCCAGCAAATTGTCCTGTTCACCTTTCCCCATATTGGCAATACGGGCACCAATGGGGACGACGAGGAAGCGGCGTGCGGATCGGCAGAAACAGCGGCGCGGGGCGCGATTTTTAGAGAAAATATCACGGCCCCGTCTAATTACCGCTCGCAAGCCCCCTTAAATGACTGGCTAGCCGAGCGCGGTATTGTCGGATTGTCCGGCATTGATACCCGCGCACTGACATCGCATATCAGGGAGACAGGCATGCCCAGCGGCGTCATTGCCCATAACTCAAACGGCGAATTTGATATAGCCGCCTTGCAAGCCAAAGCCCGCAATTGGCCCGGCCTGGTAGGTGCGGATTTGGCCAAGACCGTCTCGACTAAGGACAGCTATAAATGGGACGAAACTGGCTGGCGTTGGGGTGGTGGTCACGGCAAACTTAAAGACGCCACCAAGCATGTGGTGGTGATAGATTACGGCACCAAACGCAATATTTTGCGCTGTTTGGCGGACGCGGGTATGCGCTCGACCGTGGTGCCTGCGGGTACGGACGCAGCAGATATTTTGGCCCTTGGCCCGGATGGTGTTGTCTTGTCCAACGGCCCCGGCGACCCGGCGGCGACGGGCGCATATGCCATTCCGGTCGTTCAAGAATTGATTGATAGTGAAATGCCAATGCTCGGCATATGTCTGGGCCATCAAATACTGGCTCTCGCCCTTGGGGCCAAGACCCTTAAAATGGCCCAAGGCCATCACGGAGCCAATCACCCGGTCAAAGATTTCGAGACCGGGAAAGTGGAAATCGTCTCCATGAACCACGGCTTTGCAGTGGACGGCGATAGCTTGCCGGACACTGTGGTCGAGACGCATAAATCCCTGTTTGACGGTTCCAATTGCGGCATACGTCTCAAAGACCGTCCGGTATTTTCCGTGCAACACCACCCCGAGGCTAGCCCCGGTCCGAGAGATAGTTTTTATCTATTTGAGCGTTTTGCTGCGGCGTTGTAGGGGGTAGAAAACACTCCTTTACGCCGCTCACCCCTGCGCATGCAGGGGTCTATCTCTACGTTATGGGAGAAACACAAAGTCCGGCGATGGATACCTGCATCCCCGGCCTGCGCCGGGGTGAGCGGTAACAGGCATGAGCGGGGAGGAGGCGGATGTTCGGTCAGACAAGAAACACGCTCTATTTTTGTCTTCACCGCTTAACCCCGGCGGCGGAACTCGCTAGCGCCTGTGCGGATTGATCCCCAAATGTCGTCTGTCTCTTTGGCATCTTCTATGTCTTTGGTTAGGTGCCAGAGGGTACGGATATAGAGTGTGCCATTTTCGTCCAGTACCATTTGCCCGACCCATGCGGTCATGGAGCCGTAACCTTTGAAATTTACGGTGAATGTAATCTGGTCGTCTTGTACCATGCCGACTAGGGGAAAGCTCTGGCTCTTATCTGGTTGACCCACATTGGTTTGGTATGTCCCCCGCACCTCGCCGTCTTTGACGGTAAAAGTCGCCAGCGACCCCATATCATTTTCCCACGCCCCGCTAAAATCAGGCACAGGCGGCGCGTCCTTGGCCTGCGCACAGGCGGCGGTGATTAGAAACAAAAAACCAAGAATGAGAACGCGCATGGCTAGCCTTTGTTTTCGTAGGTCATAGAATTTAGATCAATAATAAGGGCGAACATTGAAATATACCCCAGGGCAAAGCCGTTTGATATTTGGATGTTCCAGTCATGCCCTTCTAAAAAAGCCCAAGAACCGCAATCTCTAATGTCTTTGGCCAAAATTAGGTCGCTCCCTGATGGTTTGGATGATAACGGCCACGCTCCGCTCCAACCTCTATATTCAGCTTCTTTCAGATAAATTTCTTTAGGAACAATTTGCCATTTGTTGTTTCCTTTGGGAAGAACCATGCACTCTGTATTGTCTAGCCCCTCCGAAGTGGTTAAAGCTTTGATGAATTCGTTGTTTGTTAGTGGTGCTGTTTTCCAAATTGAGAGAAAATGTATGCTTTCCGTAGATACTTGTGCCCCTTGATGTTCAACTGGAATAGTCATAAAAATATCATGACCGTTTTCAGTAAAAAACCGAGGGTTCATGTCGATTTGCGCGTTTAGGTAATTAAACCTGAGGGTTTCTATTTTTTGATTAAAAATTGAAAACTCAGCTGTTTTCAATTCGTTTTTATCTCCCTGAAATATATCGGGGTAAGGAATTGTTGAATCTTCAAAAAACGTCACGTCTTCAAAAATCTTGACCTCATGTGTGTTTTTATCTTGCACATTACATGCCGCTAGCAATAAGGCCAAGATGATTGAAAGTCGTTCCATACTAAAAAATCTAAACACCCATAAATCCTAACACCACATACATCATCACCGTGCCTGCGCCCGCAATCAGCGCATAGGGGAGTTGGGTTCTTACATGGTCTATATGGTCATTTGCGGTGGCCATGCTGGCGATGATTGTGGTGTCGGATGTGGGCGAACAATGGTCGCCGAACACGCCGCCGCCCAGAGCCGCCGCAATGGCCATATTGGGATTGACGCCCATGTTTTGGGCCAAGGGTACGGCAACGGCAATCATAATGGCGAATGTACCCCAGCTTGTCCCGGTGCTAAGCCCGATCAGCCCGGCGATGACAAATATAATGGCCGGCACCAAAGCTGGCGTGATAAACCCGCTAGCCACGTCGGCCATATAAAGCCCGGTGCCAAGGTCGCGGCACAAAGCGTTGAGCGCGAAAGCCAGCACAGCCAACAAAGCCACATTCATCATACCCGCCATAGCTTTGAGGGACAACTCAACCATTTCGGTGATTTTCATAAGGCCCTGGGCCCGGTAAAGCACCATGGCGGTAAGAATAGCAAAACTGGCCGAATATAGCACGGCGGCTGAGCCGGAGCCTTTTTCAAGTGCCTTCCAACATAACTTTATGCCAGATATTGGCTCGCCTCCGGTTTGCGCGGCAATTTCCAAAGCTTCGGCGACGGCTTTTGACCAGCCCGTATAAATCAGGAATGTCGGCATCAATACCACCATGGCGGCGATGGGGATATACATATTAAAAGCGCGGTGGGGGATGCTGTCCTTGGCTTCCAGCATGGAGACACTGTCGTCCATCATGGGTACGGCCCCGTCGCGCAGGATTTTTCCGGTCTTGGCGGCGCGGATCTCCGCCTTTTTCATATCGCCCCAGTCCTTGCCGCTCCAAATCACGAAAAAGACCAACAATATGGTCAGCATGGGGTAAAAATTATAGGCAATGGATTTAACCAAAACCGGGAAAGGCTCGCTATACCCAACCGCAAACAACAGCCCCATAATATAAGCGCCCCATGCGTTGAACGGCATCAGAATATTGGTGGGCGCAGAGGTGCTGTCGGCAATATAGGCCAATTTTTCGCGCGGGATTTTCAGCTTGTCAAAGATGGGCCGATACAGAGTGCCGACCGTAAACAGCGAGATATTGCTTTCAATAAACAAAACAATCCCCGTAAGTGCGGCAATGCTCTCGACAATACGGCGATTGCCTTTGTCTGCCTGTTTATTGCCGACCTTGGTCAGGAACCGTAAAACCCCCGCAACAAATCCCTCCCCCCCGCCGGAGCGTTGCACCAAGGCAATCAACGGCCCGATAATAATGGTAAAAATAATCAACCGCGCATTGCCCGTGTCGGTGAGAACGGTGACAAAGGCGTTCAGCGTCTCCAACGTCCCCGTCAGCGGATGCCAACCCGCCAAAATCAAATAGCCAAACCAGATACCAACCGCGAGGGCCAAAAACACTTGTCTGGTCCAAAGCGCCAAACCAATCGCAATCAATGGCGGCAAGACCGACCAAAACCCCATAGTCTGAACTGCACTTTCCATGATATCCCCTAGCTTGGTTTACACACTATACATGACGCGAAATCAAAGGGGCCGCAATACAAAACTGGAAAGTGTCAGCAATCGACATTATGCAATATTTACTAGAAAACCGCTTGAATTTGTTGTATTAAGTGGTGGGTGTAAAGGGGGGGCGCATGAAAATTCGTTATCTTTGTCAATGTCTGCTCACTATGATTGTACTGGCGATAACCTATATCGGGTTGACGGCCTTACCCGTACAAGCCGCATCGCCGCCGTCAGCCTTTGATTTCATGAAGCCATCGAGCTTTAGCAAGGTGGAGTTATCACCGAGTGGTCGCTATGTGGCCTTTATCCGTGTTCAAACCGATAAATACTGCATAAACAAATACGGTGCTATGGTGAAGGGGGAAAAACTCTGGTGTAAGCAGAAGAAAAAATCCTATCGAAGCACGCACCAAATAGCAATTTTCGATCTGGATACCTCCAAGATTATCAAAATTTTTCCCCTTCCAGAAAACTATCTTGTATCCTGGCTAGAATGGGCTAGCGATGAGCGTTTTTTAGCGGCGATATATATTCCCAATACTCGTGGCGGAAGAAGCTACGGGGCCGTTTCTGGCGGATCGCGGGTTCTCTCGTTGCACATAAATTCTACGGATTATGTTGCCTTGTTTTCCAATCAAACAATCATACACAGACAAAACAAAAACCTGACACGCATTACCAATATGCTGAGGCAAGACCCGGACCATGTGATTATACCGGCTCGTAAGGGTGGAGAGCTTGACCTCTGGAAAGTTAATATATTAAGCGGCGATGCCGAGAAAATTGCCGAAGGCAAGCGAGGCACATTTCACTATTTCACGGATAAAGCCGGAAAGCCAATTTTGCGATTTGATTGCGTGGGGCGTTGGTGCTTCAAAGTTAAAGTCTTTGCTTTTGACAATGCAGAAGAGGGTTGGAAAAATATAAAAACCTTCGAGATCCTGCCAGACGAGGATGAAGAAGATTATGATTTTTGGCCTATAGCCGCCGCTCCAATTTCTGGGCAATTTTACGTTATCTCTGACGAAGGTGAACGCCGTAGCGTCAAGCTGTATGACATAAAGACAGAAAAATTCATCAAAACGGTGTTTGATCATCCGCAAGTTGATGTGGGTGGCGTGGTGCTTGATTTGCAAACCGGGGTTTACGCCGGTGCCTGGTATTATGAAGACAGGCTTGGCTACAGTTTTGAAAATCCAAAACTGCAACAATATTATAATGGTCTCAATAAGTATTTTGGCAATAAGGAAAATGTCGCTTTGCTAGGGTTCAATGCGGACGGCTCCAAAGCGGTGGTATATGTGACATCCCCAAACAACCCGGGGGAATACCATGTATATAATATGAAAAGCCAGCAAGTGATGCGCCTGTTTGGTCGGCGTGATCATATGGATGAACGTTTGGCATCCAGTGCGGATATATTGCAGATACCTACCAGGGACGGCAAAACAGTGACGGCCTATCATATTTATCCGACAGGTAAAAAATCCGCAAAAACACCTTTGCTGGTCATGCCCCACGGCGGGCCAGAGCGGCGGGATTACTATGATTATGATACGACCGTCCAGTATTTCGTCACAAGGGGTTATCAGGTCTTGCAGGTTAATTTCAGGGGGTCGTCCGGGTTTGGTCGCGCATTTGCCGAAGCGGGATACGGCGAATGGGGCGGAGTTATGCAAGACGATGTCATTGATGCGGTTAAATATCTGTATAACAAAAGCTTGGCCAGTGCAGATAATACCTGCATAGTCGGCTATAGTTACGGTGGCTATGTGGCGCTTTACGCCGGCGCAAACACCCCGGAGATGTTCAAATGTATTGTCAGCGGTGGTGGCGTCACTGATATTTTGGCGGATTTGAAGCAAACCAAACTGGTTTTTGGCAAGGAGTCGGAAACCTATGAATATTGGCTTGATTCTATGGGCGACCCCAAACTTGACAAGGAAAAATTAAAGGCCGCATCCCCCGTCAATATGGCTGCAAAATTCACGGCCCCTGTGCTTTTGGTGCACGGTGAAAAGGACGGCATCGTAAAGATATCCCAATCTGTGAAAATGCGAAAAGCTTTGAAGAAAGCAGGTAAAGAGGTAGAATTTTTTAGGCTGGAAGACGCGAGACATGCTAAATGGAGGTTAGAGCAAAAAATTCTCTATCACGAAACCATAGAGAAATTTTTAGACAAACATCTGACCAAGCCCTAAATAATCTCTATCATCCTTTTTGTTATTGCGGCTCTTGCGGCCTATACATCCGTTTCGTCCAGTGAATTTGCATGGTTGGTTGGTATGCGGGTATTGCTTGAATAACACCTTTGGGGGGTATATTGGTGGTTTGGTGTTCTAGGGGGAGTATATGGGACTGCGCTTTGTTTGGTTTCGGGGGATTTTTTCCGTTTTCTTTATCGTCATGCTATTGGGCATGTCTGCAATACGCGCCTCTGCGTCCCCTCCGCCATCTGCCTATGACTTTTTAAAGCCGTCTACATATGCATCCGTTGAATTATCTCCGAACTGCCGCTATGTTTTGTTTACCCGCATAGAGACCGACAAATATTGTTTAAACAGATACGGCGCGATCGTGAACCAAGAAAAGTCATGGTGTACGGACATAAACAAATTATATCGAAGTACCCACCAGATCGCCATATATGATCTTGATGATTCCAAACTCCTACAGACAATACCTTTGCCGGAAAATTATTATGTGTCCTGGCTAGACTGGGCCAGTAATGATCGTTTCTTAGCTGCAATCTACACACCGACCACGGCAGGCAACAAAGGAGGTAATTATCGCATTCTTACCAATAAAAAGAAGCGGGGTATAACAATTGGCGGAGCGCGCATACTCTCTTTACAAGTGGGTTCGCCGGATTTCGCCGTCTTGTTTAATGACCTTAACCATGCGACGTGGCAAAACAGAAATCTTGCAAATATCACAAACATGCTCAGGCATGACCCTGACCATATCATCATGCCCGCCCGTAAGGGAGGTGATCTTGACCTTTGGAAAGTCAGCGTTTTAACGGGCAAGGCCAAGAAAATTGCCGGAGGTAAGGACGGGACGTTTTATTGGTTCACTGACAAGGATGGGAAACCGATATTGCGGTTTGATTGCTTGGGGAGCAGACGCCAAACCATCAATGTCTATGCATATGTAGACGGGACAAAAAATGGAAGAAAATAAAAACCTTCAAAACCAAGCCGACCGATGATGAAGATGACTATGCGTTTTGGCCCATTGCGATGACGGACACTGACGGACAGTTTTATGTAATATCGGACGAAGATGATGCTGCGCGGCGCAGTATTAAAATCTACGATATCAATAGCGAAAAATATATCAAGACGGTGTTTGAGCACCAACATATGGATGTTGGCGGCGTCATACGTGATTTGCAAACCGGGGCTTACGCCGGGGCTTGGTATTATGAAGACCGCTTGAATTTTAGCTTTGAAGATCCAAAATTGCAAAAACACTTTAAAGGTCTAAACACCTATTTTGACAATGTAGAAAACATCAATATTCTTGGTTTTAATGCGGATGTCACCAAGGCGGCTGTGTATGTGACCGCACCAAATAACCCCGGCGAATATCTTGTTTACGATATGACCAAACATCATGTTGAGCGTTTGTTTGGCCGCACACCGGATTTGGGCGAACGGCTGAACACCAAGGCAGATATACTTGAAATCCCAATGCGCGACGGCAAATCTATAACGGCCTATCACTTTACGCCACAGGACAGACAGCCGGGTAAAACATCGGAGAAAATACCCTTACTTGTCATGCCCCACGGCGGGCCTGCACGGCGGGATTATTTTGATTATGACACCACCGTTCAGTATTTCACCACTAGAGGCTATCAAGTATTACAGGTGAATTTTAGAGGTTCATCGGGCTATGGCCGCGCATTTGCCGAAGCGGGTTACGGCGAGTGGGGCGGGGTGATGCAAAATGACGTTATTGATGCGGTCAAACATTTGTACGACAAGAACATGGCTAGCCCGGACAACGCCTGTATTTTTGGCTATAGTTACGGCGGATATGTAGCACTTTATGCCGGTGCCATGACACCTAATATGTTCAAATGTATTGTCAGCGGCGGCGGCGTGAGTGATATTCTGGCGGATTTAAAACGGACGAAAAATGACTATGGCAAGGGTTCTGAAAGTTATAAATACTGGCTCGATTCTATGGGTGACCCCAAAGCCGACAAAGGCAAATTACGGGCTGCGTCCCCCGTAAATATGGCTGATAACTTCACCGCACCGGTTCTTTTATTGCACGGGGAGAATGACTATATCGTCGATATTTCCCAGTCTAAAAGAATGCAAAAGGCCTTGAAAAAGGCAGGGAAATCCGTCGAATTTCTTGAGCTGGAACATGAGGGGCATACCATTACGGATTTGGAGAAAAAAATTCTCTATCACGAAACCATAGAAGGTTTTTTGGCAAAGCATCTGACCAAGAAGGCTAACTGATCTTGCACTATCACGCCCCCCTTATTGCTCTTGCGGCCTATAAACCCGCGCCGCATTTTCCATGATCTCTGCTTTGTCCCGCAAGGCCTTGCGCCATTTGTGGGTGGCGAACATTTCGGCTTGATCGGCGTAGTGGGGGGATGATATTAGGGAGGTAGCACTGCCAAATTGGTGGATTAAATCTGCGGACATTTGACCGTTTTCGTCCCATTCCACCAAAGCAATCCAGGTATCCCCCGCCGCCGCGTGCAGCTTGCCGTCGTCTCTGATCTCGGCCGGGTATATGGCCCGCATCACATCCGGTGCGCCGTCTATGGGCATGTTAATTTCGCCGTGTACCAGACGGTTACCCGCGCCCCACTCAGGGTCAAGACGGCCGTAATGTTCCGTCAAATGTTTCACGGCGTCTCTAAAAGCCTGCTCCGGTTCTGGCGCCGGTATGCGGGTATATTTTTCCGTGATCTTTTTGAGGGTGGTGAGCACACCCAATGCCGCGTGGCGGTTGCCCGCGTCCGTATGCATGTCCCAGGCCTGTAAATGTTGGGCGGCTTTGGCCATGTGCGGTTCACTGCTCCAGTCCATGGCCAGGATTTTTTTAACCAGAACATCCGCCTTGGAGCCGACGGCATATTTATTGTCAAACTTTAGCGCCAGCAATGCGTCTTTGCCAATGGGGGTTTGCCCGTCGGTCATTTCCGTCATGCGCATGGCGCGGTTGGTCTGGTTGGTTTGCAGGCCCATGGATTTGGGGAAATCGGCGGGCGATAAATTGCCCGGCCCGTCCGTGGCGCTATAAGGTGAATGGTTGGAATTATAAATCAGGCCAGAGCTTGGATTGATCAATTTGGGCACGGCTTCAAACGGTAAATAATTCTGCCAGATCAAATCCGAGCGGTCGCCGGGCAGATATTTTTTCCAATCCCATTTTTGGGTTTGGTCAAAATTCTTGCCTGTTTTTCTGTCCGGGTATTGGGCGTTATGGATCAGCGCCGTATTGCCGTCCTTGTCCGCATAAACATAATTGATGCTCGGCAATGCGCCCAGTGACATAGCCTGTAAAAACCCGTCTAAATCCTGGGCATGATTGAGGCGTTGATATTGCTCTAACTGGCGGATTTCGTCCATGCCCGCATAGCGCACCGCGTAAGTCCCGTGTTTGGCTTCCACCACCGGCCCGTGCTTTGAGCGCAAAACTTGCCGTTTGGCTTTAAAGGCAAAGGGGCCGAACAATTTGATGTAAATAACCGCCGTACTGGTTTCAAAATCCACCCATTCTCCGTCCAACCTGTACTGCATTTTGTTGTCCGGGTTGCGGGTCAGCACATAAACATCAGCCAGGTCTTGCTCGCTGACCGTATTGGCCCAGCCAAGATGTTGGTTAAAGCCGTGCAGGATAAACGGCGTGCCAGGGAATAGCCCGCCGGTCATATTGATACCTTCTTCCGATACCAAATGGGCCTCATACCACGCCACGACGCCGTGCATGGGTTGGTGGGAATTGAGCATCAGGCGCGTGGTGTTGTCGCCGGAGCGGGCGGCGGAGACGGCAATGCCGTTAGAGCCGCGCTGCGCCATTGTTCTTGGCCCGCCATGAAAGATTTGGCGGCCCGCTGCCGGGTCAAGGGCGATTTCCTGCACGCGCTCATCGCCGAACAATTCCAGCAAAGTTCCGTCGAGCCCGTAAAATAGCGGGG
>JAJRSJ010000051.1 GCA_024278855.1 Alphaproteobacteria bacterium | reverse complement strand
TTTGTTTGCGTGACAAATCACTCGACAGTGCGATGCGGACGGCTTCTTGTTGAAATTCTTTTGTATGTTGCTTGGACATAATAGTTCTCCTTGATGGCTGTTATACTCATAACAACCCGGAACTAAACCGGGACAAGTCCAGATTGGCTATTTATGTTGAGCGTAATAAATTTATCTCTCGGTAAATGACTGGTCATTGTGAATTTTTCGTTGTTATTATGAGTGAGCAACGGCGAGTGATAGTTCCCGGTCAGCACCATACCCCCTCACCTTGTTCCTCTCCCCAAAGGAGAGGAGACCACGCTATGAGTCTCTTTGTTTGGCTATAAGCTCGGAGCATACTGAAACACCTGCAAGGGAAATATAGGGAACCTCTGAACTATCCTTTCACAAGTTGGTCAAGACACCGTCTCCTCTCCTTTGGGGAGAGGAACAAGGTGAGGGGAAATGTGCTATCGGCAACTATAGTGTTTCGGGTTTAATTACAGGCGAAACACTACAACAAAAAACCCGCCTCGGTTTCCCGGGCGGGTTTTGGTGTTTTAATATATGAGGCGATTAGTCTTCGTCGGTGCGTAAGTCTTCGCCGTGTTCGCCTTCGAACATTTCTTTAGCCGTTTCGGCGCGTTCTTCTGCGTCGGTTTCGGCTTCGGATTTGTCTGCGTCGAGCTGTGTAGCGATCACGTCTTCGCCGGCCTCCTGGCGGGCAGCTTCGTCCTCGGTGCGCGCCACATTGATGATGACATTGATGCTGACTTCCGGGTGAAGTTTGACCCGCACATCATGCAGACCCAGAGCTTTGATGGGTTGTTCAAGAACCACCATTGCGCGTTTTACCGGATCTCCGACTAGCTCGGCAACATCACGGGACGACACAGAGCCGTACAAAATTCCGGTATCACCGGCTTGGCGAATGGCAATATAAGTTGTGCCGTCGAGATCAGAACCCTCTTCGGAGGCTTTTTGCGCCGTTTCAGCATTGCGTTTTTCGAGGAACTCACGCTCAGCTTCAAAGCGGACAAGATTTGCTTTGGTAGCCCGCAGAGCTTTGGCATTTGGCAACAGGAAATTACGCGCATAGCCGTTTTTAACATTGACGATATCGCCCATATTTCCCAGACTGTCCACACGTTCTAAAAGTACAATTTGCATAATCGCCTCCTAATTCGCAGCATATGGCAAGAGTGCCAAAAAGCGTGCGCGCTTGATGGCTTTCGCCAGTTCGCGTTGTTTTTTGTGGGTGACGCTAGAAATGCGCGACGGTACGATTTTGCCTTTTTCGGACATATATCGCGCCAGCATTTTAGGGTCTTTATAGTCGATGGTCTTGCCGTTTTCACCCGCGAACGGGCATACTTTACGGCGCCGCGAAAATTGACTGCGAACGGGCAGGTTTTCAATTTTGATATCTAGTTTCTTAGCCATGATTAAGTCCTGTCTCTAGTGGCGAGGGCGCGGCTTGCGCTCGCGGTCTTCACGTTTTTTCATAATCGGAGATGTCTCGTCCGTGTGCTCATCAACCCGGATGGTCATATAGCGCAATATATCATCATCAATGCGGTGTAAGCGTTCAACTTCTTGCACGGCATCAGAGGGTGCATCAAGTTTGAAAAATGAGTAATGGGCTTTACGGTTTTTATTGATCCGGTAGGCTAGTTTGCGCAGACCCCAATACTCGGTATCGACGACTTTGCCGCCAAGACTTGCAAATTTATCGGATAACTGGATGATCATTTCTTTGACCTGGGTCTCGGAAATGTCGGGACGTGAAATGATCACGTGTTCGTAGTATGACATAAATATGTCCTTCTAAGTTAGACTGCGGCGCCTATCTCTCGAAGGGGAGAGATAAACGATGGTTCTAAAGCCTTGGTCAAACCCCATGTCTGACGGTTAGAATAGACCGCAATCGGTAAGCGGCGCAACATACACAAGACTATTTCGAACGCAATACTTGATTTGTGGTCAATTGCGTTGATAATCATAAAAACACACATGAGAAGAAGCATTATGAAACTAGCATTTACATTCCCCGGCCAAGGCTCGCAGTCAGTTGGCATGGGTAAGGATTTGGCAGACAACTTTGCATCAGCCCGATCCGTGTTCGACGAGGTAGACGATGCCTTGTCGCAAAACTTGTCCGGGTTGATGTGGGACGGGCCTACGTCCGATTTAACCCTGACTGCCAACACCCAGCCCGCTTTGATGGCTTGCTCGTTGGCGGTTACGGCGGTGCTGCGGCGAGAGTTTGATGTGGATGTCAGCGCGGCAAGTTATGTGGCCGGACATTCCCTGGGCGAGTATTCGGCTCTCTGTGCAGCGGGAAGCTTATCTTTGGCGCAGACGGCCAAGCTTTTACGCTTGCGCGGCGAGGCCATGCAAAAGGCGGTTCCGGTGGGCAAGGGTGCTATGGCGGCGCTACTCGGAGCTGACCTGGATATGGCCGCTGCGGCTGTTATGGTTGGCGCAAAATCCGGTATTTGCCAAATCGCCAATGATAATGCCAATGGTCAAGTGGTAATTTCCGGAGATAAAGCGGCGGTCGAAGCCGCCATAGAGGCTGCCAATGAGCTAGGTGTTCGCAAAGCGGTATTGTTACCGGTTTCCGCACCATTTCATTGTGACCTTATGGCACCTGCGGCGGACGCCATGGCGGACGCGCTTGCAGATGCGGATTTAAAAACGCCAGTGGTTCCCGTGGTCAACAACGTAACGGCCGTGCCAGTTACTGATCCGGCGCAGCTAAAATCAGACTTGGTGGCTCAGGTCACGGGCCGTGTACGTTGGCGCGAAAGTGTTTCGTGGATGGCTCAGGACGGTATTGACACATTTGCAGAGACGGGAACTGGCAAAGTGCTAACCGGAATGCTGCGACGTATCGTAAAGGGTGTGAATGGTATTGCGCTGTCAACGCCGGATGCGTTGGAAAAATTTGCGGAACGATTTTAAAACAAGGAAAAAACATGTTTGATCTTACAGGACACAGGGCTTTGGTTACGGGTGCTACGGGTGGTCTCGGCGGCGATATTGCGCGGCTGTTACACGAACGGGGCGCATTGGTGACTTTGTCCGGTACACGGGCGGAGAAACTCGACGAGCTAGCGGCGGAACTGGGCGCGGGGGCATTTGTGGCCCCGTGTAATCTCTCGGACGGCGAGGCGGTCGATGCGCTTCCCAAGCAGGCGGCGGAGTTAATGGACGGGCCTGTGGATATTTTAGTCTCCAACGCCGGGTTGACCCGCGACGGTTTGTTGATGCGCATGAAACAGGATGATTGGGATTTGGTGCAAAAGGTCAATCTGGAAGCCTATTTTCGCCTGACCAAAGCCTGTTTGCGCGGTATGATGAAAGCCCGTTGGGGCCGGATTATCGGGATTACGTCTGTCGTTGGTGTGACCGGAAATCCGGGCCAGGCCAATTACGCGGCCTCCAAGGCCGGTATGATCGGCTTTACCAAATCCGTAGCCGGCGAAGTAGCCGTGCGCGGCGTCACCGCCAATTGCATTGCGCCGGGTTTCATAGCCTCGCCCATGACCGAAGCGCTAAACGAAAAACAAACCGCAGCCATCCTGACCAAAATCCCGGCAGGTAAGCTAGGCACCGGGCAGGACATAGCCAATGCCGCGCTTTATTTGGCTAGCGAAGAAGCGGCCTATGTCACAGGTCAGACATTACACGTAAACGGCGGTATGGCGATGATTTAGGTGAGGTTTTTACTTCCCTGAGACAGACGGGCATTGACTATGTCCAATACTGCCAGCACGGCGTCGGGGATTGATGTGCCGGGCGGGAAGACGGCTTTTGCGCCCATGTCTTCGAGCGTCCTTATGTCTTCGGGCGGGATTACGCCGCCTACGATTATCGTGATGTCGTCTCGGAATTTGGCGGTGAGGGCGTCTCGTAGCTCCGGCACTAGCGTTAAATGCCCGGCGGCCAGAGATGAGGCGGCGATGACGTCCACATTTTCGGCTATGCCCAATTCGGCGGCCTCTGTCGGGGTTTGGAATAACGGGCCTATTACCACGTCAAAACCCATATCGGCAAAACCTGTGGCTACCACCTTTTGGCCTCTATCATGGCCGTCCTGACCCATTTTGGCGATCAGTATTTTCGGCTTGCGGCCTTCCATCTCCACGAAAGCCTCAATGCGGCGTTTGGCGGCACGCAAATCCGGATTTCTGTCGTCCCAAGCCTCCGCATAGACACCGCTAACGCCTTCAGGCACGGCCTCATATCTTGTGAATACTTTGGCCAAGGCAGAGCTGATTTCGCCGACCGTGGCCTTGGTGCGGGCCGCGTCGATTGCCAAAGCCAAAAGATTACCTTTGCCTGTGTCTGCGGCATTGGTGAGCGCCTCTAAAGTGGCTTGCAAATCTTTGTTATTTCTATCTTTTTTAAGCTTTTCAAGGCGTGCGATTTGGCCGGCTCTTACCTTGGCGTTATCAACTTTTAACAGCGGAATATCGTCTTTATCACTGGTGCGGTATTTGTTGATACCAACAACCGTTTGCGCACCGCTGTCAATCAGGCTTTGGATACGGGCGGACGCTTGTTCGATGCGCAGTTTCGGAATTCCGCTCTCCAGCGCATTTGACATACCGCCAAGCTTCTCGATTTCTTCGATATGCCCCCAGGCCCGTGCGGCTAAATCGTGGGTTAAGCGTTCGACAAAGTGGGATCCGCCCCACGGGTCTACGGCATTACAATGGCCGCCTTCACCGGCCAGAAATACTTGCGTATTACGGGCAATACGCGCCGAGAAATCGGTCGGCAGGGCCAAAGCCTCGTCCAGGGAATTGGTGTGCAGGGACTGGGTATGGCCGTCCACCGCCGCCATGGCCTCGATCATGGTACGCCCAATATTATTAAACACATCCTGGGCCGTAAGCGACCAACCGGAGGTTTGGCAATGGGTGCGCAACATGGAGGATTTGGGGTTGGCGGGATTGAACGGTTTCAAGAGTTTGGCCCAGAGCATCCTTGCTGCTCTAAGCTTGGCAACTTCCGTAAAATAATTCATGCCAATGCCCCAAAAGAACGACAGGCGCGGCGCAAATTGGTCAATATCCATGCCCGCCGCTAGCCCGGTGCGGATATATTCAACTCCGTCGGCCAAAGTATAGGCCAGTTCAAGGTCGGCGCTGGCGCCGGCTTCTTGCATATGATACCCCGAAATGGAAATGGAGTTAAAACGCGGCATATGTTTGGCCGTATGGGCGAATATATCCGAGACTATTCGCATACTGGGGCGCGGCGGATAAATATAGGTGTTGCGCACCATGAATTCCTTGAGAATATCGTTCTGGATAGTGCCAGTTAGCTTGTCTGCAGAAACACCCTGCTCCTCTGCAGCGACGATATACATGGCGAGAACTGGCAAAACCGCGCCGTTCATGGTCATGGAAACGCTCATCTTGTCGAGCGGAATGCCGCCGAACAACACCCGCATATCGTAAATGCTGTCAATGGCCACACCGGCCATGCCCACATCACCAATCACACGGGGGTGGTCGCTGTCATAACCTCTATGAGTGGCCAAATCGAAAGCAACCGAAAGCCCTTTTTGGCCCGCCGCCAGCCCGCGCCTATAAAACGCATTGCTGTCTTCGGCAGTAGAAAAGCCCGCATATTGGCGGATTGTCCAGGGCCGCTGGGGGAACATGGTCGGGTAAGGGCCGCGCACATAGGGCGCAAATCCGGGATAGGTGTTGGTGAAATCCAATGGGGCGCTATCGGCGGCGGTATAGGCGGGTTTGATGTCTATGCCTTCAGGCGTGTGCCAGATGTTACCGTTCTGGTTCACGGGATTGAGGGCAGGGGGCGCAAACGGAATATTGGTGAAATCGGGGCGGTTCATCATGTGTCCCCCGTCTCGAATGGTTCAGACAAACGTATGGGTTTGAACATTTCTGCTTGCTTAGGCACGGGCAATATGCGTCCGTTCTGGGCTTGGGCTAAAGCGGTAACGAAATCATCCGTATCAATCGGAGTGCCGGATTTTGGCTTGACCACGGGGCGAGGTAAAACCTGTGCCTGCCTCACATCAGGGTTGGCAAACTGGTTGACCCCGACTAGCTTTATTTCACCGCTCTTGATGCGCTCATCGCGGTGTTTGGCGGCTTCGTTAATTTGGGCAACAAACCAGTCACGGGCCTTGGGCCAGCCGCCGCGCCGCTCCATGTCTTGAAACAAACTCCATGCCGAGCTGGCTATATTGTGGCTCAAAGTTTCGTGGGTATAGCTGCCATTTGCCGGGTCTGCTACTTGCCCAAGGCGGCTTTCTTCCATGAGCAGTAATTGCGTGTTTCGGGCTATGCGCCGTGCAAAGGGTGTGGCCAGGCCCAAAGGTTCGGTAAAGGGAAGGGTGGTGATATAGTCTGCGCCGCCGCAAATGCCGGCGAATGTTGCCCCGCCGAGCCGCAGCATGTTTGACCACGGATCAAGTTTGGACAGCATGCGGCGCGATGTGGTGGTGTGGACGGTACAGCTTGTGTCCGCCGCGCCGTAGCTTGCGGCCATGCTGGCCCACACCATGCGGGCGGCCCGGAGTTTACAAATACCCCAATGCCCGTCTGCGGACACGGACAAATGCACATCCATCAGCGGCAATATTTCGTCTATCTTGAGGCCTGAGTCCAAAAGTCTATTGATGATGGCAACAGCACTGCCGAGCATAAAAGCCAGTTCCTGAGCGCTTGTTGCACCGGCCTCATGGGGCATGGCGGCGTTTATGGTGACGGCTTTCCAGTGCGGGGCATGGCTGCGTACCCAATTAACCAGGTTGTACAATTTATCCATATCCTTTGGCGCGGGGCTATACCCCAGACCTAAATGAATATTAGCCAAATCCCCACGGTCTTTATAAAGCCCGGCCAAAAGTGCGGCAGTTTCAAAATTGTCCGGCGCAGGGGATAAATGGATGGGTACCAGATCCACATAGACCCCCGATAGCAATCTTTGCAGATCAGAACGTGTAGCCACAGCAATGCCGGTCTTGCCGCTTGGGTCGATTTGCAAGCGTAAGGCACTGGCGCCGCCCTTAAGGTCGGCAAGTATATCTTTATTGGCCCGGTCTATATCCGGATGGTCAATCACGGGCGTAATATGCCACCCCCGCTCGGCCAAGTGCGGGACATCAGCTTTGCGCAAGCTCGCCGTTTCAGGGGCGTCCGTAAACAGCGGCCCGCGTTTTACCCCGTCCGCGCTACGGCGCACCAAGGTTTGCTCGAAGTCCGCACCGCGCAGGGCTTTAGCGCTCAAGGCTCGCCAACTTGCCTGCGTACCCGTGTCAAACCCGCCCGCCAAATCCAGTATATGGTCATTCATGCTTTAAACTTATCAGAGAATTCCCATATGCCTATTGGTTTTATGAATATTTTACATTACATGAACGCATAAACGAGGATATGAACCAATAAACGAGGAAAAACTATGGGTTCTGCCAAAACAACAAAGCCGCCAAACAAGCCTAATGCACCGACTTTGGAGGAAGTCTTGGCGGTAAAGCATTATACCGACAAGACATTTTCGTTTTCCGTCACCCGTCCGGCCAGTTTTCGGTTTCGTTCTGGGGAATTTATCATGCTTGGTCTCATGGGCGAGATAAAGGGCAAAATAAAGCCGATTTTACGGGCTTATTCCGTAGCTAGCCCGTCTTGGGATGACAAGTTGGATTTTTATTCCATCAAGGTGGACGACGGGCCTTTGACCTCGAAATTACAACATATCAAAGTCGGGGATCATGTTTTACTTGGGCGCAAGCCGGTTGGTACATTGATCTGTGATGCGGTCTTAAAGGGTAAACGCTTGTTTCTGTTTTCCACCGGAACCGGCATAGCCCCGTTCGCCAGCCTTATTCGCGATCCGGAAGTTTACGAAAAATACGACCAGATTATCCTGACCCATACGTGCCGGGAAATAGGTGAGCTTGAATACGGGTATGAGATTGTAGAGGCGGCCCGTAAAGACCCGCTACTTTGCGATATTCTCGGCGATGATTTTGGCAAACGTCTACACCATATCCCCACCGTCACCCGTGAAGATTTCCCGCTTAAAGGCCGGATTACGGATTTGATGGAAAACGGGGAATTGTGGGAACATGTTCCGGGCGGTGCCATAAAACCAGAACACGACCGCGCCATGATCTGCGGCTCCATGGACATGACCATGGACACCAAAGCCTTGATGGAAAAATTTGGTCTCAAGGAAGGATCAGTTTCCCGGCCCGGTACATTTGTGATCGAAAAAGCCTTTGTGGGCTAGCAGAGTAGGGGAGCAGACGCTTGCGGCGCGAAATCGCCCAATGACAGGAGAGATATGCGTAAGCTAAACCCTTCGGAATTACCGATAATACCGAGATTGTTGATATTTTTGTCATACATAAATTCAATGCGGGTGCAATCATCATCATAGACCAGAGACAAGGTTTGCCTGCGGGTGGTTTTCTCGTCAATATCCCTGTAGAAGCTGTATCTTGTACTCCAGTTGTCGATAAGTTTGACATTTGCCGTGCCGGAAATTTCTGACGTCGGGATTGCCAAATTGGTCAAATTTGTAGGTGTTGCACTGTCCAGGCGGTAATAGCGCGCCGTGGTGCTAAAACGCTCGCCGTTGTAGCTAAAAGAAGTATCGAGCCGTCTGAAAGCATCGTTTTTAGCATCATAACGCACCCGGGTCGAACTCATAAACCGATTGCCAAAATTAACGGTAAGCTGCCCGACAATATCAGAATTTCCAGTGGACAGGCCAGACGCTGCCCCAAACACCAAATTATCATTGCCGCTATAATAGCTTTGTCCCAAGAATAAATTGGCCCGGCTATTCTTGCCCCAGTCTGCTATGATTGAGGCACCGAAGTCTGCCCGAAAGCCTTTCTGCCAAAGATCAAATCCGGTGGTTTTATTGGGACGCCAGATCAAAGCCTGATCAAGGTCAATATCGAGGCTGTCTTGTAGCAAAGAGACTTGGTTGTTATTACTGTCCGTGAGGAAAAAATTACCGCGCTTACCGTCTCCGAAACTCTGGGTTAATTGAACACGCGGCTCGACGATCCAGTTAACCTTTTGACCTGCATTCAAAAATGGCCAGCGAATATCCACACCGACTTGGCCAAGATTACGGGTGAAATCGAATGTTTCTTGCTGGGCTGGCGTCAAATTTACGCCTTGGGCTTGGAGATTAAAATAATCAAACCGCCCCATGGCAAATGGTTTAACCTCGACACCGAGCGGCGTAATCCAGTTTTTTTGCCAATCAAGACTGCCTGAACCGCGCGTATAATCTGTACCAAGACCACGGGTAAGGAATGTCGTGTCACCGGCCAGTTTGAAACGACCGCCCACAACCGGGTCTTTGAAATATTTGGTCACCTCTATCTTGGGGGCAATAACCGGCAAGATGCTGTCGTTTTCTCTGTTGACGAGTATTTCGTTGAAATTGTCGTCGAGAGGGTTTGGGTTATTGATATTGCGGTTTATGGTCGTGCGTAAACTGACCGTACCAAAGGCACTGGTCGCGAAACGGAAATCATCTGATTGCCCAACCACAAATAATTGTTGGGTCAGGCGGCGCGTATCTTGGCGGTAAAGCCCGAAATCGGGCCTATATTGGTCCAGATCATAGCGGTCTAAATAGTTGTCATCTGTGGCATAACCGATATCAAAACCCCAATTCCATATATCCGAAATATCAAACGCACCATTGGCAAATATATGGGATCGCCATTCCTTGCCAGCCAAGTTTTCAGCCGGGTCGGCAAAAAAGTCCTGACCACCAAATGGCGTTCCGCGCCTGTCAAAGAAGGATGCATAGGTAGCGCTCCCTTCCAGATTAAGCTCGCCGGAGAAGAACTTATGCCGATACTGTGCTGATAATAAAGGATTGACCCTTTGATAAATCTGCGGCGTCAAAGTTAGCTCGGAATAGGGCGATAGGGCGAAATAATAAGGCGCTCTGAAATTGACACCTTTATTACCGGATATACCGCCAAAGGGGATCAAAAACCCACTAGCCCGACCAACGCTTGGATCAGGGTGGGCCAGATAGGGTGTATAGAACACCGGGATACCTTTAAATTCAAACACCGCGTCTCTATAGCGAATGGATTTGCTGTCTTTATTTTGCGTTACCTTGCGGGCTTTCAATTGCCATGTGGGTTTTTTGGTTTTGCCGTTTACAACACAGGCTTCACAGGCGGTGTAATAGGCATTGTAAAGCTCGATACCTGTTTCGGTTTGCCGCGCAGCGAATGCCGAGCCTAGTTGACCACCTTCGGGGAAACGCGCTAGAAAATTAGTGGCGTTTCCGGCTTCCAATTGGTCGGATAATTCCAGCTTGTCAGCATATTGGGACGAACCGTCCGCATTGATAAGTACGACATTGCCGACGGCAAAGACTTTGCCGTCATTTACATAATACCTGACCTCGTCTACAAAAATGGACTTGTCCTGATAACGGCCCTCGACCTCGCCGCGGGCCGTAATAATGCCAGTGGCTTCATCATTTTCCAACTCATTTGCTTCCAGATAAATAACGTCCGGGTCGCGAAACGGGCTATCAGCGGCCAAGTTTAGGTCTTTATCGTCTTTTATAAAACCGCCGATTTGGGCGCTTGAAACCATGCCAGGTACAGCCAGACCCACGAGCAATAAAAAGCTCGTGCAAAACTTTAGCACGGACAAGGGTAGTTTAAACGAGATTGATTTAGAATGTGGCAATGGGCTAGACACCTGCAATGAATTTTCAAACTGCATAGCGTGCCAAATGAGTCGCGTCTATGGTATTTAGCCAAAATTCTACAGGATTTTCGTGAAATTTTGGAGAGAATTATTGCGCAAATCGGATAACTATGACAAATCATTTCTGGTGTCTCGTGCCAGTGTCCCGTATATGAGCGAGCATATCAAAATTATGAGGAAATCATGAAACAAATTGGCCATTTTATTGACGGGGTGAATGTTACCGGAACTTCCGGGCGTACCGCTGATATTTTTAATCCCAACACTGGTGAGGTTCAGGCGCAAGTCAGCTTGGCGAGCGTCTCTGAAATGGACGGTGCCGTTGCGTCTGCGGTTAAAGCGCAGGCCGAGTGGGCGCGGGTTAACCCGCAAAAACGCTCGCGGGTCTTATTCGCATTTAAAGCCTTGGTCGAAAAGCATATGGACGAATTAGCGCAAGTGCTGTCGTCGGAACACGGTAAAATCCTGGCCGATAGCCGTGGCGATGTGATTCGCGGGCTTGACGTAATCGAATTCGCTTGCGGAGTGCCGCAAAACCAAAAGGGCGACTTTACGATGGGCGCGGGGCCGGGCATTGATGTCTATTCTATCCGCAAGCCCTTGGGCGTTGTTGCTGCCATCACCCCGTTTAATTTCCCGGCCATGATCCCCATGTGGATGTTCGGCATGGCGATTTCGACCGGCAATGCCGTGATTTTGAAGCCATCCGAGAAAGACCCGAGCGTGCCGATGCGCCTGGCGGAATTATTTGTCATTGCGGGCGGGCCGAAAGGATTGCTCAATGTGGTCAACGGCGACAAAGAGGCGGTGGATGCTATCCTCGCACACGACGACATCAAGGCGGTCAGCTTTGTCGGCTCCTCCGACATTGCTCATTATGTCTATATTGAAGCCGCCAAAGCTGGCAAGCGGGCGCAGTGCATGGGCGGGGCGAAAAATCACGGTATTATCCTGCCTGACGCCAATATGGACCAGGCCGTACAGGATGTGCTTGGCGCGGCCTTTGGTTCTGCCGGGGAACGCTGTATGGCTTTGCCTGTCGTCGTGCCGGTCGGCGAGGGGACAGCCGAGCGGTTTTTGGAGAAAATGCTGCCCGCTATTGACAGTTTGCGCATTGGTACATCCACCGACCCGGACGCAGATTACGGCCCCGTAGTCACGGCGGCCCATAAAGCCCGCGTTGAGGGCTATATTGACCTGGCGCTCAAAGAGGGCGCGGATTTACTGGTCGATGGGCGCGGGTTTGAACTGCAAGGCCACGAAGGCGGATTTTTCATGGGGCCAACATTGTTTGATAATGTTACCGCCGATATGACCACTTACAAGGAAGAAATATTTGGGCCAGTGTTGCAAATTGTCCGCGCCGCCACATTTGAACAAGCTTTGAAGCTGCCTAATGAACATCAATACGGCAATGGTGTTGCCATCTACACGGCCAATGGCCGTGCCGCCCGCGAATTCGCTGACCGGGTAGAGGTAGGCATGGTCGGCATCAATGTCCCCATCCCCGTCCCCGTAAGTTATCACAGCTTCGGCGGCTGGAAACGTTCAGCGTTTGGCGACATAAACCAATACGGCATGGAGGGCTTGCGGTTTTACACCAAGACCAACACGGTCACCCCACGCTGGCTGGAAAGCGATGAGTTATCCGAGGATAGCGCGTTTGTTATTCCGACTTTTTAGGAGTATCTGTGGAAGCTAGCCTCACACCAAGCTCATCCCGTTGCAGAACGGGACCCACGGTGAAGTTAGGTAGATGGGCCCCGTCCTACGACGGGGTGAGCGGAAATTATAGGTTTTGGCAAGGTAGTAAATAATGGATTTCTCCCTCACAGAAGAACAAGTCATGATCCGCGATATGGCGCGGCAGTTTTCGGACAGCGAGCTTGCGCCTTATGCGCAGCGGTGGGATGCGGAGAAGTCCATGTCTCGCGGCGTGCTTGAAAAGGCGGCGGGGCTTGGGTTTGCGGCGATATATACCAAGGCCGAGCACGGTGGTTCGGAAATGGGGCGGCTGGATGCGGCTTTGATTTTTGAGCAATTGTCGCGCGGCTGTGTGTCTACGGCGGCGTTTTTGTCTATCCATAATATGGTTACATGGATGGTCGATGCATTTGGGGATGATGAACTCCGGGCGCGGTTTGTGCCCAAGCTGGCCGCAATGAAAATGATCGGCTCATATTGTTTGACCGAACCGGGTAGTGGATCCGATGCGGCCAGTCTTAAGGCCAAGGCCGTAAAAGACGGAAATCATTATATATTAAACGGCACCAAGGCGTTTATTTCAGGGGCCGGGTTTTCGGATGTCTATCTTATCATGGCCAAAACTGGCGAGAAATCCATCAGCGCGTTTTTGGTTGAGGACGGTACGCCGGGTCTTAGTTTTGGCGCTCAAGAAAAAAAGATGGGTTGGAATGCTCAACCTACGGCGCAAGTGATTTTGGAAGATTGCCGTATTCCGGTAGCTAATCTTATTGGTGCGGAAGGCGACGGGTTTAAGTTCGCCATGGCCGGGCTAGACGGCGGGCGGGTCAATATCGGTGCTTGTAGCTTGGGCGGCGCAGGGGCGGCACTGGACGCGGCCATACAGTACACAGGCGAACGCCAACAATTTGGCAAGGCAATTTCCGCCTTTCAAAACACCCAGTTTAAACTGGCCGACATGGCCACGGAACTGGACGCGGCTCGCTTGATGATCTACCGGGCCGGGGATATGATCGACAAAAGCGACCCGAATAAATCATCCGCCTGCGCCATGGCCAAACGCTTTGCCACGGACGCCGGGAGCAAGATCGCCAATGATGCTCTGCAACTGCACGGCGGCTACGGCTATCTGGCTGATTACGGCATAGAACGCATTGTGCGGGATTTACGTGTGCATCAGATTTTAGAGGGCACCAACGAGATTATGCGGGTGATTATAGCGCGGAGTTTGCTCAGGTGATGGATAATTTAACCCCCCTACCTCCGCTCATACCTGTCTCCGCTCACCTCGGCGAAGGCCGGGGAGCAGGTATACATTACCATAGTTTGCGGATAAGAACCGATAGCGCAGTGATGGACCCCTGTATGCACAGGGGTGAGCGGAACGAGGGGATATTTGCGAGGATAACAATATGACTGGCCAAATCAAATTTGAAGTTTTCGGCAATCTGGGCGTTATTACCCTGAACCGCCCCAAAGCTTTAAACGCACTTACCACCGATATGTGCAAAGCCATGACCAAAATCATGTTGGCATGGCGGGATGATCCGCGTATTGGCGCGGTGCTAGTTGAAGGGGCGGGAGATCGGGCTTTTTGTGCGGGCGGCGATGTTATCATGCTCCATGATAGCGGCAAAGCCGGAGACGGGCGGGCCGAGGAATTTTGGCGCACGGAATACGCGCTTAATGATTTAATCCACCGCTATAAAAAACCTTATATTTCCATGATTGACGGGATCGTCATGGGCGGCGGTGTTGGCTTGTCTGTGCATGGGCGGTTACGTGTGGCGGGGGACAACACATTGTTTGCCATGCCGGAAACCGGGATTGGCTATTTTCCCGATGTGGGCGGGACGTATTTTCTGCCGCGACTAGGACGCGCCGTGGGTAACTGGCTTGGCCTGACGGGTGCGCGGCTGAAAACCGCGCAGACATGTGCGTTCGGGATCGCCAATGTCTATATCCCCAGTGACCAACATGCAGCATTTAAAACCGCGCTCGGCAAGGCAAATTTGGACGGGTTAGACGGCCCGGTCATGGATGTGATTAAACATTTTGTCAAAATGCCGGGGACACCACCAGTTTTACCCGAAGCAATTTCCGCATTCGGTAAAGACACATTGCCGGAAATCTTTGCAGCCCTTAAGCTCGACAACGGAGAATGGGCGGCGAAACAACTCTCTTTGCTCACCAGTAAATCTCCCCTCGCGCTTTATATCAGCTTTGAGGCTTTGCGGCGCGGGGCCGGGTTTGATTTTCGCGAAGCCATGCGCCAAGAACTGGATTTATCCTTAAACTTCATGCACATACCAGATTTTTTTGAAGGCGTGCGCGCCGCCGTCATCGACAAAGACCGAAACCCGAAATGGGAGGCGGCGAGCGTTGATGATGTTGAGCTTGAGGATGTACGCCGAGCCTTTACGCCTGTAACCTCCGAGCTTGAATTTCTGGATTAAAGCTATTTATTTGTCGCATCTTTGGTAATCGAATTTGATGCATATGTCTGCCAGTTTTTCTGCTTGCTTTTCTTTCTTGCGCGAAAGTAGAAGCTTGGCAATTTTCAAATTTTGTTTGGTAATTTCATTGCCTTGTTCATAGGAAACCAGAAACCAGACATAGGCCTGAAACACATCTCTTTTTATACCTTCCCCGTATAAATACATATAGCCCAGATTGTTTTGGGCATCAGGCGAACCGAGTTTTGCGGCTTTTTCGTAATATTTAACCGCCGTTTCATTGTCTTCTTTTACGCCGTCAGCTTCATCATACATAATGCCCAAATTAAAAGCGGCATCTGCGTCGTCCAACTCAGCGGCTTTTTTATACCATTCCAGGGCTTTTGCGTTGTCTTCTTCGATATCTTGGCCCACATCAAACAAATATCCAAGCCTGAACTGTGAGTTTGCGTGGTCTTGTTCGGCTGATAATTTGTAATATTTCATAGCCTTCGAAATATTTTTTTCAACACCATTGCCGAATTCATACAATGTACCGAGGTTGTATTGGCCAAGTTTATAGTCTTGATCTGCTGAACGTTGATACCATTCTTTTGCTTTACCCAAATCTTTTTCAATGCCCTCACCCGCTTCATACATGAGCCCCAAATTGTTTTGGGCCACGGAATGGCCTTGCAAGGCGGCGGCGCGGTACAGCTCAACCGCTTTTACATTGTCCTCTTTAACTTGCTCGCCCATATCATAAATATAGCCTAGTCTGAACTGGGCGCCTGAGTGTTTTTGCGCCGCCGCGCGCGTATAATACTCTATGGCTTTTTCCAAGTCTTCTTCTACGCCCATTGCATTCTCATAAAAATAGCCGAGATTATGCTGGGCACTCCGTTGTCCTTTATCCGCAGCGCGTTGATACCATTTGAAGGCTAGGGCTAGGTTTTTTTGCGTACCTTCACCGTCTTCATACATGGCGCCGAGATTATTCATAGCCGCGCTGTGACCCTGTTCTGCGGCTAGTTTATACCATTTTACCGCTTCAATATCATTGATTTTCACCCCGTCACCAAAATCATAAGCCTTGGCCAAATTATATTGAGCGTCCGCGTCCCCAGCTTTCCCATTGCGCGTCAATTCTTCTATCTGCGCCGCATCAACATTTTGGCCTTGAGCATTCTGGCCTTGAGTGTTTTGGGCCTGAACATTCTGGGCGGTTGTTAGCAATATGATGCCTGATATAATCAAACTTGCCGAAATGAAAAAAATATTGCGCATATAGCAGTTTCCTCTAGCTTGCATTTCTTTAACAAGAATGGCGGCAATGTCAAAATATACAAAAATAATCTGGGTGTAGTTAACTTCAATGATTGCGAAAGTGTAGATCCGCAGATAGTATAGACACAGAATATAGACTGGGTACTCAGGAGCAAATCATGACCATAATTGCATTTATCGGCCTTGGAAATATGGGCGGCGGCATGGCGGCTAATCTTGCGCGGGCCGGGCATGGGGTCAGAGCCTTTGATTTGTCGCAAGATGCGGTCAACAAAGCCGCCCTCGCAGGGTGTGTTGCCGCAAGCTCGACACTGGACGCTCTCAAAGACGCGGAAGTTGTCATCACCATGTTACCAGCCGGCGGTCATGTGTGCGGGATCTATTTGGGGTCGGATGGTATTATAGAAAACATCCAATCAGGTGCTTTGCTGATTGACTGCTCGACCATTGATATTGACAGCGCCCGGGCCGTCATTGATGCGGCGCAGGCCAAAGGCCACGATATGGTAGATGCGCCCGTGTCCGGCGGCGTTGCGGCAGCGGCGGCAGGGACGCTGACCTTTATGGTCGGCGGCACAAAACCGGCTTTTAGTAAAGCGAAAACTTATCTTGCACATATGGGCAAGAACATTTTTCATGCGGGCGCGGCAGGCAATGGGCAGGTGGCCAAGGTGTGCAATAATATGCTGCTCGGCATTCATATGATCGGCACATGTGAAGCTTTTGCTTTGGCGGAAAAACTTGGCCTCGACGCCCAGACATTTTACGATATTTCCTCCACGGCGTCCGGCCAAAATTGGTCAATGACCAGCTATTGCCCCGCGCCCGGCCCTGTTGCGAACGCCCCGTCCAATAATGACTATAAAGCAGGGTTCTCCGCCGCCATGATGCTCAAGGATTTGCGCCTGGCAGGGGAAGCGGCCAGTGCTGCTAAAGCCGCTACGCCTTTGGGCGCACAAGCTGAAGCCCTTTATGCTTTGATGGAAGCGTCCGGGAAAGATGATCTTGATTTTTCGGGTATTATGAAGCTTATAAACGGCACACTTTAGGCATAGAGACAAAGGAAAATGCTATGAAAATTTTAGATAGATTTTACATTGACGGGAAATGGGTAGCGGCAGATGGAGGCCGCGCTGTTGATGTCATCAATCCGGCCACAGAAGAGCCGTGCGCATCATTGACGCTAGGCTCCGAGGCTGATGCTGATATGGCTGTCGCGGCGGCGCGCAAGGCGTTCGAGACATTTTCGCAAACCAGTCGGGAAGAGCGGCTAGAGCTTTTGGGTAAAATCATTGCCGTCTATAAAACCCGCATGGGCGACATTGCCGAAGCGATCACGACCGAAATGGGGGCGCCGAAATGGTTGGCGGGCAGTGGGCAGGCCGGTTCCGGGCTTGGCCATTTGATCACGGCGGTCAAAACGCTTGAGGCTTATGAATTTGAGGAACAGCGCGGCGCTACACGTATTTTCAAAGAGCCTATCGGGGTTTGTGGTTTTATTACACCGTGGAATTGGCCGATCAACCAAATCGCCTGTAAATTGGCTCCGGCATTGGCTGCGGGCTGTACAGTGGTGTGGAAACCAAGTGAGGTTTCGCCGCTAAGTGCTGATATTTTAATGGAAATACTTCATGAGGCCGGGGTTCCTGCCGGCGTCGTCAATATGGTACACGGCGACGGGCCGGGGGTCGGCGCGGCTATTGCGGCCCACGCCGACATTGATATGGTGTCGTTTACAGGCTCGACCCGGGCGGGGGTGATGGTGGCGCAAGCTGCGGCGGAAACGGTTAAACGGGTCACACAGGAATTGGGCGGCAAATCACCCAATATCATTTTGGACGATCTGGACGACGAAGGCTTTGCCAAAGCCGTGGCGGGCGGAATGAAGTCCATGACTATGAACACCGGCCAAAATTGCAACGCACCGTCGCGTATGTTGGTGCCAAAGCACCGCATGGGCGCGGCTATGGACGCGGCGGCAAAAATTGCCGATGCAGTGCAGGTTGATAATCCAAATAATGACGGTATGCAAATGGGGCCAGTGGTATCTAAAGTGCAATACGACCGTATTCAAAGCCTGATCGAAAAGGGCATAAAAGCAGGCGCGACTTTGGCGGCTGGCGGGCTTGGGCGGCCTGAGCATTTAAACCGGGGGTTTTATGTGCGCCCGACCGTGTTCGGCAATGTCGGCAATAATATGACCATAGCGCGAGAGGAAATTTTCGGCCCGGTATTGTGTATCTTGGCTTACGAAAACGAAGATGATGCAATCACCATCGCCAATGATACGCTGTACGGGCTTTCGGGTTATATTTCCGGTGCAGATCAAGACAGAATTTGTGAATTGGCCGCAAAAATTAATGCCGGCATGATCCATGTTAACGGCGCATTAACCGATATCAATGTGCCGTTTGGCGGCTATAAACGCTCGGGCAATGGCCGCGAATGGTCAAAGGAGGGTTTTGAGGATTATCTGGAAACCAAGGCCGTTATGGGTGTGGATTGGTCATAGTTCTGATCTTTATGCTTGTCTTACCATTTCTTAACCTTGGTCTTAGTGCTTGCGTGCAGGCCAACATATCTGTCATATAATATGTATGAGCGGCCTTAATTGTGCTAAGTCTTAAAATAGGCATACATAAAACAGGTGATGTGAACGTCATTATAAGTGAGGTTTCCATAAAAAGGACAGGCTGAATGGCTGTAAAATTTAACACGGCGAAACTAAAACCCGTACTGGTTTTAGAGTTGGCTTTACTGGCAGTTTTGCTTTTGGTGTTGGCGAATGTCATTTTGCCGGGCTTGGCCAGCAAGCGCGTGGTTATTCCTGCGACTGGACAAAATACCTTAAACCTTGATGTTAGCCAAATAAAGTCCATCAATAGCGCTGTCCTGCGCACATTTGATCCATTTCATAGAGATATGCCTGTGGCGACTGGGCCGATGGCCATATCCGCACCCGAGACCACACTGGATTTAAAAGTATTTGGCATGCGCGCCGATATTGGTGGGGACAGTTCAAGCGCAATCATCCAGACACCAGACAATAAACAGGCTAGCTATTTTCTCGGCGATGAAATCATCCCGGGCGTGACGCTCAAGCAGGTTGAAATAGATTATGTTATTCTGGATAGAAACGGGGTGTTGGAACGCTTGTCCAGACAGGGCAAAACGCAAGACGAGCAATTGGAGTCTGCACTGGTATTTGCGGCGACAACCCTGTCCTTCAAAGCTGCGGATTTGATCAATGATGTGCGTTTCTACCCCCACAGGGAAGGACGAAATGTTATCGGTTACAGGGTCAGAGCCCGGCGCGGCGGCGCACTAGAAAAATATGGCTTGCAATCCCGGGATATGATAACAGCAATAAACGGCGAGAGCTTGACACAAAGTCAGGTCAATCTTCCGGCTTTGATGAAGAACTTAAAGCAGGCCCGATATGCCAGTATCCAGATTATCAGGAACGATATGCCCATGACAATAGAGGTGAATTTACAGTGAAAAAAATGAATGTTTTGGGTAAATGGACGGTTCAGTATGCGCGGTTTCCCAGGGTTGTAGTGTGTCTGCTTACGGCATTGGTCATAGGCGCAAGCCCGTCTGTGCGCGCACAGGAACATGTCATCAATCTCAAAGAAGCGGAAATTCGGGCCTTTATTGAAGATATATCTATGCTAACGGGTAAAACTTTCATTGTTGACCCGCGTGTAACAGGGTCTGTTACCGTTACCTCCCAAGCCAAATTAAGTAAATCGGAAGTGTTCTCCGTGTTCATGGATGTGCTGCGCGTGCGCGGGTTTACGGCTGTCCCTACGTCCAGCGGCGCGTACCGTGTAACGTTAATTCAAGGTGCAGCCCAAGATGCATCTATTCGCGCCGGCCGTAGGGATGTGGGCGTATTTGTCACGGAAATTTTGCAATTAAAACATGGTGATGCTTCTAACGCCGCTAAATTGATCAAGCCGTTAATGCACTCTCAAGGCCGCTTGACTTCGACGCCGGGCGGGCGGGTGTTGGTCATCACTGACTATCCGGAAAACCTGGTCAAGGCCCGCAAAATTATCGCAGCTATGGATGTGGACAAGGCGACCATTGAAACCATTGCTCTGCGCAATATTAGCGCGCGCGATGCCAAAGATGCCGTGCGCGAACTGATGGGTACTGGTAAGCCGCAAATCCGCAACAATATTGTGGTCGGCGAGACCGTGAAAGCCGTTGCCATCGAAGCGACCAATACTCTGGTGCTGCGCGGCGATTACGCGGCTGTGGCCCATCTTAAAGCTATGATCTTGAACATGGACAAAGATAGTGTTTTGCAGCGCGGCAAAGTCAGTGTCATTCCGCTACGTTTTGCCAACGGTGAAGACTTGCTCGTGGTTTTGGAGAAAAGTCTGCCGACCTTTGAAGATAAGGTCAAAAACGCGCAAAAGCCCAGTGTCGCCCATGAGCCGGGTAGCAATAGCCTGATTATAAGCGCCAACCCGAAAACCCAGGAAGCTTTGGAATCGGTCATCCGCCGCCTAGATGTACGCAGACCGCAAGTCTTGGTCGAAGCGATTATTGTCGAGATTTCAGACACCGCCGCCCAAGATCTGGGTGTACAGTTCGTATTGTCCGGCACTGAAAATAGTGCCTTGCCATTTATGTCGACTAATTTTTCCCGCTCCGCGCCTAATTTATTAGCAATCACAGGCGCGCTTGCTGGCGACACTGTATTGGGCGGTGCGTCTGCTGGTCTGCAAGATGCGGCGGTAAACTCATTACTTGGTTTGCAAGGAGGGACTGTTGGTTTTGCCAGTAGCGGAACTGATGGTTTGTTTGGTGCGATTTTAAACGCGGTGAAAAACGATACGGATTCAAATGTACTCTCGACCCCGTTCGTGACCACATTGGACAATGTTCCGGCGACATTTCTGCTAGGCCAGGAAGTGCCGTTTACGAGCGGCGAGACTTTGGGCAATAACAACAACAACCCGTTTCGCACCATTAACCGCGAAGAGATCGGCATTAAGCTAGAGGTTTTACCGCAAATCAACCAAGGTGATGTGATTCGCCTTGAAATCAGGCAAGAGGTTTCCAGCATATCTCCGGATGCTTCGCTAATCGCGTCAGATCTGGTGACCAATAAGCGGGAAATATCCACGACTGTTTTGGCGGACGACGGCGAGATTATTGTGCTGGGCGGTTTGATGCAAGACGATGAACAATTGTTTCGCTCGCAAGTGCCTTTTCTCGGCGATCTTCCGGTTGTTGGTAATTTGTTCAAAACAAAAACCACATCTCGAAAGCGTACCAATTTGATGGTGTTTATCCGAGCGTCAATCCTGCGAGACGGGGACGACGCCGTGCCTTTGACCCAACAAAAACTAGATTTAATCCGGCGCGAAGAAATACTCAAAAACGGTGAAGGTTCATCGCTAATCGATGATGCTTTGCGCGATTTGGGTATCACGGATAAATAAGGGATAGATATGGATGTTGCCCCTCATAGTCTTGCTTATGGGTTCGCCAAAGAGTGGGGGATTGTTGTACTGGAATCGAGCAATCCGGCCAATAAACCAACCAATAAACCAACCAATAAGCCAATAAAACTCGGTGTCCGGCCCGGCGTGAGCCGCGAAGCTATTCTCGAAGCCAGACGTGTGCTTGATGTGCCGATAGATTTGCAAAACCTAAGCCACGGGGAATTTGATAAATCCCTGTCCGCCGCCTATGCGAGCGAAGGTCTGGCCAGTTCCGCCGATGCGATCACCGAGGAAGGTAATTTATACTCATTAGCCGAAGACATACCCGAAACCGAGGATTTACTGGACAGTGATGATGATGCGCCGGTTATTCGCATGATTAACGGCCTTATTCAAGAAGCCATTAAACTCAGGGCTTCCGATATCCATATTGAGCCCCACGAAAGCAGACTATCGGTCAGGTTTCGTGTCGACGGGACGTTGCGGGAAATTTTATCGCTATCAGCTAATCTGGCCGGGGTTTTGGTGTCGCGGATCAAGGTTATGGCCAGGCTCGATATTGCCAAAAAACGTGTGCCGCAAGACGGGCGATTTTCGCTCACTCTGGGTGCGCAAGCTATTGATGTGCGGGTGTCGACATTACCGTCCAAATACGGCGAACGAGCCGTGCTGCGTTTGCTCAACAAGGAACAAGCATTATTTGGCGTGGCCGAGCTTGGCATGACCAAAGACATGACCGAGGCTTTCACAAATGCGTTGGCGACCCCCAACGGGATTATATTAGTGACCGGCCCGACGGGTTCAGGCAAGACCACGACACTTTATGCTGGCCTGACCATGCTCAACGAAACCTCGCGTAATATTCTAACCGTGGAAGACCCCATAGAATACGCTCTGGACGGCATCGGCCAGACCCAGGTTAATAATAAAGTCGGCATGACATTTGCAGCCGGGCTTAGGGCCATATTGCGCCAAGACCCGGATGTAGTCATGGTTGGGGAAATCCGCGACCCTGAAACCGCCGAAATCGCGGTACAGGCTAGCCTGACCGGGCATTTGGTGCTATCGACCGTGCATACCAATTCCGCCGTAGCTGCCATTACCCGCCTGCGCGATATGGGGGTAGAGCGGTTCTTGCTGGCTTCCACCGTGACGGCAATTGTCGCCCAAAGACTGGTGCGGCGTTTGTGCGGTGAATGTAAGAGCTCTTATACGCCGGGCGAAACCGAGTTGCGGCTTTTGGGGTTAACAGGGAAGCATAAATTTTTCCGGCCAAAAGGCTGTGAGGCTTGTCACGGCATTGGCTATACCGGGCGTGTTGGTCTGTACGAAATGGTGGTTATGGACGACGACATACGGGCCATGATCCACGACGGGGCGCGCGAACAAGACATGAGCACCTATGCGTTTGAACATGCGGATACTTTGCTGGAAAGCGGCGCCCGCCATGTAGCAGTAGGCATGGCTAGCGCTGAAGATGTGTTACGGGTATGCCGTAACACCGGGGCTAGGTAATGCAGGCCTTTGATTACAAGGCCGTCGATAAAAACGGCAAACAAAGCCGGGGTACGGTCATGGCCATATCGGCGCGGGCGGCGCGGCGCGATTTACGCGCCCGTGATCTCACCCCCATAGACATGCACGCCGCCGCCGAGCAAGTGACCGAGAAAAAAACGCGGGAAAAAACCGGCAAAGTTAAAAATAAAATACTGACCCAGGCAACACGGCAATTGGCCATACTCATCGGTTCAGGTACACCTGTGGCCGACGCCCTAAAAGTCACGGCTTTACAGTTTGAGACATCGCCCATACGCCGCTCATTATTGGATGTACGCCGGCAAATATTGGAAGGGCGGCGGCTGTCCCAAGCCATGTCGCGGGACAAAACCTATTCGCCCCTGTATTGCTCAATGGTGGCGGCAGGTGAAAATTCCGGGCAATTGGGCGCGGTGCTTGGCCGGTTGGCCGGGGATTTGGAAGCGGCGCAAAAAGTCCGCCGCAAAGTTATGGGCGCAACAATTTACCCTATAGTGTTAAGTGTGGTCGCCCTTGGAGTTATCACGATATTGATGGTTATGGTTGTCCCCAAAGTGGTGCGCCAATTTGACAGTTTTGGCCAAGAATTGCCGCGCCTCACCCAAATGACTATCGGGTTTTCCCAGTGGTTACAGGCTTATGGATTGTGGCTATTGCTCGCCTTGATATTGGCGTTTGTGGCGCTTGGGCAAGTGAAAAAAATCCGCCGTTTTCGGCTCTTGTTTGACCGGGCTATTTTGAAACTACCCTTTATTGGCGGGCTGTCGCGCGATATGAATGCGGCCCGGTTTGCGCGCACGATGGCGGGACTTCTGGACAGTGGCACGCCAATATTATCGGCTATGGATACGGCTAAAAATACGCTGAAAAATCAAGTCATGTATGAGGCGAGCCAACAAGTTATTGAAGATGTGCGTACGGGGAGTTCCGTTGGCGCGGCGCTGAAACGAAACCCGGTGTTTCCGCCGTTGATGATCCATATGGTGGCGAGCGGCGAGCAGGGCGGTGATCTTGGCGGCATGTTTGCCATAGCCGCAGAATATTTGGAAAGCGAGTTTGATAGTGCGACCACTATTGTGCTAAACTTGTTGGAACCTGCAATAATAATTTTCCTTGGTGGTGTGGTTATGTTGATCGTCGCCGCCATATTTTTGCCGATTTTACGGCTGAACACATTAGCTTTTTAGGAGCCTGCCCCATGAATGAAAACATGCGCGAGGAAAAGAAAACCAAACAAGACGGGTTTACGCTGGTTGAAGTTATGGTGACGATGGTGATTATCGGGATGTTGGCTACGATTGTGGTCATAAATGTCCTGCCTATGATGAGCAAAGCCAAGGGCGAAAAAGCCCGGATCGATATAAGCAGGCTTGGGCAAGCGATTGAATATTACAATCTTGATACCAATTCATACCCTGAAAATCTAGAGGATTTGCTCAAGGGACAATCCGGTAGTGATGCCCGCGGCCGGCCCGAAGGTTATATTGAAGTCCTGCCGGACGACCCTTGGGGAAATCCTTATTTGTATGCTTATCCGGGCGAAAACGGTCGTTATGACATATGGTCATATGGCGCCGACGGCGAGGAAGGTGGTGAGGGCAATGATGCCGATATCACAAGCTGGCAGAATTAAAGCGAGGCAATCAGGCTTCACCCTGGTCGAGGTTTTGGCGGTACTGTTTATTATCGGCATGATGGCAGGCGCTGTGGTTATGAACATGCCCAAAGCAAAAGACCCGCTACAGGCGGAAGGTGAATTGTTTGCTGCCCGTATGGGTTTGGCGGCGCAAAGCGCTCTGGTTGGGCAGCAATCTATTGGCGTTATATTGCAAGAGGACGGGTATGAAATTGTCCGCTATAACGACGATATATGGGAGACAGTGGACGTATTTTCATTTGCTTTGGACAGTAAACCTTTTTTGGAGCTAACACAAAACGCCGCCAAGATAAATCTGGAAGCGGCAGAGAAATCCGGCGTGCCGGTTATTCGTTTTGATACGACCGGGCTTGGCACGCCGTTTGAACTTAAACTGCAAAGCGGTACATCAACTTATCTGGTGAGCGGCAGCGGCGACGGCAAAATAAATGCGGAGCCGCAAAAATGATGCAGATACACAAAACCAAACAGGCCGGTTTCACCCTGATCGAAGTGTTGGCGTCATTGCTTATATTTTCCACCGCTATTTTGGGTTTGATGCATGCGGGCAGTGAAAATATAAGAGCCGTAAATGTATTGGAGCAAAAGCAATTTGCCGGGATTATAGCCGATAACCAACTGCTGTTGGCGTTGAACAGGCCCGAACCATTGCGCGTAGGGGTAGAGCAAGATAGCGTTGAAATGGCGGGGCGTGACTGGAACTGGCGCATTCAGAATGAAGATACGGGCACTGCGGGGTGTTTCAAACTTACCATTACCGTGCGCGAAAATACATCCGAGCAAATTTTAATCACGCGAACGGCATTTACGACACGTAAACCAAGCCTGCGCTCTGGGCCTGCGCAATGAGGTCCACAGTAAATAAAACGGCAGGTTTTACTCTGGTGGAGGTGTTGGTCGCCCTGTTTATTTTTTCTATCCTATCCGCAGCATCCCTGATGGTGTTGACATCTGTGCTTGGCTCCAAAGACATGATGGCCAGTAAAAGCGACGCCCTGCGCCAACGGGCCATTTTACGAATTTTGCTGAAAGCGGATTTTGCCAATACCGTGCTTGTGCCTAAAACCGATGCCTTTGGACAAATAGAATTGGCATTTTTTGTTGGCGGGTCATTTGGCGATGAGCGGTTTTTATCCTTGTCGCGCACCGGATGGGAGAACCCTGGCGGTATAGAGCGGCGTAGTGGTTTGCAGGCGGTTGAATATGTGCTGAAAGACAAAACACTTGTGCGCCAGGTCAAAGCCCGGTTTAACCCTGCCTCAGCCACGCCCGTGCTAGAGCAAATTTTACTGGACGGTGTTGAAGGTGTCACGCTGGGGTTTTACGATGGTGAAAATTGGGTGGATAATTGGTTGAGCGGTGTCCCCCCGGACGGGGTGACAACTTTGCCCAAATTGGCTTCGCTTGAACTGGAATTTACGGACGGCAAGCGGGTACGGCAAATATTCCGTGTGGGGGCTGATCAATGAGTGCGGGCGGGCAAATTAAATCCCGCAAAAATGAGCGCGGGGCGGTGTTGTTGACGACTTTGCTTTTGATGACGGTCATGGCGGCTTTGGCCGTGGCGATCATGGACGATATCCGCTTTGCGGTGAAGCGTGCGGCTGGCGTCCAAGTTGCGGAACAACTTGATTGGTATCTGCGCGGCGCGGAAGAGTTTTCAAAAAACTGGCTGCAAACCAATGGCGCGGATAATCAAACAGGCTTGGCGCAGATTGTTTTAGCCCGTGACCCGATCGTATTTCCGCTTGGAGAAGGTGGAGAAGATCAGGATGCAGAGAGCGGTGACATGTATTTACGTATTTCAGACGGACGGAACTGTTTTAATGTCAACCAGTTAGCCAATGATAAAACCAAAAAAATCACCCGCCTGCAATTGACTAAATTATTGGCGTTTTTAAAATTTGACACAGTGCAAGCTGAAAACCTTGCCGCCAGTATTACGGATTGGATTGACGGGGATGTTATTCCCGAACCGGGCGGGGCTGAAGACTTAACCTATACCAACAAAAAGCCACCTTATCACGCCGCCAATACTTTGATGATAGACATTACCGAACTTCGGGCTATCGAAGGTGTCACAGAAGATATTTATGTGCGCTTACAGCCATTTTTATGCGCCGTGAACAATAAAAAGGGCAATAAAATCAATCTCAATTCCTTACACAAGGAACAATGGCCGTTATTAGCGATTTTATTGGCCCGCGAAGGCGGCGAAGATGAAGAAGCCGCAATGGTAGCCCAAGCAGTGATTGCGCAAAGGCCTTTGGGGGGCTATGAAAGCCCCCAAGCCGTTTGGGCAATACCAGTTGTCAAAGCTTTAGAATTGAAAGGTGCCGGGCAAGATATGGCTGCTGTAGAAACTGATTTGGTCAATATTGAAATTATCGTGCGCATGGATATGCAAACCCGCCGCCAGCGGGCCAGTTTTAGTTTGAGCGGCGAAGCCGGGGCTGCATTATTGTCCCGCCGCGAGGCATATTGATCATGGCGGGTTTGATAATAATATTTGGCTTGACCAAAACATCTCCGTGGCAATGGGCTTTGTCGCCGCTTACGCAAGTTGGACAAGCCAGACAATTAGGACAGGCAGGTTTGGCCGAAACGGACGCGCAAAAGTCGGAGTTGAAATCCCTGAATTTCAATCAACTTATTGTGGTGCTTCCGGGCCAAAAAGTAGTGATCAAACTACACACATTGGGTAAGCTTAGCGACAAACAAAAACGTCAAGCCGCCGGATTTAGCATAGAGGACGAACTTGGCGCGCCCCTTGAAAGTTGCCATATTGCCTTGGACGCAAATAGCAACAGGTTGGCGGTTGTGGCCCATCATGTTATGGAAGATACGATTGACGCACTGGGCAAGCATGGTTTGCGTGCGGATATTATCTGCGCTGATTATGATAGTTTTTCGGCGGCGGGCAGCTTTTCCTATGAAGACCGGATTGTGCAAAGGACTGGAAATGGTTTGGGTTTTGCCGTAGACATAAACCTTGCCGATACCGTCTTGGACGGGGGACAAAATCTACCGCCGCCCATTGACGGCGCAGGCTTTTTACAAAAAATAAATACGGCCATCCAAGGCGGCCATTCACCCATTAATTTACGGCAGGGTATTTTCGCCAAGCGCAGCAAAATGGGTGTGGACAAATTTAAACGCAGTCTGGTGCTTGTCGTTTGTATTGCCGCCGTATTTATAGGAGCCAATGTTTTCCAAGGCTTTAACACCTTGCGTAAAACCCAAGACTTGCAAGCACAAATGGGCGAAATATATACGCAAATTTTTCCGGACAAACCCGTGCCTAAGAAACCAGTTTTGGATGTTATTCGGGCGCAAACCGAGATGAAAACTGCAAATAAGCAAGCCTTTATCCGCCTATCCGCGTTACTTATGGCCAGCGCCCAAAAAATTGCGGGTGTTGAAGTGGCTTCCTTGCGGTATGACGCATCACGCCAGCAACTAAACCTGTCCATTCGCTATTCTGGCTTTGATGATGTTGAGGCTTTGAAACAGGCCGTTGCCGCAAACGGCGGGCTATTCACGGAAAGCGGCACGCGCCAAACCGGAAGCGGCTTGAACGGTGATGCCATATTGAGGCTTGGACAATGATTAAATTATGGGAAAATAGAAATAGCCGCGAAAAGATTTTACTGACCATTGCATCGGTTTTACTCGGTATATTTTTGCTGTGGCAATTTGCATATAAACCATTGGTGAACTGGCCCAAAGCCCAAGAGCGGGCCTTGGAGCAGGCGGAACTTGACTTGAAAATCATGCAAAAGGGGTATTTGATTTTGCAGGCACAATCTGCGGATAGTAATGAGTTGGAGATCACCTTATTGGCGCCGACTAATTTTCAAACCACCATTACACGCATTGCCAAGGAACACGGCCTGACCATTTCGCGCCGCCAACCCGGCGCAAATAATGAGCTGACATTATGGTTGGAAAACGCCAGAAGCCCCGCTTTTTATGCCTGGGTTGATGATTTGACTAAAGGCTATAATATCAAGTTGGCGCGCGCCCAGCTTAACCGAAATGATGACGCTAGTGTCAGGGCGCAAGTGACATTCGTCTTGAGGGAAGAATAATGCGGTTTTTGTATCTCCTGTCTATAATGTTCATTTTTGGATGTGCCAGTGTAACACCGCACGGGGCAGAGAAAAATTTAAGTGTAAATGCGCAAATCGATGGTTTATCCGCCCAGGAATTGGATACTGGTGCGTGCGGCGTATTTATTTGGCGTGATACCTCGCCGCGCTCATTCGTGTTTTTTCAAAAACAAGGCCGGTCACAGGCCAAGTTTTTCGACCAAGGCACTGAAATTATTATTGAAACGGAACAGGATACTTCAAATCTGGAGTTAAAAACCAAACTTGAGTTGAGTTATCAAGGCGGCGGTTATGAAAGCATTGACCTTAAAGCTGCGTTCGGAACCATGATTGAAGGCGGCCGGCGTATATCCGGCGGTACGATTTCGACAAAAAAATTAGACGGTTGGCAAGAAATCCTTCCGGTAAACGGGGTTTATGTGTGCCGCTAGCGCAAGATGAAGAGCGCTAACCATGTTAGAAAAATCCCAAGCGCTAAATGGGGGCCAAACGGTAGTTTTTGGCCTTTGGCGCTTCCTGATCTACTGAGCATCAAGGCGTGGAGCAAGCCGGACAAACTGGCGATCAGCAAAATAAACGACAAGCCGTACCAGCCGCACCAGGCCCCGCCGGCCGCAAGCAATTTTGCATCCCCGCGCCCAAGCCCGTCTACACCTCGAAGCCGTTTATAGGCAAGCTCCAGTGCGACCAGGCCAACATATCCTGTAACGGCGCCAATAACTGCCGCTAGAAAGACATTCTGCCATTCGGCGAATAACAAGCCTGCGGCCAGTAGGGGGAGTGTCAACACATTTGGCAACAGCATGGTTTTAAAATCAATCACGGCAAGGGCCAACAAGGCCGCGAGCAAAACAAATCCGAAAAGCCATAAAATCATTTCGGTAATATAGACTGTAAAGCCGAACATGACTAGCGCCGGGTTTTGGAATATGCGTTTTCGAATATAGACGTTTTCGAACATAGACGTTTCCGAATATAGACGGGGGGGCATTTTATGTAACAAGCTTAATAAAAATACCAAATGGCAATAAAAATAAAGCGGCAATTATGGCGAAAGCATCTGATCTGTTTGTGGAAGCATTGGAGGCCGAGGGTGTCGAATATATTTTCGGTATTCCCGGCGAAGAAAACCTAGACATGCTCGACAGTCTATCCCGGTCGTCAAAAATAAAACTCATCCTCACAAGGCATGAGCAAGCGGCCGGGTTTATGGCGGCCACATACGGCAGGTTTACCGGCAAAACCGGGGTCTGTATGGCGACTTTGGGGCCAGGGGCGACAAATTTGGTTACTGCGGCAGCCTATGCCCAACTTGGCGGCATGCCTATGTTGATGGTCACGGGGCAAAAGCCGGTCAAGAAATCCAAACAGGGCCGTTTTCAAATCCTTGATGTGGTTGATATGATGGGGCCAATTACCAAATACACCCACCAAATTGTGGCCAGTGCCAATATTCCGTCGCGTATTCGCGAGGCTTTTCGCATCGCCGAGGAGGAAAAGCCCGGTGCGGTACATTTGGAATTTCCCGAAGACATTGCCGAGGAGCAAACCGACGAGCGCCCCATTCCGGCCTCCGCCCAGCGCCGCCCCGTGCCTGAAGATAAATCTATCCGGGCCGCCGTGGATAAAATCGAAGCGGCAAAATCGCCTATTTTGGTCATCGGAGCCGGGGCCAACCGTAAGCTAACAGGTAAAATGTTGACGCGATTGGTGGACAAAACCGGCATACCGTTCGTCACCACCCAACTCGGCAAAGGGGTTGTTGATGAGCGCCATCCCTTGTTTATGGGGTGTGCGGCTTTAAGCGCCGGAGATTTTGTCCATAGGGCTATTGAATCGGCTGATCTTATCATTAATGTCGGCCATGATGTCATTGAAAAACCACCGTTTTTTATGGAAGTGGACGGCACGGAAGTTATTCATATTTCCTTTAACACCGCCGAGGTTGACCCGGTATATTTCCCGCAAATTGAAGTCATTGGTGATATTGCCAATGGGGTTTGGCGTATCCGTGAAGACATTGCCAATCAGGCCCATTGGGATTTTAGCCGAATGTTGGATATACGCGCCCACGGTGCGGCCCATGAAGTCCAAGGTATAGATGATGTGCGCTATCCGGTCTATCCTCAGCATTTAGTCTCCGAAATTCGCAAAGCCATGCCGGACGACGGGATCATATGTCTGGATAATGGGGGTTATAAAATCTGGTTTGCCCGAAATTATAAAGCACATCGTCCCAATACAGTCCTACTTGATAATGCGCTCGCAACGATGGGTGCGGGATTGCCGTCGGCTATGGCGGCCCATTTGGTGCATCCTAGTCGTAAAGTTATGGCGATTTGCGGCGACGGCGGCTTTATGATGAACTCCCAGGAAATGGAAACCGCAGTTCGCCTTAATATGAATATTGTCGTGTTGATCCTGAATGATAATTCTTACGGCATGATCCGCTGGAAACAGGCCAGTATGGGATTTGAGGACTGGGGACTTGAATATACCAATCCGGATTTCGTCAAATATGCCGAAAGTTACGGCGCCAATGGGTATAGGGTTGAAAAAACTGCTGAATTGGGGCCATTATTGGAGAAATGCCTGAATACCAAAGGCGTGCATTTAATTGAATGCCCGGTGGATTATTCCGAGAACGACGAAATTCTCAATCAACAAATTCAAAAACTTAGTGCGGCACTTTAGAGGGAGCAAATATGCGTTTACAGAAAGCCTATCCCTATTATCTGGCCAACAAGGCGGTATTTGCCAATGAAGATTTACCGGTTACGGATAAATATACCGGTGCTATTGCTACCCGCGCCGCATTGGCGAGACCGGATGTCATAGACGCAGGTATAGCCGCCGCCGTAAAAGCGGCCGAGCCAATGGCCAAAATGCCCGCCTATAAACGCAAACAGGTTTTGTTGCATTGTGTGGCTAGGTTTAAAGAGCGCTACGACGAATTGGCCTATGCGTTGTGTGTTGAAGCGGGCAAACCGATCAAGGATGCACGCGGCGAGGTGGACCGCTTGATTGATACCTTTCAGATCGCCGCAGAAGAGGCCGTGCGTATGAAAGGCGAGCTGCAAACCCTGGATATTTCCGCCCGCGCCCACGGGTATAGGGGCATGTGGAAACGAGTTCCCATCGGGCCGTGGTCGTTTATTTCCCCGTTCAATTTTCCGCTCAACTTGGCGGCCCACAAAATCGCCCCGGCCATAGCGGTTGGGTGTCCGTTCGTGATGAAACCAGCCTCCAAGACTCCCCTCGGTGCATTGATAATGGGGGAAGTATTGGCGGAAACCGATTTGCCTTTGGGTGGGTTTTCCATCCTGCCATGTGCACGGGGTGGGGCGGATTTGTTCACCGAGGACGACCGTTTGAAACTGCTTAGCTTCACGGGATCGCCGGGTGTTGGTTGGGCGCTCAAGGCTAAATCCGGCAAGAAAAAAGTAGTATTGGAACTAGGCGGAAATGCTGCCGTTGTTGTAGACGCAGACACCAATCTTGAAGACGCGGCCGAGCGGATTATTTTTGGTGCATTTTACCAAAGCGGGCAAAGCTGTATCGGGGTTCAGCGTATCATTCTGCACACTGATATATATGAAGAAATGCGCGATCTATTGGTCGCCAAAACTACAAAGCTTATATCTGGCGACCCAAAAGACGAAACCACATTCATCGGCCCTATGATTTCAAAAAAAGAAGCTAGTCGTCTGCATCAATGGGTGATAGACGCGCAAAAGGCGGGGGGAAGTATTTTATGCGGCGGATCTAGGCAAGGTGCCATGATGGCGGCGACGCTCATGGAGGACGTGCCAAGGGATGCAGAAATTTGTGTGGAGGAAGCCTTTGGGCCTGTAGCGGTTTTGTCCAGATATACCTATTGGGACGAAGCTTTACGCATGGTCAATGATAGCAAATTTGGACTACAGGCCGGGATTTTTACCCGGGATTTCTACAAGATACAACAAGCCTGGGACGAGCTTGATGTTGGCGGTGTGGTCGTGGGCGATGTGCCGAGTTACCGGGTTGACAACATGCCCTACGGCGGCGTGAAAGATTCCGGTCTTGGCCGCGAGGGCATACTATTTGCTATGGAAGACATGACCGAGATTAGAAATCTGGTCATTCGAACCCCACCTAACCCCACCTAAATAGGTTAGAGTTTCCCCCGCTAAGCCCGTTACCCCTCACCTTGTTCCTCTCCCAAAAGGAGAGGAGACGTTAACATTACCTTTCGTGATAACGGGTTCCCATTGATAGCATTTTCAGAATTCCTTGATGCAGATAGTAGAATACGGAACATGCTACACCGTCTCCTCTCCTTTTGGGAGAGGAACAAGGTGAGGGGTAACGTTTTTTATAGGAAGCTTGAATGCCTTATTGCTTCCAATAATAAGGTACCCGTTTGCTGTTTCCGCTGAGAACTTCATTCATGGTATCCGCTTCATAGAGCCGCCCGCCAAGCATGACAAATGCGACATTGTCGGAGTTGCGAATGTTGTCCAATGGATTACCGTCAAGAATGACCAAGTCCGCCAGTTTTCCGACTTCCAATGAACCAATATCTTTGTCATAACCAAGATGTTTAGCGGGCGCGGTCGTGGCGGCCGTGAGGGCTTGTAAGGGGCTCATACCGCCGCGCACAAAGCTCCACATTTCCCAGTGTGACCCCAGACCTTCGCGCTGGCCGTGGGCGCCGATGCTGACCAGAACACCCGCCTCGGCAAGTTTCTTGGCTGTAGCCGCGCTCATAGCGTCGGCGTAATCTGCGTCCGGGGCTTTTTGTCTGCGCACGGAGGCGGGCTGAAGCACGTGGGGCGGCACGTGTTTGGACAGGAGTGGATGTTTCCAGACATCGTCTTTTTGGTAATAATAAGCCTCGCCGCGAATTCCGCCGTAAGTCACGTTCAAGGTTGGTGTGTACCCGACACTGGTTTGGCTATAAAACTGTATGACATCATCATAAAGCTCGGACTGGGGCAGGTTATGCTCAATACCGGTATTGCCGTCGGCTATCATGGACAAATCCATATGAAACAATGAGCCGCCCTCGGCAACCACCGCAATATTGGCATCGCGGGAGGCCGTGACAACCTGTTGTCTTTGCTCCCGGCGCGGTTGATTATAGTTTTTGACGCTTTGCGCACCTTGGGCTTTGAGGCGAGAGATATGTTCCTTGGCATCTTCCAAATTATCGATTTTTGCGAAAAATGCAGGGGCTTTAGCACCGTAAATAATTTCGCTAGTTGAGAATATCCGGGGCGCCAAAATCATTCCGGCCCGTTGCATTTCCGATGCGGCAAAGATCAGATCAGCTCGTGAAGACGGGTCATGTATGGTCGTCACACCAAATGCTAAATGGGCAATAGATGACCAATTTTGATTTGGAACCAGACCGCTCACACCTTGTGCGCCGTGGGCGTGGGCATCAATCAGGCCCGGAATAATGGTCATGCCGTTCGCTTCCAGTATTTTGGCTGTGTCCGGTATCGTTATGTCGCCCGCATTACCAACGGCTTTGATACGGTTGTTTGCAATAAGAATGGCGCCGTTTTCAATAACCCCGCCGTCTTTGCCGTCCATGGTGATAATGCGCGCACCCGTAATGGCAATGAGGCCTTCAGGACGGTCTGCTTTACGCTTGACCTTGAGAGATATGCCTTTTGTGGGTGGTTTAAAGTCTTTATTGGCGATAATATCTTCGACATCGGCGCTGTATAATACTGGTCCGAGGCTCCAATTTATGGTGTTGCCGCCGTTTGACCAGCTTGGGTATTGCGAGCCGCCTTTACTGGTCTTGGTGACAGGCAGGGCTTTGGCTTTCGGGCCAGTGGCAATATTTTGTGGTCCGGCCAATACGGGCATGACAAACAGATTATAGTTCTCGCGAAAGGCGATATTTTTGCCGTTGGGGGCTATTGTAAACATTTGGGCGAGCTTGGAGGAAGCATGAACCCGCTGCGCTTCTCCGTCCAGATTGGTACTGACCAATGAGCGGGTTTTGTCCCGGCTTTTGGTAAAATAAATCCGGTCATTGTCTGCGCCGAAATGGGGCAGGGAACCGGATTTGCTAAAGCGGTGCATTTGGCCGCCCTTGGCTGGTATGCTGTATAGGCCCGGCGCATTTGACCATAAATTCGAGGTTAGATAACCGCCGGATTTTTTCTCAAACACGATGGTTTGACCGTTCGGCGAGAAAGATGGATTGTTAAAATGGCCGGGCTGTGTTGTAATTTGCACCGTATTCCCGGACACCATATCTCGAATATGTATGCTCGCTAATTGATCGTCTTGCCAGGAAATAAAGGCCAGTGATTTGCCGTCTCGTGACCATGCAGGCTGTAATTCACGGATATTATCATCTAAGTTTGTCAAACGGACCGGCTTGCCATTTGGCATGGATTTCACATAAAGCTTGCCGAAGGCTTCAAACACCACACGTTTTGCATCCGGGGAAACCTGGGTGAATTTTATCATTTTGGATGCGACCGTGTCCGGCGAAACTTGTATTTGTGGGCGCGGCGGATCGATAACGGCGCGGGTGTCTTTGACATGAAACGGGATTGCTGAAGTCGTTCCGTCTTGTATATTATAGCGTTGAATTTGGCCGCCAGCCCAAAAGATCAGCGCCGAGCCGTCCGGCGTCCAATCCATATTGGGATAGACCCCGTGAACCGCCCAGGTCTCTTGCATGTCTTGGTCCAGATGGTCGTAGATTTTACGTTCCTTGCCACTGGCCATGTCCTTTAAATATAATTTACTCTGGGCCCGTTCCCGGCGCACGAAAGCCATGGTTTTGCCGTCAGGCGAGGGTGTGGGGCGCACCGAGCCGCCGTAACCGCTGACCGCCGTGCTAATTTCGCCCGTGTCCATTTTGTATTCTAGGATTTCGAACAATGTGGTGTTGCTGTCTTGGGCGTAAATGAAACGGTTTCCGGGTGTGGTGTTTTTGGAATAATATATGGACTTGCCGTCCGGGGCGAACATAGGTTCGCCCAGTTCTTTTTGGAAGCTCTCGCCCGGTTTTTTGACAAGTTTCACACCCGCGCCGCCGCTAGTGTGATACAGCCAAATTTCGCCTGTCCCTAATGACCTGCTCGTGGTGAAATGCTTGCGTGCTGCAAGAAACCGCCCGTCCGGTGACCAAGTCGGGTTGTTGAGGAGACGGAATTTTTCCTTGGTTACTTGCTCGGCATCAGAGCCGTCCACATCCATTGTCCAGATATTATCGGCCCCGCCCCGGTCAGACGTAAATGCAATGCGCTTGCCGTCCGGCGAAAACCGTGGTTGAATTTCCCAGGCCATGCCAGATGCTATGGCCGTAGCTTTACCGCCGCTTATAGGCAGTGTGTAAATATCGCCGAGCAGATCAAAGGCGATTGTTTTGCCGTCCGGGCTGACATCAAGGCTCATCCATGTTCCGGTACGAGTGTTGATTTTAATATCGCGTTTGTCACCCGGCGGGTTGGACACATCCCATTTTGGTTTGTCTTTTTTATCTTTTTTGTCTTTAGCAAACACAGGCGTAGATGTGAGCAGCAAAGCCGGCACACATATAAAGACAACGGTTTTTAAATATTTAGCAAAGGACATAAAGGCTCCCAATTATTTTTATATTTTAATGTTTATATTCGAAGTTTCCCTGCGAAGGAAGTGCGTAATCTTTAAAATCGCCCCGCTGCGCCCGGAAACACTATGGGGGTCTCGCTGCCGTCATTTGCAACAGACGAAACGCCGAAATAATAATTATCCACGACCATGTTGGTAAAGGTATATCCTGCGACTTTGCCGACATATCTTGAATGTGTCCATTGCGGAGCAGTCGTTAAGCGCCAATGGACACGGTAACCTTTGAGATTGCTAGCCGCTTTGCCACTAGGGGCTTCCCACTTAAGTGTGGCGGACGCTTTCACGGCTCCGCTCAACTCCACATTTGCCGTAAAGGGAGGTGCGCCTGCAATGCCAGCCATGGTCAAAACATTGAGTGCGGTCAATTTTGCGGCGTAATCAGCGTTCACACCCGCCATAGTGTCGCCGTAGGTGACGCCGTTCTCCGTGCGCAAATCCTGATGTTGGCGGTCATAGTGCTCATGGGTTTCCATAATGCGCACGGCGGGAATACCGACGGTGTTGAACGGGCGGTGATGACCGCCGCGCCCAAACCGGTCGAGCCTGTAGATCATCATCACCTTAAGATTGGTCATATATTGGTCAGCCATAGTTTTAACATAGCGAGCCAGATTGCGCGACGGACTGTCAACTTCGCCGCCTCTGAAACGCCGCTCGCGGGCTTCGTCTTTGGTCTCGTTATCCCTAGTGCCTTCCGAGAAAACTCTGGCCGTGCTATTGTCAATCACCCCGTCAATACCGGAAATATTGGAGATCATATCATTGTTGAGAACCGCCTTGATTTGCCAGCCATGCTTAAGCGCGTGGGCCGCAACAATTTCGCCGCCGAACAAACCTTGCTCCTCGCCTGACAGTCCGGCGTATATAATCGAGCTAGCAAATTTGCGCTTTGATAGTATACGCGCCGCTTCCAAAACACCCGCCATGCCTGATGCATTATCATTAGCGCCGGGGCTGTCGGATGTGCCGTTGAGCGGGTCGGTGACGCGGCTGTCTATATCGCCGCTCATCATCACATAACGCTCAGGGTCGAGGGAGCCGCGCTGAATAGCCAATACATTGACAACCTGCGTTGGTTCAGGGATGCGGCGTTTGCCCTCTATGGTGTCCGACACATAGATAACCTCCAGACAACCGCCGCAGTCTTTGGATATGCGTTCAAATTCGGCAAAAATCCAACGCCGCGCCGCGCCAATGCCGCGTGTATCGGACTTGGTCTCGGATAGGGTGTGGCGTGTGCCAAAGTCCACCAAGGTTTGGATGTCGTTTTGGATACGGGCAGGGGACGGGGCCGTAGCAATGTCGTATAATGCCATGACTTCCGAGGGCGGAGCCGTTAGCGTTTTATCTTTAGTTGCGCCTTCGGTACAGCTCAGTGCCAAAACGCCCATAAGTATCATTGATAACAATAATTTCATTTTTTCGCTCCCGCTTTCTATAGACCCCAACTATAGACATAGTATAGTGTGTCAAATCACAACTAGGTTTCGAAATCTCTATAGGGGAATAAAATGCGTAAATTCAAATGGTTAGTTGGTATTTTCATTGGATTGGCGCTTATTGCCGCACTTGCACTGGCGCGCGGGCCGGCATCAATCAAGCAAGCTAAAGCGGACTTTAAGGACAGTGCCACGACTTACGCAAAGCTATGTGCGGACTGTCATGGTGCGGATCTTAGTGGTGGTTTGGGCAGTAGTTTGGTTGACGGAATATGGGATATAGCCAAAACAACGCCCGAAATAGAAACCATCATCGCAGACGGGAACGGCGAGGTCGGCATGCCTGGATTTTCTGATCAATTATCCAGTGATCAAATTCAAAACCTGGTGCAGTTTATCCGCCAACAAAAACCTGCGCAAAAAACCAAAGCGGTCGTAAATGTAGGCGCTATAGATGCGGGCTTGGTGAAATCAGAAGTCTGGGTGGACGGGCTTGATACACCGTGGGGACTGGTATTTACTGGCCCAAATCGGGCTTTGATTACTGAAAAATCTGGCCAGTTGCGGCAAGTTGTGGACGGAAAGCTATTGGCAAAACCGGTTATGAATACGCCGGAAGTTTGGGCTGGCGGGCAGGGCGGACTATTGGATGTGGCTATTGACCCAGATTACACTGATAATGGCTGGGTTTATTTGGTCTATTCCCATCCTTTGCAGTCGGGATCAGACAAAACCATGACAAAATTGGTACGCGCTAAAATCAAAGATAATAGCTGGACGGATGAACAAGTTTTGTTTGCGGCCAAACCGGAGCATTATATCAAATCACGGGCTCATTTTGGTTCGCGCCTTACCTTTGACGACAAGGGTCATGTGTTTTTCGGTGTTGGGGACCGGGGGCGGAAAAATATGGCTCAGGATTTAACCCGGCCTTACGGTAAAATATTTCGGTTAAAACGCGACGGCCGTATTCCAAAGGACAATCCTTTCTTAGCTAATTCAAAGGCTTACCCGGCTATCTTCAGCTACGGCAACCGCAACCCTCAAGGTTTGATTTGGACGGACGGTGTTTTATGGGAAACCGAGCATGGGCCAAAGGGCGGCGATGAACTAAATGTCATCATGCCGGGGGTCAATTATGGTTGGCCAGTGATTTCTTACGGTCGCAATTATAGCGGCACCGAATTAACCCCCTACACCCATATGGACGGTATGGAGCAACCGGTTTCCCAGTGGACGCCCTCTATTGCGGTGTGCGGACTTGATGTGGTGACGGGCGACATGTTTAAAGATTGGAACGGGTATTTGTTGGTGGGGGCCTTGAAGTATAAAGAGGTGCGGCTTGTTAAAACCGACGGTAATAAGTATGTTTCCGAACAAATAATTCTCAAGGGCAAAGGTCGGGTGCGGGATGTTTCAATGGGGCCAGACGGCGCTATCTATGTGACCTTAAACTCGCCTGGACAAATTTTACGACTTACGCCGGGCGGCACAACACCAAACAACAAGCCAAACAACAAGAAGGACGATAAATGACACAATTGTGGAAACAAAACTTGATTTCTGGCTATCAGAATTTCCGTGCAGGCCCCTACAAAGACCGGAAAAATTTATACGAGCAAGTCGGTACACAAGGGCAAAATCCTGATGTGTTGGTGATTTCTTGTGTGGACAGCCGGGTAAGCCCGTCTACGATTTTCGGTGCCCATCCCGGCGAGATATTCATTTTGCGTAATGTGGCCAATATTGTGCCGCCATATGCCCCAAGCGCAGATTACCACGGAACCAGTGCGGCAATCGAATTTGCGGTTGTGAACATGAAAGTGAAAGCCATTATGGTCATGGGCCACGAAAGTTGTGGTGGGGTCGCCGCATTTCTTGCCAGCCTTGACAATACGCCGGACACAGACGCAGACGCAGACACTAGCAACGAGCCTTCCTTTTTGGGAAACTGGATACAAATTCTGGATGCAGCCCATAAGCGTTTCATGGCTTCGGACACGGGCGCGACCGGCCAACAAAGACAGATGGAATATGCAGGGGTGCGCCAGTCACTACTCAACCTCATGGGCTTCCCATTCGTAGAACAAGCGGTCGCGGCAGGCGAGTTGTCCCTACAAGGCGCTTATTTCAGCATTATAGAAGGCAGGTTGTTATTTGCAGATGCGGACGGTGTTTTTGCAGAAGTGCCGAGCGAATAAAAACGTGCTAAGCCGCGATAATTGGCGCAGCCGCTCTGACATCTGCGCTGACATGGCTCTCGAATTTTTCAAAATTATTGATAAACATTTCGACCAATTTATGCGCTTGAGCATCGTATTTGGCCGTGTCAGCCCATGTGGTGCGCGGCTTAAACAGCCCATCATCAATACCGGCAACGGACACAGGGACTTCAAAACCAAAATTTTCGTCAATGCGAAATTCACCGGCGTTCAAGCTTCCGTCCAAAGCCGCACTCAACATTGTCCGAGTGGCCTTGATGGGCATACGGGTGCCGGTACCGTAAGGTCCGCCCGTCCAACCCGTATTGACCAGCCAACACCCGACATTGTGCTCAGCAATAAGGTCGCGTAAAAGCTCGCCGTAAACGGCCGGATGGCGCGGCATGAAAGGCGCACCAAAACAGGCGGAAAATGTCGCCGTAGGTTCTGTAATGCCTTTTTCCGTGCCTGCAACTTTTGCCGTATACCCGGACAAGAAATGATACATGGCCTGGGCCGGTGTCAGGCGCGCAATGGGCGGTAGAACGCCAAAGGCATCTGCTGTCAGCATGATGATATTATTTGGTTGACCGCAGCGCGAGTCCAGTCTTGCATTGGGTATAGCGCTCAACGGGTATGCGCCGCGACTGTTTTCAGCCAAACTGCCATCGTCAAAATCAAGCTCGCGGGTTTGTTCGTCCATGACCACATTTTCCAAAACCGTACCCCACATACGGGTGGTCGCAAAAATCTCCGGTTCGGCTTCTTCGGACAATTTGATCATTTTGGCGTAACAGCCGCCTTCGAAATTAAACAGGCCATTTTCGGACCAACCATGTTCATCGTCCCCGATCAAAGTGCGTTCCGGGTTGGCGGATAATGTGGTTTTTCCCGTACCAGACAGGCCAAAAAATATGGCGGCATTATCATTATCGTCCACATTGACCGAGCAGTGCATGGGCATGACCCGTTTTTCGGGCAAGAGGTAATTCAGGATGCTAAATACGGATTTTTTGGTCTCGCCCGCATAAGACGTGCCGCCGATCAAAACCAGACGTTCGCTCATATTGACGGCGATAACCGTTTCGGAATTGGTGCCGTGGCGCTTTGGATCTGCATTAAAGCTAGGTAAATTGATAATAGTAAACTCGGCCTCATAATTGGCCAGATCATCCGCGGACGGCATGCGTAATAAATGGCGGACAAACAAAGAATGCCAAGCAAATTCGGTGACAATTTGTACGGATAGACGGTGGTCAAGATCAGCCCCGCCAAATGTTTCCTGGGCGAATAATTCCTTATGGGCCATGTGCTTTGCGAAATCCTTGCGGAGCACAGAGAATTGCGCCGGGGTCATGGAAGCATTGTTATCCCACCACACGGTGTTTTCGGTCTCCGCATCACGAACAACGAATTTATCATTGGCGGAGCGACCCGTATGTTTGCCGGTTTTAACAACCAATGCGCCGCCTTTGGCAATCTTGCCTTCGCCGCGTTTGACCGCAGTTTCATACAGACGTGCAGGCGTCCAGTTCCAGTTAAAATTGTCAAGATTTTCAAAGCCTGTAATGCCTAGGCTTTTACTGTGTTTGGAAGTGTTCATGAAACTGCCCATTTGTTCCGAAAAGCCGAACATCAGATTCGACGAATTGGCGCTTACATAGCAAGTTTATTTCAAATTGAAACAACTATTTTATTGATTGTATATGCTAAACCTTGGGGCCATAATCATAATGGCCGCCCTGTTCCAAAGCCCTTAGATAGGCGGGTCTGGCCTGCATTTTTTCAACAAAATCGATACAGGCTGTATATCCCAAAAGCCGGCCATGGCTTTTGGCGGCCTCAAGGGGGAAAATCATTTGAAAATCCGCGCCCGACATGTCTTCGCCGGCAAAATAGGTGTTTCCGGTTAAATGATACTCAATATAGTCAAAATGGGTCTTCATTTCGCGGCTGATAATGGGCGCGAGTGGTGCCGCAGCCTCGCCCAGATAGGACGTGTACATGGACAATAAGAGCGGCAACATAGCGGAGCCTTCGCCGTAATGTAGGAAATGAATGTAGTTATTGTATGCGCGGCTCCCCGGTTTGGGTAAAAATCTACCATCGCCGCGCTCACGGATGAGATATTCAATAATGGCTCCGGTTTCGGCAATAATCTCCTTGCCGCATTCAACTACAGGGGCGCGGCCCAAGGGGTGCACGGCTTTTAATGCTGGTGGGGCTTGGCCCGTTTTTGGGTCTCTGGAATAATGTTTAATACAATAATCAAGTCCCAATTACTCCAAAAGCCACAAGACGCGCTGGGAACGGGAGTTGTTCAGATGATGTACCGTAATCATTACGGCCCCAATATCGACCTATTGAGAAGTTTAGGCAAGTACTTTCTTATAAACTTTCTGAACTTGTTTGGTCTTACTGTGTTGGCTATCTGGCGGGATATCGGCAAAGCCGAGGCTACCCAAAAACAAGATGAGTATTGCAACAATGGTGCCTACGATACCTAACCGCACAGCTTTAATAATTACCCCCATTTATATATTCCTGTTGTTGTTTCGCATTTATTATAGCATTTAATCAAGTGGGTTGCCCACTTTCGCGTTATACAGGGTAGTTTTCGAGATTTTTCTCAATAGCCTCGATCACCAGCTCTTTTATGGGTCAATAACCCAGGCCCGCAGGCTATTTTCCAGCCTGAGTTTACCCAAAACTTAGAACGGTTAAGTTCGATTTCTATGGATCGGAACCCGTTGATATTCCGCCCGAGCGGGATTGATTTGCAATAGGGGATGATAGTGTCCAGGAAAAAATCTCGTTTGATCAAAATTGACTGGTTCGTCCAAGCTAAAACGGCGGTATCCACAAGGTAAAACCCGTCCCCGGCGTCTTTGATATCATTTGGAAATTTTTGTGCCGGATAGGCCGTGCCGTAAATTGCTGCACCGGATAATCTCCGGGCT
>JAJRSJ010000050.1 GCA_024278855.1 Alphaproteobacteria bacterium | reverse complement strand
CGCTGGTGCCTGCATTATTGACCAAAACATCAAGACGTCCATGTTTGGCCATCACGGCCTTTTTCACGCGCTGCCAGTCGGCTTCACTACTAACATCGTGCTGAAAAAATAACGTCCCATTGCCTAATTCTTGGGCCGTTTCTTGGGCAGCTTCGCCGTTAATATCCGTTGCGATAATGACCGCGCCGTGGTCGGCCATTAGACGAGCCGTAGCCAGACCAATACCTGACCCTGCACCCGTTATCAGGGCAATTTTGTTATCCAACCGTTTCACTATTTTCGTATTCCGACCATGTTGAGAACATATTCAGACATGCGCTCGGCAATTTCGTCCGGGGTGCTTCGGCCATCAGCCTGATACCAAGTGTAAATCCATGTCACCATACCGGCCACGCAAAGACTGGCCATCTTTGGGTCTTTTACATCAAAGCTACCATCTTCAATGCCGCGCTCTATCACGCGGGTAAGCTTGTTATCCACATCGCGTTTCATGTGCCGGATTTTTTCCTTGTTCTCGACCGGTAAATCTTTCTCATCACGCCAGAACATGGCCGTACTGACCCGTGTCTCGATAACCACAAGTGTAAACCGCTTGACCAGGTCTTGGAGAATATCTTCGGGCGCGCCGCTCTCAACATCAACCCCTGCAAATACATCATGGGATTTGCCCATAGTCCGCTCAAGCAGGTGCAATAAAATATCCCGCTTGTTCTCGAAATGGTAATAAATAAACGGCTTGGTTACGCCTAGCTCTTCGGCGATGACATCTAATGTTGTCGCCCGAAAACCCCGATGATAGAAAAGGCGGGCGGAAACCTCTAATATCTGCTCGCGTTTAAAGTCAAAAAGCTTGTTGCGAATACCGTTTTTAGCTCCGCGTCCCTTGGCTAGTTTAGTTTTGCTCTGCGCCATATTTACCGTTCCCTCCAAGATTTCATTGTTCACCTCATAGGCAAATCTTACCGCCTCGTCTATACCGCAAATATTTTGAATATACTCATTTATATGGGTTATATTAGCTATGGCATTAAATTCTACTTTATAGTATAATTTAATGCTTGACTATAGCAAATTTGTAAAACGCTTGGAGAACTTCATGAAAGCATTGCGGTATTACCAAAAAAAGGACTTTCGCATCGAAACCTTGGCCGAACCTAGCCCAGGGCCTGGCGAAGCAAAGATTAAGGTTAAATGGTGCGGCATTTGCGGCTCCGATGTTCAGGAATACCGCAGTGGCCCGCAAATGGTACCAACCAAGCCGCATCCCCAGACGGGTATGTCGGCACCGGTTACGGGTGGCCACGAATTTTCCGGGGAAATCACTGAGGTCGGCGAAGGTGTAACCGGGTTTGCGCTCGGCGACCGTGTTGTCGTGCGGCCAACTTTGCCGGGTTATCAGTGCCATTATTGCCGTCAGGGCCGGTTTATTCAGTGCGTGGTGTTGGCAACATTAGGTGCGTCTTCCAATGGCGCATTTGCCGAATATGCCGTGGTGCGGGGGGATTGCTTGTATAAATTACCAGACCATGTTTCCTATGAGCAAGCAACCTATGCCGAGCCGCTCGCTTGTGCGGTGCGGGGCGTTGAGCGTAGCGGCATGGTCGCGGGCGCGACGGTCGTGGTGTTGGGGGCTGGGCCAATTGGTCTTTTGACCATGCAAACCGCGCTAGCTTGCGGGGCGTCGCGGGTGTTTGTGTTCGAAACCGTAGAAAGCCGCCGCAAACTCGCCGAAGAATTGGGGGCAACGGCCAGTTTTGATCCACGCGAAGGCAATCCGGGAAAGCTCATCACCAGCCTGACAGAGGGGCGCCGGGCCGATATTGTATTTGAATGCGCGGGCAATGCGTCGGCTTTATTATTGGCGGATATCCTCTCCGGTCGCGGCAGTACAATTTTGCAAATGGGCGTCCCAAGCGAACCTGTGGAGTTTCCGTTTTATAATCTGTTCATGCGCGAGAAAACCATCATCGCTAGCCAGGGTTATGTAAATGACCAGTTCCAGACGGCTCTGGACTTTATCGCCAGCGGCAAAGTCCGCTGTGACCCGGTTATGACCTCGGCAAAAATATCTCTGGACGATATTGTGACCAAAGGGTTTGAAGAGCTTACCGGCCCGAAAGGCCACCAGCATTGTAAAATACTGGTCACGCCGGAAATGGTTTTACGCTCATGAAAACCCTGAATTACACTGTTAATGACCATGTTGGCGTATTAACTTTCAACCGTCCCAAAACCCGTAACGCTATTGATGAAACCATGATTGGTGAGCTTGGCGATATTCTGACACACATCGAAAGCAATGCCGATCTACGCGCTCTCATCCTGACAGGAGCCGGGAAAAGTTTTATTGCGGGCGGCGACATTTCCATGATCGACAAAGGTCTTGAGCAACCCTATGATTTTTTTCGCCTGCATGATCTCCTGACCAAAACCGGGCTTAGGTTGGAGCGGTTAAGCATTCCAGTGATTGCCGCTATTAACGGCGCGGCATTTGGCGGCGGGCTTGAACTGGCGCTTGCTTGCGATATGCGCATTATGGCGGACACGGCCAAGATTGGCCTGCCAGAAGCGGGTTTGGGGGTTATTCCCGGCGCGGGCGGCACGGCACGGCTCCCCCGCATTATTGGTAGGGAGCAAGCATTCTTAATGGAAATGACCGGGGAGCCGATAAATGCTGATGAGGCGTTCAGGATTGGCCTTGTTGGTAAAGTCACGGCGCCGGAAAAAGTCTTGGATGATGCTCACCAGCTTGCTCAGAAAATTTGCGCCAAAGCCCCCCTGGCCGTGTCCACTATAAAACGAACCGTTGTAAATGCGGAAAATATGCCGCTTGAAGGTGCCATAGATTATTGCCAATACGCCGCCCTCTTGCTCGGCACAACTGAGGACGCCCGCGAAGGCATGCGCGCATTTTTAGAAAAACGTACGCCAGTGTGGAAAGGGAAATAAGGGCGCTTGTCAGCGCAAACGTACCCCGCCGTCCACCACAATTTCGGTGCCGACCATATAATCGCTTGCCGGGGAGGCCAGCAATAGGGCCGCACCTTTTATGTCCGCGCCCTTGGCAATACGCCCGGCGGGGACGCGAGTTTTGGCTTGGGCTTCCACTTTCTCCAACATGGCGCCGTTTAGTTCCGAGGTAAAGAATCCGGGACAAATTACGTTAACATTGATATTGTCGCGGATCAAATCCAAGGCCATAGAGCGCGTGAGTAAAACAACCCCACCCTTGCTAGCGCAATAATCGGCACTTTTGGGCAAGGGTTTGAAAAAAGCTACAGACGCGATATTGATGATTTTACCGCTGCCTCTCGCGATCATATGAGGGACAACAAGTTTTGAGCAGATAAAAATACCGCCCATATTGATCGACACAGTTTCGTTCCATTCATCAAAACCAATATCTTTGAAAGTTTTTGCCGCACCCGTAATTCCGGCATTGTTGACAAGAATATCTATACGGCCAAACTTTTCAATCACGGCGGCAACCATTGCCGCAACACTGTCAGGCTCGCTAACATCGCACTGCAAGGCAAAAATTTGCGTGCCGAAGCGGGCAAGTCGTTGCGCCGCATCTTCGCAGCGCTCAAGCCGGCGCGAACAAATGACAATATGCGCACCCGCCTCGGCGTATGCTTCGGCAATACCAAAGCCAATGCCAGTTGCACCACCAGTGACGATAGCGACGTTGTCCTTGATATCGAAAGTGTGATCGAGAGCAGACATTTTAATCCTTTGTTTCAAGCAAAAACTTCCGAGAGTAAGTCCGTTGCGACAATAGCAAGGTGATCGTCATTTGTCCCCATTGTAGCTTCCGCCATACGGATATAGCGATAAAATAACGGCATGTCATGTTCCTCGCAATAGCCAATTCCGCCCATGACCTGATGCCCTTTAGCCAAAATACGACGACAGGCCTGATTACACCAGGCTTTGGTCATGGCCATATCTTTTCTTGTCGCCTTACCCTCATCAATAAGCCAACCGGTTTTATACATCATCCAGCGTGCGCTATCCAAATCCGTTAACATCTCGGCGCAATGATGCTGGATTGCCTGAAAACTGCCAATCGGCTTACCAAATTGTCGCCGTTCTTTGGCATGCTCGACGGCGATTTCAACAATACGCGTACAAGCTCCGACCATTTCTGCACATTTTGCCACGGCAGTTCTGAACATGGCTTGCTCTAGGGCGGGCCAGACATCTGGACTATGACCAACCAGATCATCCTCACATATATTAACATTATCAAATGTAATTTTTGTCGTACATAGGCCGTTCATGGTATTTAACGGCTTTCGCTCAAGGCCCGGTACATCTACCGCTATACAAAAAACCCCAATGTCATTTTTAGGAACTTTAGAGCTCCCGATACGGGCCGCACATATAAGATAATCCGCTTCGTGCCCATTTGGTATGAATTGCCCAACACCATTCAGGATATACCCGTTCTTGTCGGGCTGTGCTGTAAGGCCCAAACCTGCTACATCAAAAATATTACCTTCATCACCCAGGACAATTGCCAGCGTTATCGCGCCGGAGGCTATGGCAGGCAAAATAACTTTATTGATGTTTTGATTATCTAGTGCCTTTAAAATTTCTGCGGCATAAACCACGGTAGAGAAAAACGGGCCGGGTGATGTCACTCGGCCCATTTCTTCAAGCAAAACCAAAAGGTCAGCGAAGTTGCCGCCAAATCCGCCAAAATTTTCCGGTACAGCAATACCCATAAAACCCAAGTCGGCCATGTCTTGCCATGTTTTTTCTACGTCCGACCGCGGGCCTAAGCGGGCGTCCCGGAGCATTTGTCCGCTAAAATTAGCCGCGAGATAGCTACGCGCACTGTTTTGGATCAAAGATTGCTCTTCGGAAAATTCAATATCCATAATGCACATCCTTTCTTCGTAAAACAAACGGGGCTTTCTTCATGACGCTAACGGGGCAAGCCCATGCCGCGTGTTGCCACAACGGTTTTTAGAATTTCGCTGGTACCACCGCCTATAGTGTCAACGACCACCGTTTTGGCCAGCTTTGCTATTTCGCCGCCGAGCGGTGCGCCCGCTTCGTCATCTTCGAGACGACCCAAAGGCCCCAATATATCCAAAGCACGATCAGCAAAGCGTTGGCGCATGGCGCTGCCAAATAATTTAAGCAAGGAAGCTTCGTGGTCTAGGGGTTCACCTTTTTTGAGCAAAGCAAAGGCTCTGTCTTCCAAAGCCTGGGCGACATTGATTTCGGTAGCCATTTGCGCCAAATGCCGGCGCACAGCGGGGTTGTCGGCTAATAAACAACCGCCACGTTTTGTCGTTTTCGTATAGGCAAGCAATCGTTTGAACGGTGGCACCAACCTGACGGACTGAAACAACATCAAGCGCTCATATCCAAGCGCCTCGGCCATATAATAAAAGCCTTTGTTCAGTTCGCCAACAAGTCTGGTTTTGGGGACACGTACTTCGTCGTAAAAAACTTCATTGGTACGCTCACCGCCCAGGGTTTAAATAGGGCGTATGGTGATACCCGGTGCGCGCTGATCGACAACAAACAGGCTGATGCCGTGATGGCGCGGCGCGTCCGGATCGGTACGCACCGCCAGCCAGTGATAATCTGCGAAATGGGACTGGGTGTTGAATATTTTCTGCCCGGTGATGATATAATCGTCCCCATCATCCATGGCCCGCATCCGTAATGACGCCAGATCAGACCCTGATGACGGTTCGGTGTAACCAAGGCTAAATTCTATCTCGCCGCTTGCAATGCGGGGCAGAAATTCAGCCTTCATGCCTTCGCTGCCATTTCGGAGCATGACGGGGCCGCACATGAAGCGCGCCACGATATTCGGTACAATGGCTTCCCGGCGGGCAAATTCTTGCACCATGATATATTCGTCAACCACAGTGCCGCCACCGCCGCCGTATTTTTTTGGCCAACCCCGGCCTAGCCAGCCCGTCTTGCCAAGTTTGAGGGCAAAGGCGCGGGCTTCTGGCCCCAACCCTAAATCCATATAGTGCTGGCGACAAATTTCCGGGGTTAATTCCTGGTCAAGGAAAGCGCCAAGTTCGAGGCGGAATTTTTGCTCCGCATCATTTGTGGTTAGGTTGAAATCCATATCATCTACGCTTGCAAATGTTCGAGGTCTTGATATTGACCGATAAATTCTTTTATCAAACTTTGCGTTTGTGCTGCTTGTTCTACTTGCGGCATATGGGCAGCATTTTCTATGAGCGTCAGGTTTTCTATCTTGGCCAAAAGCGCATCATCAAATGTTATAATTTTATCCGCCTTGCCAATGATGATTTGGGTGGGAACCAAGGGAAGCTCAATGCGCGCTTCGCCAATTTGCTCGGCCCGAATTGCATCGGCAATCGTGCCTAAAGCTTGCTCACTGCCCTCAAGCCGTTTTAAACGCAAGACGCCTTCAATCATATCACTGTTCACGGCACCGCCATCAAAGAACAATTTTTTGAGCGCCGTCTTGACGCCTTTTCGCCGCTTGGCTGCGATAAACTCATCAATATAATCAACATCAACTTTTGTCGCCAAACCATAATTGCTGACCAAAGTCAGGCTGTTGATGCGGGCGGGTTCAACTATAGCCATATGGGCGGCAATCGACCCACCCAATGAATGCCCGACTAAATCCACTGCGCCGATGTCAAGCTGGTTTAGAAATGCTAGCAATAAATGGGCGAAATCCTGGCTAGACCCGCCGTTTATTTGTTTTGAAGACGAACCGTGTCCGGGAAGTTCAACACTAATAACCCGGTAATTGGGAGCCAATGCCATTTGCAGGCCACCCCAAGAGGACAATTGCCGCCAAAGCCATGTATGAGGACGACGGCCTTGTCACCGGTTCCAGCAGACGTGTAATGAAGCGATTGGCCATCAATTTCGGCCACATCATCTATCAATTCAACTGCCGGCATGGCATTATCTGGCAGCCTATCCGTGTCAGGTTCATAATCGGCGATAAAGTCCGAAAGACTTTCATCCGACACGCCCGCACCCGCTATAACGCCGAGCAAGCCCCCGACAGGATATATGTCGCCGTGGTGGGCAAGTTGGCGTCTGAGTATACCAGAGACTGTGGTTTCAAGTACATTGGTGACTTTCTCCGACTCGATTTCTAAAACTTCCGAGCCGGCTGTGACTTGTTCGCCTTCGCCAACAAGCCACGCGCCAATTTTGCCCTCTTCCATATCCATGCCCCATTTTGGCAATAGAATCGGGGTGATTGTTTGTGTCATTATACAATATCTAGAACTTGAATTTTGTCGCAATGCCCCACTCTGTAGGTAGGCCGTAATAACCTTCTACGATACCGAAGCTGTCCAGTGTGCTGGCGCCGCCGACCAAATATAACTCATTGGTCAGGTTTTTGCCGTATAGGGCCACTTCCCAATTTGCGTCTCCAGGTGTCAAGGTGATACGTCCGCCTAGCAAGCCGTAACCGTCCTGGATCAGGATGGCAGTATTAGCCGGGTCAAGTGCCTGTGAGCTTTGGTAAGAATAATCAGCACGCAAGGTCATGTCAAAATTGTCCGACAACTCCATTGTGTACTCACCGCCCAGATACATCGTAAATTCTGGGGTGCGCATGAGCCGTAAGTCGGCGGAAACCGTTGCGCCAGGGGTAAGCTCGCCGTATTTGGCATCCAAAAGACCAATGCTTGCATCAACCACGAAATTATCCGTAACCATGGCACGCATTTCTGCTTCAATGCCTTTAACATTGGCTTTACCGGCGTTCTCTGTCACCAATATCAGATTGCCCGTTGCATCCGCTCGCGCAGAGGTGAGTTGTAAATCTTGGTAATCATAGATAAAGGCGGCGGCACTAAGAAGTACCCGTCTGTCAGCAAAGCTGGTTTTGACACCCGCCTCATAGGACCAGACAACTTCCGGGTTGAAACTGTCAACCGCGCCTTGCGTTGTTGGGCGACCGTTAAAACTGCCGCTTTTAAACCCGCGCGATAAAGATGCATATAAAAGCGTGTTGGCATTGGTTTGGTAGTCAAGGCTGACTTTCGGGGACCAGGCACTCCAACTATCGGATACAGTGGTTGGCGGAATAATGATTGTGCCGGAATTGACCCGGCTGTGGTCAAGAAAATACTCCTTGTTTTCGTCCGTATAGCGCAATCCACCTGTCAAATTAAGTTGATCGGTTAGCGCAAATGTACCACTTGCGTAAACCGCATAGCTTTCGGCATTTAGCTTGTTGTAAATATCAAAATCCAGATCCAGCGCCCCATTGAACGGGTTACCTGCCCCACCTGCACACACATTTGGTGGAAATGGCCCCGGGCAAACCGATGTCGGAGTTAATGGTAAAACGGCTCCTGGCAGACCTTCAAGCGCATTAAATAACCCGCCCGCGAGGCGCACATCATTGGTGTCCTTGGCTAGTTCATTAAAGTAGTAAATACCGGTGACCCAATCAAGCCGGTCATTAAAGCCCTTGCCTGTAAGTTGTAATTCTTGAGAATATTGTGACTGCACCACTTTGTTGTTGGTGTGCAGATAAGCATTGGCTGTTCCGTCGCCGTCGCGGCCAAATTCAGCCTCTAGCGAGCGCGCAGCCGTGATAGACTTGAGCACGACACCGCCAAAATCATACTCCATGGTCAGGCCAATGCCTGCTGTCGTATTGTCGTCCACATTAATACCGGTGGAGCCACTTTGGCGCGGGTCTGTGTTGACAACGGCAGGTGGATTGTTTGGCCCGCCCACAAAAATACCCCAAAGGGTTGCCAGAGGCGCGGTTGGCTCAAATTGGATAACCGCATTTTCTGAAGTCGTACCGTTACGGTCTTGAAAATCAATGGCCAGATCCGCGCTAAACACATCGCTTGGCGTCCAGTTAAACATGGCGCGAGCCGCAAAACTGCGTTCGTCGCCTTCGCGCTCGCCGGTTGCAATTCTGTCAGTGAAACCGTTCTTTGTCTTGTAAAGTGCAGAAAAGCGGGAATTTAGCGTGTCACCAAGGGGCACATCAACCATCGCACGGCCTTCAAAATGACCGTTCTTTCCGGCGCGAAATTCCAGCTTGCCACCGCCGTCAGCACTTGGCTTGGCAGAAATCAGGCTGATAGCACCGCCAATGGTGTTTTTACCAAATAATGTGCCTTGCGGCCCGCGCAAAACTTCAACCCGCTCCAGATCAAGCAAATCCATAACTGTCGCGGTGGCGCGGGGATAGTAAACCCCGTCAATGTAAAGACCGACGCCAGGGTCAGTAGTGATCAAAAAGTCCACTTGGCCAACACCGCGCAGATAGATATTGGACGAACTGCCACTACCACTACCGGCCGGGCTGGACGTAATGCTTAAATTGGGCACAAACCGCGATACATCAGCAATGTTGGCGGCACCGCGACTGTCAAGCGTATCGCCTGTGAAAGCCGAAATGGCGATTGGTGTGGTCTCGACGCTTTCCTCGCGCTTTCGCGCCGTCACAATAATTTCGTCAAACCCGCCTGAAGACGCGCTTTGATCGCTTTGATCGCTTTGAGCATAGGCAGTACCGGCAAAGCCCGCGCCCGTAACGGTAAGCGCAAGCCCCATAGCGGCAGAGCTGAGCATTGAGGTGATGGTTTTGTGGTTAGTGAAATAATGTGGCATGGTGTCCCCTTAAAATTGGTCGTTGAATTAATAAAAGTTAGGCATAACAATAAATATTTGCGATAATTATAATCATTAGTATGTTAATATACTATACGTTATCTTTTGTATAGCCCTAATTTCATGATGCTCCAAAGTACATATAAAACCATAAAACTCGGGCGTAACCTGTCGTTTTGATAGTGGCCTGTAAGGTTTGTTTGGATTGTTTTAGCTGCATTGACTGTTTGGAATATATTCCAACGGGAAGATATCTACCACCATAGTGAATAATGCCAGAGGTGGCATTACAGCTCAAAAAATATAGTCCTTACGACGAGCATCTACATCTAGGCTCAGAACCTATTGATCTCACCGTTTTTGTTAGCATAGCCGTTCTTGGCGCAAGAAAACGGGGCGCAGGACTAGCCTGCTCATTTTCCTATCCCTCTTGGGGCAAGACCCGGTTTCGCAGTGCCCATTTTTCGTATTAAGCCCACAAATTTTGCAGATCACACAACCCCTAAATCAAGAAAATCATGTATATGCAAAATGCCGATAGGTTGTTTGTCTTCACACACAAACAAGGCTTGAATATTGTATTTACTCATTTTTGCAATGGCGTCAGCCGCCAAGGCGTCCGGGGTAATATAGAGCGGATTAAGGGTCATTATTTCATGAACTTTTTTGCCGTCAAATCCGGCTTTAATATTTCGCCTCAAATCACCGTCGGTGATAATGCCGTGTAATTTACCGTTTTCCAAAACCCCCACACAGCCGAAATTGGCCTGTGAAATAATTTTGACCGCGCCGTAAACCGCCATATCCGGAGAACATAAGGGTAATTTGTCACAACTGGTCATGACATCACTGACCTTTGTTAGACTGGCGCCCAATTTTCCGCCCGGATGAAAGTTTTTAAAATCCGCGCCGCTGAAGCCTTTACCGCGCAACAAAACCACGGCCAAAGCATCGCCCAAAGCCAAAGTCATGGTGGTTGATGTGGTCGGGGCGCGGGTCTGTCCGCAGGCCTCTGCCGCCGCCGGCAAGATCAGGGCGATATTTGCCGCCTTGGCCAATGTTGATTTTGCACCGGATGTGATCGCAATCAGCGGCACACCAAAGCGCCCGCAATATTGCAAAATATCGGCCAGCTCGCGGGTCTCGCCTGAATTTGACAGCGCCAATACAATATCGCGCGGCGAAATCATGCCCAAATCGCCGTGACTGGCCTCGCCCGGATGGACAAAGCTGGCCGGCTCTCCGGTTGACGCCAAGGTCGAAGCTATTTTGCGGCCAATATGCCCTGACTTCCCCATGCCGGTCACAATAACCCGCCCGCTAGAGCTGTTGACCAGATCAATTGCCCCTATAAAAGCATGACCAAGCTGTCCGGGCTTTGTGTTTTCCATGGCCCTGATGAGAGCTTCAAGCCCCCGCTTTTCCAGTTTCAACGTATCTAGTGCGGTGTCGATATATTGCATTTTAGTGCCTGTCTTAATAGCTAGTGACAATGTGACTAAAGCCATTTAATAGCGGCGTCTAGTGCATGTTGGCGAATAGGACTAAAGGAAATGAACAATGGCGAACAAAACATCTCACAATCAGGTGACGGTCAAAGCTCCGTCCGGCGATGTCATATTTGCCAATGATTTACCGTTTTCTCTATTTGCCGGGCCGTGCGCCATGGAAAGTCGTGACCATGCTCTCGACATGGCCCACGGTATTAAAGAAATAACCGATGCACTGGGGATCGGGTTTGTCTATAAATCTTCCTTCGACAAAGCCAACCGCACGAGCAGCTCCAGCCAGCGCGGCATCGGACTGGACGAAGCTTTGCCGATTTTTGCCGAGATTAAACAAACCCTGGGCATTCCGGTCTTGACCGATATCCATGAACGCCAACAATGCGCTATGGTCGCCGAAGTCGTAGACGTCTTACAAATCCCGGCCTTTTTATGCCGCCAAACCGACTTGTTATTGGCCGCAGCGGCCACAGGGCGCGTGATCAAAGTCAAAAAAGGCCAATTTTTAGCCCCCGGCGATATGAAAAATGTCGTTGATAAGCTGAAAAGTGCGGGCAATTCCAATATACTCGTGACCGAGCGCGGGGCCAGTTTTGGCTATAATACTTTGGTGACAGATTTTAGAGGCGTGCCGACCATGGCCCGCGATACCGGCGCGCCGATCATATTCGATGCGACCCATTCCGTGCAACAACCCGGCGGCCAAGGCACGACGTCCGGCGGCCAGCGCGAAATGGTGCCAACACTGGCCCGGGCCGCCGTAGCTGTCGGGGTTGCCGGGCTATTTGTGGAAACTCACAAAACGCCCGAAACCGCCCCCTCGGACGGCCCCAATATGATCCCGCTACATTTGCTGAAATCATTTTTGACAGAGTTACAAGATTTGGACAGAATAGCAAAAGCCAGACAAAACTTGCATTTTTTTAGCGATTAGCTATGATTTTCATACCGTTCTGAATTCTTATTTGAGGTGAGTTATGAAACATATTATTTTCGCGAGCTGTTTGTTATTTGCCGCATGTAACAATGCCCCGACCAATGAGGACGCTGCGCCGCAAGTACAGACAGATATTGCCTCCGTCAAACTCTACGCACTTGAGTGCGGGCGCATTGATATGTTGGACTTATCCTTGTTTGATAAAGGCGGGGCTTATGCGGGGCGCACCAACAAAGCGACAAGTTCGTGTTATCTGGTCCGCCATCCCAAGGGCGATTTATTGTGGGATACCGGCCTTCCTGATGCACTGAACGCCATACCGGGTGGTGTCACCAACGGGCCGTTTCATATTGAAGTCCCCACAACTCTGGAAAGCCAACTCACCGCTTTGGGTGTTGCTGCTACCGACATCGAATATCTAAGCGTCTCCCATTCTCATTTCGACCATATGGGCAATGCCGGGGCCTATGCCAGTGCCACATTTTTGGTCAACGAAGCCGAACACACCCATTTGTTCAGGGACGAAGCCCGAAATGACGCCGAAACATTCCCGGCCTATAGTGCGCTTGAGCAGGCTAAAACCGTAAAATTTACCGGCGAATATGATGTGTTCGGGGACGCAACAGTGACCATCATGGACATGCCTGGCCATACGCCCGGACATACGGTTTTAAAACTGGAACTGGCCAAACCGGCACGGTGCTGCTCAGCGGCGATTTATATCATTTGAAAGAATCCCGTGAAATCCGGGCCGTCCCGGTGTTCAATACCGACGCGGAGGAAACCCTGCGCTCCATGGATAAATTTGAAGCCTTGGCCGCCTTGACCAATGCCAAGGTCATTATCCAGCACTCCATCCAGGATTTTGAAGCTCTACCAAAGCCGCCGCTCTATTTGGACTAGGCCGTGGTGACCATTTAGGAACACGGCTAAATGTCTTGCCGCCACCGCAACACCGGTGTTCGCGCCGCCTTGGTTTCGTCCAGCCTGCGCAAGGGTGCATAGATTGGCGCAGCTTTGAAAAACTCCGCGTCTCCTGCTTTCGCCCGCTTGGCCAATGAATTCATCACGTCTATAAACCTGTCCAACTCGGCCTTGCTTTCGCTCTCAGTTGGCTCGATCAGCATGGCGCCTTTTACGACCAATGGGAAATACATGGTCATGGGGTGATAGTCCTCGTCGATCATGGCTTTGGCAAAATCAAGAGTTTCCACGCCGGTTCCCTCCAAAAATTCATCGCTGAACAGGGCTTCGTGCATGCAGATACCGCCGAATGCGGGGGACATTTCACCGCTCAAACTGGCCTGCACATAATTGGCGTTCAGCACCGCGTCTTCGGTTGCTTGTTTCAGACCGTCCGAGCCGTGGCTTAACATATACGCAAGCGCACGGGTAAACATACCCATCTGGCCGTGAAATGCAGTCATGCGACCAAAGGAAGTGCCGCTTGTGCGACCAAAACTTTTATCGTCCGCATTTTCCACCAACCGCCAACCGTCCTTGTGCTTTTCCACATAAGGCACGGGCGCAAACGGCGCCAAAGCTTCGGACAAAACGGTCGGGCCGGAGCCGGGGCCGCCGCCGCCGTGGGGGGTAGAGAAAGTCTTGTGTAAATTCAGATGCATGGCGTCAATGCCAAGATCCCCCGGACGCACCCGCCCGACCAAGGCATTGAAATTGGCACCGTCGCAATAGAAATAGCCTTGGGCACCGTGGATCAGCTCGGCGATTTCAATAATATCATTTTCAAACAAGCCGCAGGTATTGGGATTGGTCAACATAATGCCGGCGACGTCATTCTTTTCTTTGGCATCCCCAAGCTTGGCCCGCAGCGCCGCCATATCAACTCGGCCCGCATCATTGGCGGGAATCGAATCAATGCTAAACCCGCACAACACCGCCGTAGCCGGATTGGTGCCGTGGGCGCTCTCAGGCACAAGTACCCGGCGTTTATGGGCGGCACCTTTAGCGTCCAGCGCAGCCCGAATAGCCATCATACCGCACAGCTCGCCGTGGGCGCCAGCTTTGGGCGACAGAGCCACGACGGGCATTCCGGTCAGCGTGCATATCCAGTGGGACAATTCGTCCATCAATTCCAAAGCACCCTGCACCGTGCCGCGCGGCTGCAAAGGATGCAAATCGGCAAATCCGGGCAAGCGGGCCATTTTTTCGTTAAGGCGCGGATTGTGTTTCATAGTACACGATCCCAGCGGATAAACCCCCATATCAATGGCGTAATTTTTCTGCGACAGGCGCACATAATGGCGCATGGCTTCGGGTTCGGACAAGCCCGGCAAACCAATTTTGCCTGTGCGCGCCATATGACCGAGCCGGGACTTGGTGCCTTTAAGTTTGGGAAAATCCACGCCTGAACGCCTCGGCGTGCCAATCTCAAATATCAGTTTTTCACTCTGCGCCAAACCCTTATTCCCAGATACGGTTTCATGTTCACTCACAGTGATAGCGTCGGGTGTAGTCTGGCGACCTTGTGTATTCATACTCATGACAAAGCTCCTTTTAATGCATCCGCAAAGGCATCCATATCCGCTTCCGAATTGGTTTCGGTGGCGCAAACTATGAGCAAATCATCATGGCCATCCATCAAGCGCGAGGCGTGTAGCCCGCCGAGCACACCCGCTTCAACCATATCCCCGACCACACCCGTCGCAGGTTTGGACAGGCGCAACGTAAACTCGTTGAAGAATGTCTCCGTGACCAGTTCCACACCGTTAATAGCGGTGAGTTTGTCGGCCAATATACAAGCCTTTTTGTGATTGATCGCCGCCAATTGGCGCAGGCCCGCTTCGCCCAATAATGTCATGTGAATGGAGAATGCTACGGTACACAGCCCCGAATTGGTGCAGATGTTGGAGGTGGCTTTTTCGCGCCTGATATGTTGCTCGCGGGTCGAGAGTGTCAGCACATAACCGCGCTTGCCCTCTGCATCGACGGTTTCGCCGCACACCCGGCCCGGCATTTGGCGCACCAATTTTTGGCGGCACGCAAACAGCCCCACATAAGGCCCACCGAAATTCAGGCCAACGCCAATAGCTTGCCCCTCTCCGACCACAATATCCGCGCCCATTTCGCCGGGGCTTTTTATGGCTCCGAATGCCACGGGTTCGGTGAACACCGCAATCAGCAAAGCCCCGACCGCATGGGCCGCCTCGGCGTAGGGTTCAAGGTCAATAATTTCACCAAACACATTGGGTGATTGCACGACGATAGCCGCAACATCTTTATCAAGGCCGTCCAAAACATCTACGTCCTTGCCCGGCGCAGGTGCATGAATATCCAGATCTATATCCAGATATTGACACAAATTCTCCGTCACAGCTGCATAATGAGGATGCAGGCCGGGGGCCAACACGCATTTTTTGCGCCGCTTAACCCGGCACGCCATCAGCACGGCTTCGCCGCACGCCGTGGAGCCGTCATACATGGAGGCATTGGCTACATCCATGCCGGTCAGCATGGCGACCTGGGTTTGGAATTCGAACAACACCTGTAACGTGCCTTGAGAGATTTCCGGTTGGTACGGGGTGTAGGCGGTTAAAAACTCCGAGCGTTGAATGAGATGATCAACACTGGCCGGAATATGGTGACGATAAGCCCCTGCCCCCATGAAAAACGGCCCATCCCCGGCGGCGCGGCTTTTGCCCGCCATAGCCGTCAAACGTGCATCCACCTCGGCCTCGGTCATGTGGGTCGGCAAATCAATCAGCTTATCCAGACGCGCCGCTTCCGGCACATCAACAAACAAATCATCAACCGTATCCACACCCACCACGTCCAACATGGCGGCCCGGTCATTTTCATTCAGTGGTAAGTAGCGCATATTCGTTTTATCCTAAATATATTCTTGATATAAAATTGGCAGCCCCACTAACCCGCTCATACCTATTTCCGCTCATCCCGGCGTAGGCCGGGAATGCAGGTATCCATCGCAGAGTTCTGTGTTTTTCCCGATAGCACAGAGATAGACCCCTGTATGCACACCCCAAGGGCACTTCCAACAGGGCGCAGGGGTGCACAAGAAGCAGGCTGCACTCAGCGGAGTGTGGGAAGTGGAGAAGTGATTAGCTAAATACATTGCTATCTAATCATCACTATCCAAAAACGTCTTGTAGGCATCCGCGTCCATCATGCCGTCCAGTTCTCCGCTATCGGTGATTTTCATTTTGAAAAACCAGCCGTCTGTTTCCGGGGCCGCATTGACGGTTTCCGGTGCATCTTCCCAAGCTTCGTTTACGGCAGTGATCCCACCACCAAGCGGCGCGTAAATTTCGCTAGCCGCTTTGACGCTTTCAACCACGGCAGCATCGTCGCCCTTGTCAAATTCCGCGCCGACCTCCGGCAACTCTACATAAACAACATCACCCAATTGTTCAGCCGCATGAGCCGAAACCCCGATAGTGGCGATATCGCTATCTCCGTCCTTGGCAAGCTGTATCCATTCATGATCTTCAGTGTATTTCATGGTCTTCTCCTGTTGGTTGAATTTTTTGTATACTACGAGAGCATAACCCCTCACCCCGCTGTCGCGCGCCTCTCCCAAAAGGAGAGGCTAAGTTTAGCTTTCGCTCTACGTTTAAATTTTCAGAAAGAAAAGATAGTCGAGTGGGCGCCTCCTCTCCTTGTGGAAGAGGAACAAGGTGAGGGGTAATGCTGTTAGTGGGGTGCACTTCGTTCATAACCCTAACCCCTATAAAAATTATTGGGAACGAACGGTACCTTAACCACTTTCGCAGGCTTGGCCTTGCCGCGTATGAGCAAATTTACATCCGTGCCTGCACGTGAATATCTGCGTTTGACATACCCCATGGCCACCGGGCCTTCCGCGCTAGGCCCAAACCCGCCGGACGTTATGACGCCAATATCCTTACCGTCGGTGTTTTGAATAATCGTCCCCTCGCGAGCCGGGGCGCGGCCATCTGGTTGAATACCAACCCGGCGGCGCGGTGGGCGCTCAGCTATATCTTTTTGTACCCGCGCCGCGCCGATAAATCCGCCTTGGGTACGGCGATGCTTCTGGATTGACCACAATAACCCGGCTTCAACAGGCGAAGTCGTCGTGTCAATATCGTGACCATACAGACAAAGCCCCGCTTCAAGCCGCAAGCTATCGCGAGCCCCCAGTCCGATCAACTCAACCTCGTCGTGGCGCAATAAAGTTTCGCATATAGCCTGTACATCACCGTGCTTTACCGCGATTTCATACCCGTCCTCGCCCGTATAACCGGAGCGCGATATATGGCACCAAATTCCGCCGATCGGAACATCCAAAGACGACATAAATGCCATGGTCGCCGCCTCCGGGATATATTGGGATAATACATCCGCCGCTTTTGGCCCTTGCAGGGCGATGAGCGACATATCGTCCAGTATTTTAAGTTTAAGACCATTTGGTAAATGCTTGTTAATATGGGCAAAATCCGCGTCTTTGCGCCCGGCATTGACGACAATATAAATCCAGTGTTGGTGACCTTCCAAACCGAGGCGCGACACCATCAGGTCGTCTAAAATACCGCCGTCCTCGTTGAGGAATTGCGTATAACGTTGCTGGCCCGGCTCTAGGGATTTGACATCACAAGGCACCAGTTTTTCCAAAAATGCCGCCGCCGTCTCGAATGTTCCGTCGTCGGAAATAATGAACGCCTGACCCATATGGGAAACATCAAACAACCCGGCTGCGGCCCGGCAATGGAGATGTTCTTTCATCACACCCATAGGATATTGCACCGGCATGGCATAGCCCGCAAACGGCACCATTTTAGCGCCGCGCGCGACATGTAGATCGTAAAGTTGCGTGTGTTTGGTTTTCTGGCTATTCATTTGACACTCATTCATAAGGCACTCCTCACCGCAACCATGTGGTTGCGGTACTACGCTGGAATTGATTCACAGGATCAATTCCGGACGCTTCGTGCCCCCGCTGTCTGTCGAACCTGAGAGATTCACGCCAAAATGGTCGCTTACTCCTTCGGTGTGAGCATGTGGCCCACTTTCCAGCGTTTAGAATTCCCGACGGTCCTTGGTGCCTGAGAGTTTCCGGGACGGTTGCTCCTTCGGCGGCGTGCTAAACACGCTCTCTCCCACAGGGAAATATGTTGGGTAATTTGTAATGGGAATTTGCCGTGAGTCAAATAAAATTGTCGAAATTACACTGGGTTGTAATTTACATTCGCTCAGGTGTTTCAATCCCCAACAAATCCAAACCGATCTCCAACTGTTTTAAAGTCAAGGCGGCGAGTGCAAGGCGGGACGACTTAACATTGTCCGGAACACCTGCTGCCAATACCGGGCAATCGGCATAAAATTTCGAAAACGCTTGCGCCAGAGTATAGACATGTTCGCACAAAATATGGGGCATGCGTTTGTCTTCACTTGCCGCCAACGCCCGGTTAAAACTGTCCAGAGCCAGCACCAGTCTTTGTTCGGATTTATGCGCGGGAATGATTGTTCCCGGCTCAACGCCCGCCGCTTCCGCCTTACGCAACAGAGATTTTATCCGCACCGCCGCATACAGCAAATACGGCCCGGTTTTGCCTTCAAAGGCGGTAAAGCGCTCCAGATCAAAAATGTAATTTGTGGTGCGGACATTTTGCAAATCGGCAAATTTTATGGCGGCAAGACCAATTTTACGGGCAATTTCGGCACGTTCTTCCGCGTCCATATCCTGGGCCAGCCCGGCTTCATCAAGACGTTTTGTTGCTGCCTCTCTGGCTTGGGCCAGCAAATCAGACAAGCGCATAACCCCGCCGGCCCGGGTGCGAAACCGCTTGCCGTCCTTGCCGTTGACCGTGCCAAATTTAATATGCTCCAGCTTGTCACGCGGAAATAATCCGGTTTTACCGGCTGCCCTGTAAACCTGTTCAAAATGCGAGCTTTGGCCAAAATCGACGACATAAAGTATGGTATCGGGGTGCAGCGAATCGCGCCTGTCTTTTATGGTCGCCAAATCCGTCGTCGCATACAGGGCCGCCCCGGCTCTTGATATGAGGATCAAAGGCGGCAAGTCTTTTTTATCACTGTCCTCGGCAACCCGAATGATTAAAGCCCCGTCGCTTTCTTCTGTGTGACCGTCTTTTTTAAACTGCTCGATCATATCGGGGATGAGGGGATCTACCGCCGCTTCGCCCTTCCACAAATCAAAATGCACGCCAAGAGCGGAAAAATCTTTTTTGAGGGCCGCAATAGAAACCTGGATAAAATGATCCAGCAAAGCCCTATAGCCCGCCCGGCCAGCCTGTAATTCAGACGTTGCCTCTCGCGACCGGGCCATACGCGCCGGGTCGTCCTTGGCCTTAGCGCTCGCCACAGGATAAAGGCGGGCCAAATCGTCAATTGTTACCGGGCTGTGCGCGGGGTACCCGTCCGCAAACCCTGCGTCAAAATACGGCAAATCCGGTTGTTCTTCCGCAAGCTCGGTGATGAGATGCCCCATCTGCAAACCCCAATCGCCCAAATGAATATCGCTGACCACATCATGGCCGCGAAACCTGAGCAAGCGTTGCAGGCTGTCACCAATTACCGAGGAACGTAAATGCCCCACATGCATGGGTTTGGCCACATTGGGGCCACCAAAATCTATGACGATTTTCTCCAAAACTTCTGAAACACGAGCCCCAACCCGTTCGTCCCCTGCCAATGCCCTGACCCGCTTTGCCAACAAATCCGCGCTAGGCTCAAGATTGATAAAGCCCGGCCCGGCAATATCCGCCGCTGCAATGTCCGTATTGTCTTTTAAATGTGCAATGACCTGCGCCGCAATATCGCGCGGGGCTTGCTTGGCCAGTTTTGCCGCCGCCAGTGCGCCGTTGCATTGAAAAGGCGCAGTTTTATCCGACGGTGTAACCCGGCCATAATCTGCGGGCAAACCGATTGCCGCAAAAGCCGCGCCAAGATGTGCGGATAAGGTTTGCAGTATTGATACGGACATAGCCCGATCTTAATTCTTGCCCGCAGAAACGCGGAACCGCTTACCGGCCGAATTAAAGGCAATTTGCTCGGGCGTCAGTTCAAACCCGACTATGATTTCAACATTGGCCCCGGATGTGTTTTCATTGGCACGCGGAATGATGATTTGACCAATATCTTCTGTTATCTCGACCACATCAACTCCTTCGGGGAATGTGATGGTGATGGGAAAAACTTTCTTTTCGATCACTTCAATGTCCTTGCGGGTGACGGCTATGAAATACTCATAGGTAGCCGTACGCCCACTGGCCGCCGGGCCACGACCAAAGGCTATATCCAGAGATACATCTGCATCAATAGGTTTGGTGCCGTGATAGCGGCACAGGCTACGGCCTTTTTCAATCTCCGCCGTAAACCCGACATTGGCGAAGGATTCTGAACCTTTAAACTCCACCAGACGGGAAGCCTCATACAGTGAAAAAGCTTCCGGGCACGGGCCAGCATTTTTTTGCGGGTCCTCACCCACTTCCAAGATTTTGTTGACCGTCGAGCATGCCGACAGTCCTATCGTTGCAACGACCAATCCGGCGAAAGCTAGTTTGGAAGCATTTTTCAAAAATTGCATTGCATATCCTGTATTCGTCAAATTTCATTTTGTCCCGTATAAGCTATAGCGGGCGCGGCGCAAGTCTGCTAATTGCTTTAGGTAGTGTATTCATAAACTCAGGCCAAAATGGTATGAGTCAATTTGTTCACTGGACAGGCGTAAGGCCGCAGAAAATGTTAGCATTTTCAAGGACTTACAACACATCCAGTGAACAAAGTGGCTATACCGGATTTGCCGCAAACCCGGAGCCAAATCTGCTTTAATCTGCGTCGTCAAAGCACTCGACCGGGCATAGAGCCCGCTCTTCGCGCTTTTCCTAGCATATTTTCGCATATTTAGCTCCATTTTGGCCTGAGTTTATGAATACACTACCTAAACCAATATATCATTCGCCTGCAATGGTTTGAATACTGCCTAATGAGAATTTAATGTTAAAACCCCTTACTTTACTGCTTGCCAGCCCGCGCGGATTTTGTGCCGGAGTTGACCGGGCCATCCAAATTGTTGAGCAAACCATAGCCAAATACGGGGCGCCGGTTTATGTGCGCCACGAAATCGTCCATAACCGACATGTGGTCGAGAGACTTGAACATATGGGCGCGGTATTTGTCGACGAATTGGATGATTGCCCTGATGACCGCCCCGTGGTGTTTTCCGCCCACGGTGTGCCCAAGCGCGTGCCAGAAGCCGCCAAATCCCGCAATATGACCTATCTAGATGCCACCTGTCCCTTGGTCTCGAAAGTCCATATTGAAGCGGAGCGGCATTTTGCAAAGGGGCGGGAGATATTATTGATTGGTCACAAAGGCCACCCGGAGGTTATTGGCACTATGGGACAGTTAGCGGACGGGGCTATCACTTTGATCGAAACGGAAGCGGACGCCCATACCTACGTAGCCAAAAACCCGGATAATATCGCTATTGTCACCCAGACCACGCTTTCAGTCGACGATACTGCGGGTATAATTGCCGTGCTGAGACAATATTTTCCCACCATGGCTATGCCCCATAAAGAAGACATATGCTATGCTACCACCAACCGCCAAGCCGCCATTAAGGCCATAGCCAAAAGGTGCGACCTATTGCTGGTTATCGGCAGCCATAACTCGTCCAACTCCTTGCGGCTTGTTGAGGTTGGCAAGCAGGCAGGGGCTAAAAATGCGGAATTGATCGCCAGTGCCGAACATATTAATTGGGCTAGGTTGGCACATGTTAACACACTTGGCCTGTCTGCGGGTGCAAGCGCGCCAGAGAACTTGACGGACGGGGTCATTGCGGCCCTGAAAACCCGTTATGATGTGACCATTGAACGAGTGGAAGTCACCAAGGAAGATGTGGTGTTTCGCTTGCCGCGTTCTTTGCGGGAGGTTGGTTGATGACGCACCCCACTAGAAAATTGGTGATTTATACGGACGGGGCCTGTTCCGGCAATCCCGGGCCGGGCGGTTGGGGGGCGCCTTTGCTTTATGGTGCCCGCGAAAAAGAGCTGTACGGCGGACAAGCTGACACCACCAATAACCGCATGGAAATGCTGGCCGCTATCAAAGCCTTGGAAAGCTTACAACCGGGCTATGCGGGCGACATCGAGCTGTGGACAGACAGCAAATATCTTAAAGACGGGATCACCAAATGGATCCACGGGTGGAAAAAGCGCGGTTGGAAAAAAGCCGACAAAAAACCGGTGCTGAATATGGATTTATGGAAGCGGCTCGACGCCGTGGTGCAAGGTAAAACCATAGACTGGTGTTGGGTCAAAGGCCACGCCGGCGACCCCGGCAATGAACGCGCCGACGAGTTGGCAAACAAAGGTGTGCCGGGGCGGGAGTGATATGGTGGACTGTAGGGTGGATTAGCGATAACCTAATTCACCCTACGAATCGCTGTTCAAATCGGCTCCACCGTTAGCGTTGTTCCCTTAACCGATAAAACCCTGAGTTCATCGCCTGCCTTGGCGTTACCTACGTCCATTGCGGCGCGCCATTGGCTATCGCCCACATGGACACGGCCGCGTCCGGTATCGAAATCTGCGACGGCTTTCACTCGCATACCTTTCATGGAGCGCGCCCGGTCATTCAGGTCGGACGGTTCGCCGCCCTTGACCCGTGGGCGGATATATTTGTGGCCAATGTAAAGAAGCGCCGTGGTCGCCAAAGCAAATAATACGAGCTGCATTTCCCAAGCAATAGGGATGACCAATTTGACCAGGCCGACAAACAGCGCCGCCACGGCGGGCCATAATATATAGCTGGTGCCAGAGGCAATTTCCGCTACCAATAAGGCAAAGCCTAATATCAGCCAGTGAACACCGGTGACACTTTCTAAAAACTGGATCAAAACATTAGGGTCATTACCCATAGTAAACTCCTCTATCTAAATTACTTTTTGGCTTTACTTTTTGGTCTTTCCGGCTTTGAGCAAGGCCTCCAGACCACCAACCGTTGCCGCCAAACCAGACAATTCAGCCGGGACGATAACCGTGCTTTGGTTGGGGGATGTGGCCAGTGCCTTAAAGGCTTGCACATAATCTTGGGCGATAAAATAATTGATCGCATTGACATCACCTTTG
>JAJRSJ010000049.1 GCA_024278855.1 Alphaproteobacteria bacterium | reverse complement strand
TGGCCCAATGCCGGAAAGCTCAACCACTTTGATGTCTGTGAGGGGGCGTGTGTGCATTGACCGGGTGACTGCTTTATTAAAAATTGACTATATTACCAAATAATAACTTTGATGTTGAAAATACTAACGATAGGTTAAGGAAATATGGCTATACTACATAAAGGGCGATTCGGTATTTCTGGGGAGAGGTAGCGGGTCACAACCAATGTCTGGAGGGCGAAGACAAGAAAAACTTTAAAGTCTGGGGAGACTGAAATGGAAGTACAACAAGAACAAACCCGAAGGCGGGCTAGAAAAATACCGCAACCTGTAACAAGTCAGCCTGTAACAAGTCAACCTGTATCAAAGCAGTGCGTATCTACGCTCAAGGCAAGTTTAAAGCGTCTGGAAGCTGTGCTGAAAAGCCCATATGTCCGCCCCGTAGACTTTGCTACCCGTGACCGATTGGCACGTAAATTGCGCGAAGCCAAGAAGCTTAGGGCTTAGAAACTCAAAGCTTTTCAAAATCTACACCAATAGAGCATTAGTTTTGCTTGCGTGTCTAAACGAATTCTTTTATTATGCAAATCTATGCATAATAAAGGACGGGTTATGAGTGAAACAAACAGTGTATTAGCAGATTTGCAAGCCAAAATCGGTCAGGAACTGGGCGTGTCGGACTGGGCTGAAATGCACCAGGAGCGTATATCCGCATTCGCCGATGTGACCGAAGACCATCAATTCATCCATGTGGATGCTGAAAAATCCAAAATGTTTACCCCCTTTGGCGGCACCATTGCCCACGGGTTCTTAACGTTATCCATGTTGTCGCGGTTCGCCGAAACCGGATTGCCGAGCGTGCCGGGCGCGAAAATGGGCATGAATTACGGCTTGAACAAAGTCCGGTTTTTATCGCCTGTGCCTTGTGGGGCCAAGATCCGGGGGCGTTTCACCCTGACTTCGGCCGAGGAGAAAAACCCTGGCCAACTTTTATTGTGCCATACCATAACTGTGGAAATTGAAGGTGCAACCAAACCTGCCGCTGTGGCAGACTGGTTATCCCTTATCTTTATTTAAGTCTTTATTTAGGAAAATCACATGAAAATCGAATTCAATAACCGTGTGGCCATCGTCACCGGCGCCGGGGCAGGCTTGGGCCGTTCTCATGCATTAGAACTGGCCAAGCGCGGGGCAAAAGTTGTGGTCAATGATCTCGGCGGCGCAGCGGACGGTACTGGCGGCTCTCTAACGCCAGCGCAAGAAGTTGCAGAGCAGATCACCCAAAACGGCGGCGAAGCAATTGTCAGCGGTGCCAATGTGACGGATTATGTGCAGGTCGAAGCCATGGTCGGGGAGGCTATGGACAAATGGGGCCGCGTTGATATTTTGGTCAATAATGCTGGCATATTGCGCGATAAATCCTTTGCCAAGATGGATTTACAAGACTTTCAGGTCGTCATGGATGTGCATTTGATGGGCAGCGTCAATTGCACCAAAGCCGTTTGGGAAATTATGCGCGAGCAGGCTTATGGCCGCATTGCCATGACCACATCTTCGTCGGGCATGTACGGTAATTTCGGTCAGGCCAATTACGGGGCCGCCAAAGCCGCTGTGGTCGGGTTTATGAACACACTACACATTGAAGGCGCTAAATACAATATCCGCGTCAATGCCTTGTCGCCTGTGGCCCATACCCGTATGACCGAAGGGTTAATCCCCGAACAATTTCTCAAGCTTTTAACGCCCGCATCCGTTACCGCAGGCTTGTTGACATTGGTTGCAGAAAATTCGCCGAACCGAACAATATTGTGCGCAGGTGCAGGCGGATATGCGCGCACGGTGATCACTGAAACCGACGGGATTTATCTGCCACCAGATGAGCAAACCCCGGAAAACATCATGGCAGCCATGGACAAGATTAGCGATAGGGCAGGTGCACAAGAATTCACCCAAGGCGCCCAGCAATCTGAAAAATTTCTCGGCAAAGCCCTAAAGAAATAATGAAAGCCTGATGGGAAAAGCGGCGACATATGAACGTATAGCCCAAGAAATTGCCGCCGTTATCGACGGCGAGACATCCGCTATAGCTCGCTATGCCACGGCAGGATGCTTGCTAAGTGAAGCATTTGCCCATTATTACTGGACCGGATTCTATCTGGTTGACCCGCACAAACCGGACGAGTTGGTGGTCGGGCCATATCAAGGCACGCTTGGCTGTTTGCGCATTCCTTTTGGCAAGGGTGTGTGCGGGGCGGTAGCTAAGACGGGCAAAACTCTGATTGTCAAAGATGTACACGCATTCCCAGGCCACATTGCCTGTGATGTTTTGACCAATTCAGAGATCGTAGTGCCGGTGTTTGACGAGGCAGGTAAACTGGCGGCGGTTCTGGATGTGGATTCCACGCAGTTGGGCGTCTTTAACCAAGACGATAAAACGGGCCTAGAAGCCATTTGCAAAACTCTGTTGGTTGGTATTCCTCAGTAAATGGCACCCTCTACAGGTTTTATGACTTCCGGCAAATGATCCTCTGCAAGCCCGAGGGCTAAAAGATCGCGTTCCAATGCCCGTGCTAGCGTATCCATTGGTATGACATTACGGTTATTGGAAAACGGTTCTTCCATATAGGCACCAATACCCTCAACCATAAAGAACACCCATCCAACCATAACAACTGCAGGGATTGCAACCAGGCTCATATTTTCGATCCCTGGCAGCGCAAAAGCCAGAAGGATTAAGAACAACCAGATAAAAACATTGGTAAAATAACTATAGTGGGTGGGGAAGGGCGTGTTTTTCAATCCCTCACAGGCTGTCTGACCCGTAACAAGTTCGCGCTGAGTAGCAATTAGTTCAAAATGCTCGCCATCAAAAAATTGACCTTTTCCTTGGGCAATACGAAAATCCCGGGCTTGAATGAATAATAACTTTAATGCCGGATTGTGGGAATTTTTGACCTCTTTATAATCTTCATCACTGATTAAATGTTGCACACCTTCAAATGGTGGCAAATCTTTGAGCTGTCTGCCCAACACCCAAATCCAGGCAATATTTCGGCGGATCATTCTGCGCATAACCATTTTGGCTTTTGCGGATACATTGCCAGTATTGTGGTTAATGTACTTTTCGTCAATTCTTGCCAAAATAATGGTTTGGTTGCGCGAGGCCGCCCGCAACTGTCCCCATAACCCTCGCGCTTTAAACCAGCGCTCATAGGCAGAATTGGTACGAAAACCCAAAAAAATAGATATAGCCGTACCCAGAATGAGAGGTGCGGTGAGATCCAATGTACTTTCGCTCCAGTCAAAATAAACTGATAGTAAAACAATTGTACTTGCCAAAATTAGCATCATTACCAATCGTTTCCAAATCACCTGGAGTAGGCGAATGGTGGAAATTTTACGTTCAATGATCATGAAATTGCCCCATCAAATAAAGTGATCTGTCTGCTTGGTGCAGATAGTTCCGCAGTATATATGGCATGACAGACAGGCGGTAAGCAAGGTGCCTTATCTCATTTTTTAGCTTTGCTGACAATCTTTCAAAACTTTGTGTCAAACTCCTCTATTTATCCAAATCCAGTGTGTGCCGAACGACATAGGCGTATTTCTTATTATAATGAAGCAGGGATTTGCCGCATGGTGCTTGGGCCGAATGCGTGGTTATATCTTCTCCGTTCCAAAAATGTAGGCAAAACCCAGGTAGGTCGTCGACTAGCAAGCTACGACCGTCTGGCACTTCTGGATCAATATCGGCTAGATCCAGCTTGGCTTGTGGGGCAATGGCTTGAGAGACGGAAATAGTGATGCCGGCGAAAGATTTGAAAATATTGCGGTGAATATGTCCGGCAAAAATATGCTGTACATTGTCATAACGCGACAATACACCGTTGAGGCGTTCGACCCATTTTGCACCGGGTTTGATTGTTAGCCAACCTATACCAGTACGAATTGGCGGGTGGTGCATGGCAATTACGGTTGGGCGGTTTGGCTGCTCCGCCAGACGTGCATCAAGCCAATCGGCTCGGGCTTGGCAAAAACTGCCGCCGTGTCTGTTTTCATCTAGCGTGTCTAGCACAATGATCCGCACGGCGTGGTCTTCAACCGTGTATTGCAAAAAGCCGTCCACATAGGGGAATTTTGGGAATATTTTGGTAAATGGGCCCCGACGGTCATGGTTGCCAAAGGCCAGATAGACGGGCGCTTTGATTTGTTTCAACACGTTTTTAAGGTCTTTATAGGCCCACTCTACGCCGTGTTCCACAAGGTCACCGGTAGCAATAACAATGTCTGGCGGGCGCTTTAAATCATTAAGTGCATCACCGACCATTCGTAAGCGTGCGGCATTTTTACAGACATTACCCTGGCCAGCATAGCCAATATGTAAATCAGAAATTTGTGCTAAAATCATTTTGTCCCTCTGTTTGCCCGAACTTTATCTTTAAAGTCGAGACCTATCCCCAGAAAGATCTACTACGCCCCATAGAGGTGCAGTCTACATACAAAACATACCAAGACAATACTAAAATATTGTTGCTGAAATCCGGCCTTAATATTTGAGGATCAAACCGACCATAATGCCTTGAACTTCAACCTGATCGGCACCGTAAGTGCGGGTCGGGAAATCCGGGTTTTCGGCGATTAGCTCAATACCTTGATCGGTTTTGTAAAGACGTTTTAATGTGGCTTCCTCGTTGTCAACCACATAGGCGCCGACGATTTGATTGTTGCGGGCCGTGTTGGCTTTACGGATAACGGCAATATCACCGTCCAATATGCCTGCCCCCGTCATAGACTCGCCGTCGACCTCAAGGGCAAAATGCTCCCCGCGCCCGATCATGCCGTCGGGAATACCAATGCGCGGGCCGGATTGTTCCAAAGCCGCAATTGGCATGCCAGCGGCAATTTTACCCACCAGAGGAATAGACACCGTATCATTAGCCACTTCGGGCTTGGAAACGTCTTGGCCGGGCAGTTGTAAAATCTCAAGAGCACGGGCGCGGTGGGGCAGACGACGGATAAACCCGCGCTCCTCTAGCGCCGTGATCAAACGGTGGATGCCGGATTTGGACGCCAGACCGAGGGCGTCTTTCATCTCGTCATAAGATGGGGAAATGCTGTTTTTCTTGAGACATTTGTCAATACAGATCAATAAATCATGTTGTTTTTGGGTTAACATAGTAGGCTCCACCTCTCATAAGAATCAAAGAACAAATCATCAACATGTATGTTCTATGCTTGTTCTAGTTGCGCGTCAAGAACAAATCATGCACTTGGAACTTTATGACACTGACAATATATATAGACGCCGATGCTTGCCCGGTGCGCGAAGAGGTTTACAAAGTCGCCTTGCGCCATAATGTGCCTGTTGTGGTGGTCAGCAATTCGTTTTTGCGGGTGCTGACGCACCCCTTAATAAAACGCGCCGTGGTCAATGACAGCTTTGACGCGGCCGATGATTATATAGCGCAGCGGGCGGGCATGGACAGCATTGTGATTACGGCCGACATTTTGCTGGCCGAACGCTGTCTGAATTCAGGTGCAGTGACCCTCGCACCAAACGGCAAACCGTTTACCAATGACAGCATCGGCTCGGCCATAGCCGTGCGAGCTATCATGGCCGATCTTCGCGCCGGGGCCGGAAGTGAAAACATAGGCGGCCCACCCCCGTTCACAGGCGCAGACAGATCAAAATTTCTGCAAGTGTTGCACGAAAGCGTCGTTCGGTTATTGCGGGTTTAGACGGCCTGTCTTTTGAGTGAAATTTTATTTCTGTTACCCCGGATCTGCAGCGCTTGGGTGGCTATTTTTAATGCGCGGAGGGCCGGGATAACAAGCAAGAAATTATAAACCTAGAGCTAGCTACACCGCCCCAACAACCGCCGCGTTGCCAACTCCACATCGCCTTCTCGCATCAGGCTTTCGCCGACCAGGAAGGCCTGCGCACCGTGCTTGGTCAGGTGCAGGATGTCGTCCGAGGTGTTGATGCCGCTTTCGGCGACCAGGAATGTATTCGCCGGGGCGAGCGGGGCTAATTGCTCGAATGTCTTGAGTGTGGTTTTGAAGGTTTTGAGATTGCGGTTGTTGATCCCGATGAAATCGGCACCAAGTTTGACGGCGCGGCGTAACTCGCTCGCCGTATGGGTTTCCACCAATGCGTCCATATCTAGCCGCTTGGCCTCGTCCAACAATGCGCCCGCCAAATCGTCGCTAACCATAGCCATGATGATCAGGATTGCGTCTGCGCCCAGTGCACGGCTCTCAACTATTTGTACCGGGTCAATCATGAAATCCTTGCGCAGGATTGGCAAGGGCGAGACGGCGCGGGCTTGTTTGAGATATAGCGGCGAGCCTTGAAAGCTTGGCCCGTCGGTGAGGACGGACAAACAGGCTGCGCCGCCGTCCGTATAAGCACGGGCAATTTTGGATGGTTTGAAGTCCTTTCGGATCAAACCTTTGGACGGGCTGGCTTTTTTAATCTCGGCAATGAGCGCCGGGCCTGTACGGCTCTTGGTTGTAAGCGCCGCCAAAAACCCGCGCGGCTCTGGTTGGGTGGCTGCCTGTATTTCCAACTGGCTGCGTTGCTCAAACAAACGGGATATTTCGGCGCGTTTGTAATCCGCTATTTTTGCAAAACATTAGCCATTGGAAACCTCGACCAATTTATTGAGCGCGGTTAAGGCCGCGCCGGAACTGACGGATTGGCGGGCTATGGTAATGCCTTGGGCAATGGACAGGGCCAGGCCAGATGCGTACAGGGCCGCTCCGGCGTTTAAGGCAACAATATCGCTATAAGGATTTTGTTCGCCGTACAGTAATTCCGTCAAGGCGCGGGCGTTTTGTCTAGCCGTGCCGCCCCTTAAATCTCGCGGTGTTACGCGGTCTATTTGATATTTTTCTGGGCTGATTTCATAATGCTTTATGTGTTGGCCGTTGACCTCGCTGACCATGCTAGCACCTGTTGTGGTGATCTCGTCCATGCCGTCATGGCCGTGAACAACAAGGGCGCGTTTGACGCCGAGCTTTACCAAAGCCTGGGCGTATATTTCGCGCAAAGAATTGTCATAAACCCCGAGCAAATAATGTTGTACTTTGGCCGGATTACAAAGAGGCCCAAGGCAGTTGAATATGGTGCGCACTCCCAATTTGGCCCGCGCCGCCGCTACATTGCCCATGGCTTTATGGTGGTTTGGCGCGAACAAAAATCCGACCCCGGCCTCGCGAATACAGACTTCGGTTTGCGCCGGCGATATATCCAGCTTGACCCCCAGTTCGCACAGCACATCCGACGCGCCGGATTTAGACGAAACGGCGCGGTTGCCGTGCTTGGCCACGGGCACGCCCGCGCCTGCAACCACGAAAGCCACAGCGGTGGAGATATTATAGGTCTTAAGCCCGTCTCCGCCCGTGCCGACAATATCCATAGCGGTTTTTGGGGCTTTGACCGGGATCATGTGTTCACACAAAATTTCGGTGGCAATATGTAACTTTTCCGCCGTAATGCCGCCTTGTTCCCAGGCTAGCAAATATTTGCAAATATCGTCTTCGGCCATATTGCCGTTGATCATATTTGCGAAAACGGATTTAAAGTCGCTCCTCATTTGATGTTTGCGATTTTGAGAAAGTTGTCGATAATATCGTGCCCGTGTTCGGAGGCGATGCTTTCGGGGTGAAATTGTACGCCGTAGACGGGGCGGCTCATATGGTGCGCGCTCATAATCTCGCCGTCCGCCGTGCGGCCATTGATGGTTAGACACTCCGGCATGGTGGCTTCATCCAGAGCCAAAGAATGATAGCGGGTTGCGTTGAAAGGTGAGGGTATGTTCGCAAGCACGCCCGTTCCGTCATGTGCGACCGGGGAGACTTTGCCGTGCATGATTTTTCGGGCGCGGATGACGTTCCCGCCGTAAGCTTGCCCGATAGATTGCAGGCCGAGACAAACCCCAAATATGGGTAAGTCCTGCGGTGCAGTTTTCAAAAATTCCAGGCATATGCCCGCATCGTCCGGCGTCTTGGGGCCGGGCGAAATGATGACACCCTCTGGCTTTAGCGCCAGAGCCGCGCTTGCGCTCATGACATCATTGCGAATGACATGGGTGTCTGCCCCCAATTCCTGAGCATAATGCACCAGATTATAGGTAAAACTGTCATAATTATCGATGATAAGCAGCATTCCCAACCTCAATTCTCGTTAAAATAAGGCGCGTGCTGCGCGGCTGAAAATAGCGCCATAGCTTTGTTGCGGCATTCTTCGTATTCTGATTTCGGGTTTGAATCCAGAACAATGCCGGCTCCGGCGCGCACATGCATGATCCCGTCTTTGACCACGGCAGTGCGTAGGGCAATGGCCGTATCCATATCGCCGCCGCCTGAAATATAGCCCACGGCCCCGGCGTAAATACCGCGTTTTTCATCTTCCAACTCGTCGATAATTTCCATAGCGCGAACCTTGGGCGCACCGCTGACCGTACCTGCCGGGAAGCCCGCAAACAAGCAGTCTATGGCGTCCAGACCGTCCCTAACCTGGCCTTCCACATTGGAGACAATGTGCATGACATGGGAATAACGCTCGACGATTGAACGCTCAGTGACTTTGATCGTGCCGGGCTTAGCGGCGCGGCCCATATCATTGCGGCCCAAATCCAATAGCATCAAATGTTCGGCCATTTCCTTTTCGTCGGCCAGTAAGTCTTGCTCCAAAGCTTTGTCTTCGGTCGGCGTTTCCCCGCGTTTGCGTGTACCAGCTATGGGGCGGATGGTAACGGTATCGTCTCTTAGGCGCACCAGAATTTCCGGGCTGGAGCCGACAACCGCGTGGTCATCAAAGTTTAGATAATACAAAAACGGCGACGGGTTAAGTCGCCGCAAAGCTCGGTACAGCGCGAAAGGCGGGACGGGCAGGGGGGCTTCAAATCTTTGGCCTAGCACCACTTGGAAAATATCGCCGGCCTTGATATAGTCTTGGGCTTTTTTGACGATGCGTGCGAAATCCGCTTGAGTGACGCCGCCTGTGGGCGCATTTATTTCGTGAGATACTTGCGCGTGTCGCAAAGGTAGTGTGCCGGTTTCAAGCTCTTTGGCAGTGCCCTCCAGTCGTTCATGGGCTTGGGATAATGCCGTTTTTGCGGCTATGCCCGGCTTTGGCCTTACGGTGGTGGACAAGATGACTTCCTGGGCAATTTGGTCAAAAATTGCGATCAGGGTCGGGCGGGTCATTATGGCGTCTGGCGTATTTATCGGGTCCGGATTATCGCTTGGTAGATGTTCGATCTGGCGGATCATATCATAACCAAGATAGCCAAACAGGCCCGCCGCCATGGGGGGCAGGCCTTCGGGAATATCGACTTTGGATTTGGTCTGTATTTGGCGCAGGCTGTCTATTGGTTTTTGGTCGAGAGGTTTGAAATTATCGCCGCTTTCAGACATTTCGCACATGTCCCCGCGTACCTGCCAGATCATATCAGGTGCGTAGCCCAGTACGGAATAACGGCCCCTTTGCTCGCCGCCTTGCACGCTTTCAAACAAAAAGCCGTAAGGCTTGTTTTTCGCCAATTTTAAAAATGCCGATACGGGGGTGTCCAGATCATTGACCAACCGCGTCCAGACGATCTGCGGTTTGCCAGATGCGTAGTTTCGCGCAAATTCATCCGCATCTGGGAAAAAAACGGCACCCATATTTACTGATCGAGACCGAGGGTTCTCTCGATATTTTCGGTCATGACCCGCGCCGGGTTTTCTAGGAGTAAGGCCCGGTGATAAGCATCCAGGATATCGGAGTTAAGCGCTTGTGCGGTTTGCTCTGTAAGTGTGGCGGCTATGTTGTCTGTGATCATATCGGTATTGGGGGTGATGGTTAAAACTTGCCCGATAATTCGGTCAACACCATTGTCCGCCGCGCCGCGTACTGTTTGCCCGGGACGGGCTTCAAATAAATTGATTATGAGCTGCGCACCCAGCCCGGGCGTGCGTACCGCACGGGTCATCATTATTTCGTCCACCTTGGCACCGGCGCCGATTTCAGCGGCCAGGTCTTCGAGACTTTCCCCGGCTTTTGCCCTGACAATAAGATCATTGGACAATTGCGCCAAAGCCTCACTGGTGTGTTTGACCCGCCAGGCTGCCAAGGCTCTGTCTTTGACTTCGGCAAAGGGGCGCTGGGCGCTTTCTTTAATCTCGTCAATGCGCACGGCAGCAATGCCCTTATTGCTAGTTTCAAATACATCATTATCATAGCCGAGGTCAGCTAGGAAAATCTCTTTTAACAATTTGTCATCCGTTGCTATCCCTTGGGCGTGGGGCAGGCCGTCCAGTCTTTTGCCGTCTCTGGTTTGCCCTAACCGGGAGATGAAATCATAGCTGGCAACAGAAACCCCGGCCGCTTTACCGGCTTCTTCAATGGTCATGCCCTGGTCAATTCCGTCTTGGATAATCGTAGAGGCATCATGTAAGAATTGATTGGCTTTATCGGCTTTAAGCTCTTGGATTAAACTGGCGCGCTGGCTGTCTAAATCCGGGACTATTTTTGGGGTAATATTGGTGACGACAACACTATACCAGCCGCTAAAACTGCCTGCAATGGTTTGTGCGCCGACAGCCTCCATTTCATAGGCGGCCTCGCCGGTTTTAGGGTCACTGCTGTCCCCCGCTTCCGCATTTTCGTAGACCAAAGGTGCTTCAAGGCCAAATTCTTCCACGACCGCGCCTATGTCTTTGCCGGCATTGACGGCGGCGGTGATTTGGTCGGCCTGGTCTTTGTCATTTGCGACCAGTTGTTGGTAAGAGCGGATTTCTTTCGTGCCCAATTGCCCGGCTTTGATTTTGTAATCATACTGGGACAGTATTTCTTCCTCGCTAGTTTCAAGGTCTGGCAAGATGTTTTGCGGCTCCATACGCAAGAGGGTAAAGCGGCGGTATTGCGGCGCGATATACGCCGCTTTATTGGTATCGATAAAGGCTTTTAGCTCTTCGTCGCTTGGGTCTGGTTGGGGCGGCAAGGCGGCGATATTTAAGTGCAAAAGTTTGACACTGCGTTGCTCGGTGATAAATTTATATCGTTGCTCTGCGAAAATTTTGGGCGCTACAATTCCCGCAACAACACTGGATATGGTTTGGCCACGGCGGATTTGTTTATGAACGTCTGCTTCAAGCTGTTTAGGTGTCATATCGCGGTCAATAAGATAGAGTTGTTGGCGCATTTTATTTTTGTCAAATTTGCCGGTTATTTCATTGTTGAACACGTCCAGGTTTTCGACAAATGCCAAGGCATCGCGACCATTAACGTCCAAACCAAGGGCATCTGCATCCAGTTGGATCAATGCTTCGGTGATTAACGAATCTGCGACTTGTTGGTGAAGCCCGCCCGCATAGGCCTGTTTGGTGGTCATACGCTCGGGGGCTTCTTTGTTATACTCAGACAGGCGGTTGCGGAAAGCTTTGTCAAATTCGTTTAAAGGCACTTTTTCCTTGCCAACCACGGCGGCGGCATCTCTGGATTGGGAGATAAACGCGTCTGTAACCCCAAACATCGACAAGCCGATAAGCAAGAACCCGATCAGGAGGGCAAAGAGGGTTCCCATAATTACTTTTTTAAAGGACCCAAAAACTGACTGCGACATAGATAACCTTTTCGTTCATGCTTGTAATTTGTGCCGGACAATAGCTATATAGGATGGGTGCGTAAACTCTTAAACACTTGATTACGGGAAAAACATGAAAACTTTAATTGCTGCCAATTGGAAGATGCATGGAGATTTTGTCTGGACGGAAAAACCTGCCGCATTTAGATCTATGTTTTCCGACAATGACCGGGTTGAAATTTTAATCTGCCCGCCCGCCCATATGTTGCAAGCAATGGTGGGGGCGTGCGCAGGGTTTGATATTAGCATCGGCGCACAGAATTGCCACGACCAGATATCCGGCGCATTTACCGGGGAAATCAGCGCCCAAATGGTCGCAGGTACCGGGGCTAGCCATGTTATTTTGGGCCATTCCGAACGCCGGGCCATGTTCGGCGACACAGACGAAATTGTCGCTGCCAAAACCAGTGCTACCAGGGCGGCGGGTCTTGTTCCAATTGTCTGTGTGGGTGAAAGCCGCGCCGTGCGCGAAGCCGGACAGGCCGAAGAAGTGGGCGGTGCGCAATTAGCAAATTCGATCCCTGAGGATGCAGACGGTACAAATTTGGTCATAGCCTATGAACCGGTTTGGGCTATTGGTACGGGCCTTGTGCCAACTTTGGTGGATATTGCCACCATGCATGACCATATTAGAGGCTGTCTGGCCAAACGGTTCGGTGCGCACATTGCCGACACGATCCAAATTCTGTACGGCGGCTCTCTCAAGCCGAGCAATGCCAAAGACATTCTGGCCCTCAAAGATGTAAGCGGCGGTCTCATCGGCGGCGCCGGGTTGGAAATGGACAGTCTGGCGGCGATTGCGGCGGTAGCGCCTTAATTCCTACACAGCCTCTAAAATTCACCGCGTATATCCATACGTCCTAGCTCGCGGGCCGATAAAGAGCCGATATAGAGCCAGCCATCACCCGGCTCTGTGGCACCTGTGGCCAATGGATAAGCGCCGGACGGGTCTTGATACTGGGCCAGGACTTTGCCGTTCATGTCTATGGCAAAGATGAAGCCGTAATTCACAGCCTTGGGGCGCAGGGCGGCGGGCAGGCGCTGCACGATTTTGCGCAAAAACGGTTTGGTCGACAAATTATCCAAAGCTTCAGAACGCGGGCTGGTCAAACCAATCCAATAGCGCCCGTCTTTACCCCCGTCTTGGCCTTTATTGATATTGTCGGGAAATCCGGGCAGATTATCAATGATGACATCCGTGCTGCCCGCTTGGGGGCCTTTCAGCCAATGGCGTTTAATTTCATAAGTGCCGGTCTCGGCAAACAAAAAACAAACATCATCGGGACACATGGCGACACCGTTGGGGAAGCTGAGATTGTCCAACAGGGTTTTGGTGGTTTTATCGGCTGGATCGTAAACCAGCATACGCCCGGTCTTGCCGTGCTCCATCAACTCCAGTAACGACCCCGCCAGAGTTGAGCCGGAAGCTTTAGCCCCGAATTTGGTCGAAGCATCGGAGAAATAAATTCGTCCGTCTTTGGCAATGCCCATTTCGTCGGCGTAGAGCAGCGGGCTACCGCTATCGGTTTTATCTGTTAGCACGGTGATAGTGCCGTTGTCGTCCATGCTGAGTAGGCCTTTATGGGCATCGGCTATAATCAGTTGGCCATTTGGCGCGAATTGCAAGCCCAGAGCCACCCCGCCGGTATTGGCAACGGTTTTATGTTGGTTGGTGCGCGGGTTGATACGAATGATATCGCCGCTTTGGGTCGAGGTGTAGATGATCATTTCCCCGTTCTCAACACGCCCGGCCACATCTTCCGGGCCGTGGTGATCGCCAATGGACAGGGTTTTCAGCCCGGCCAATTTCATATTGGGCGTAAACTTGCCCGTATAGCCGGGATTTTTGGGTGCATTCCAGGCCACAGGATCAATGGGCACGGGCCATAAGGTCAAATAAGCGATCGCGATAATGATAAGCGTGAGAAACAACAGGGAGATTTTCTTGAGCATAGGATTAGCCTTTTAATTTTTTTGGTGCGTCTGGTTGCGCGAGGGGGGCCGCGTCCGTGAATGGGGCCAGTTGTTCACATTGATGATTGATCGCCCTTATGGTCGGGTAGGCATCCATGTCCAGACCGAAGCGTTCATTGTTGAACATTTGGGCATAGAGGCAAATATCAGCCATGGTCGGGGTATTGCCGTGGCAAAATAGCCCGGTTTCAGGCTCTTGCAAGCGGGTTTCCAAAGCGGCCATGCCCGCGTTGGCCCATTCCTGAAACCAGGCCTTTTTGGCAGCGCCGTCGGCGCCAAATTTGTCCTCGATATATTGCAGCACCCGTAAATTCCCGATGGGATGAACATCCAGAGCAATGATTTCGGCCAAAGCCCTTACCCGCGCCCGCCCCAAAGCGTCCTTGGGCAAGAGGGCCGGGGCCGGGTGCGTTTCGTCGAGATATTCCAAAATCGCCATGGACTGGGTTAGTACCGCAGCTTTATTTGGTTTTTGGTCTTTTATCTCGAGGGCAGGTACCAGACCTTGGGGGTTTAATTTTAAATAAGCGTCTGATTTATGGGCTTTGTCGAGCAGGGCATAGGACACATATTCATAAGCTAGCCCTTTCATGTTGAGCGCCACCCGTACCCGCAAGGATGTGGTGGAACGGAAATAATTATGCAGGATATATTTAGACATAATGCACCTCAATTTTTTGCAAGCCGGCAATCGTGCCGACCAGGGTTTGCCCGACCACTACCGGCCCGACCCCTTCGGGGGTGCCGGTATAAATCAGATCCCCAGCGGCCAATGTTACGGTTGTGTTCAAATGAGCTATGATTTCCTCAATGCTCCAGATCATTTTGTCCAGAGTTGATTTTTGTTTTACGATACCTGCATTGGTCAGACGGATTTCGGCACGGCTTAAATCCTGTACCTGCGTAATTTTGGTCAGGGCGGAACAGGGCGCACTATGGTCAAAATTTTTGGCCATGTCCCAAGGTTTGCCGCCCTGTTTGGCTAATCCTTGCAAATCCCGTCTGGTCATGTCCAGCCCAACACCATACCCGAAAATCTCCGCCCGCCCGGCCATGGCCACCACCAGTTCCACTTCGAAATGCAGGTTTTCTGTTTGGGGCGGAAAGGGAAGTGTTGTGCCGGAGGCGACAATGGTCTCGCGGGATTTGGTGAAAAACACCGGGGTTGAGCGGTTCGGATCCCCGCCCATTTCGCGCACATGGTCTGCATAATTGCGGCCAACACAATATATCCGCCGCACAGGAAAACGGTTGCCGCATCCATAAATAGCCAAGCTCATGACGGGCGGCGGTGGGGTGGCATATTGTTTCATGGCTATCCTTTTAGCACTGTATAGGTTTTGGTGTTACAGTTTATCAGCGTCAATTTCCAACATTAGAGCAAGGAACCCTAATATAGAAGCACTTTGATGGGATGAGATTTGTACTTTGCCTGTTTCGCAGGCGCTTTGGCCCGCCCTTAAAAAGCGGTGGTTTTGGTTTTGACTGGTCGCCTAAATGGACGGCCCGTGTGGTTTGCCGCCACTGGAAATACCAAGGAGGCATGCAAAAATATTTCGTGAGGGCAAAGCCACACGGCGGTGTTTATGCGGTACGGCCGATTTTTGCGGTGCAGTTTTGACAGTCCAAAGACCATCGCAGCAACGTTCAGCTCACGCACCGGGACCCGGTTCGCTTGGTGTGTTAGGCCAAGCCTCAGTCCGACACCGTCCCTCGCTCCAACAAACCAACGCGTTTTGCTTGTCCATGAGCGAAAGAACAAAAACAATATAGGGCAGGTTTGTAGGCCGTGGGTTAGATTTTAAGGGAAAGTCGTAATATGGAATGATTTCAATCATATACCCGCGATCTATAGCCTATGCTCCAATGAACACACCTGTTTTAAATTTTCCAGTTTATGAACCTTCCTCTTGGCACAGCACATGACATAGCTTAAAGTGTTTGTATGCGCGTTGTTGATATTGCCATTGATAAAATCTATGTGCCCCTTGGCAAGCGCAAGCAGGGTGTGGACGAAGACAAGGTGTTGGCTTTGGCCGAAGATATTTTGGAAAATGGCCAGCAAACCCCGATCTATGTGCGCCTCGGTAAAGACCGCTATGTTTTGGTCGAAGGCCTGTACCGGGTCGAAGCCTTAAAACTGCTCGGCGAAACCCATATTGAAGGCAATATCGTGCAAGCGCGTAAAGGGTGACGGTCTAGAAAAATCGTTAGGAGAATTTATGACCAAGACTAAACCTGTACAGATGTCGCGCCGCTTAACTTTGGCCGGTCTTATGGCCTTGCCGCTGTCGGCTTGCGAGACTATGGATCCGACAATCCTTGAGGGCATATTGGGCAGTGGTGCATTAAGTCAGGCCGATGCGGCGCAGGGTATTCGGGCCGCTTTGAGTAACGGGGTTTTGTCGGCTCTGGGTATTGTTGGCCGCGACGGCGGCTTTCTCAATGATGGTCAAATTCGCATTCCTTTGCCGCAAACGCTGCGCGACGTGCAATCTGTATTGTCCAAAGTCGGGGCGGGCGGCGTCCTAAACCAATTGGAAGTACAACTGAACCGGGGCGCGGAAAAAGCCGCACCTGTGGCCAAGGACATTTTCTTTGACGCGGTCAACGGCCTGAGCATTGGCGACGCTATCAACATAGTACGCGGGCCTAAGGATGCCGCCACGACCTATTTACAAGACCGCACCACGCCGCGCCTGACTGCATTGTTTTCGCCGATCATGGAAAATGCCCTCAGCGGAACCGGGGCGTTGCGCCTGCTCGATCAGGCTAGTAACAGCCTGCGCAATATACCGTTCGCCCCGTCCTTGGGGGCCAGCGCCCGGTCTGATTTAATCGGACACGGGGTTGATTACGGCCTAAAAGGTGTGTTTCATTATGTAGCCAAAGAAGAAGCCGCCATCCGCCGCGACCCGGCCAAACGCACCTCGGACATTTTACGCCGGGTGTTTGGGCAAGTCTAAAGCCTGTTGAGACAATAAGGCAGGGTATTGGTTTGCCCCTTACGGTGCATTCTTCTAGTGCATATCCCCTCACCTTGTTCCTCTCCCCAAAGGAGAGGAGACGGTGTCTTTGCCGGTTTTGTGTGTTGTCAGTTTAGATGTTTCCTAAATTATTGCAGGTGTTTCAGTATTCATTGAAAGTATTTTTCAGTCACAAAACAAATGAACGTGGTCTCCTCTCCCATTTTTTATGCAAGAAGGGGGAGAGGAACAAGGTGAGGGGATATTGGGTAGAGAAGGTAGACAAACAATAAGAACGAAAAAGGCTCTAAAGCACCACTTTTACCGGGGCGTAGCTTCTGCGGTGGATTGGGCTTGCGCCTAATTTTATCAGTGTTTCTCGGTGGGTTTTGGTGGGATAACCTTTATGGCCCGTGTGGCCATAGCCGGGGAAACGGCTGTCGGCCTCGGCCATAAGCCGGTCTCTTGTGGTTTTGGCGATGATCGAGGCGGCGGCTATGGACAGGCTTTTGGCGTCGCCTTTGACAATAGCCTGAACGGGGACGTTAAATTTGGGGCAGTGATTACCGTCTATCAGGATGGTGTCCGGCGCGGCAGGGAGGTCGGCGACCGCGCGTTGCATGGCAACCATAGTTGCAGCCAGAATGTTGATGCGGTCAATTTCTTCGGGTTCGGCCATGCCAATGCCCACATGGGCGGTTTGTATAATGATTTTAAACAAGGCCTCGCGTTTGCTCTGGGACAGTTTTTTGCTGTCATTCAGGCCGTCCGGAATGTTGTTCGGAGCTAGAATAACCGCCGCTACGACCACCGGCCCGGCCAATGGCCCGCGCCCGGCCTCGTCCACGCCTGCGACCATAATGCCGCCGCTTTGGGTCTCGTAGTGCCAATTTGGCGTTGATTTTTCGCGGTTTTGGCGCATTTCTTGCTTCTTTTTGAATTACTGTTCAGCTTACATGCAGAAAATAACAGTTACAGGCTTTTTTCAGACGGAAATGTTTGATATAGACACACACAGATAACTCAAGGAGAAGAAAATGGGTATTTATAAATTTGGAGCCAAAAAATTTAGTGCCAGTGTTGCATTAACGGTTTCGGCGCTTGGTTTCGCGGGCATTGCCCATGCGAATTTCGTAAAAACCGTCAGCTCAGAAGCGCAATGCACGGCCCAGGACGGCACAGTCATGGATTTAAACGGGACGCAACATTGCCTGGTGCCGGTGATTTCCCCAGAATTCCAAAAAATTGAATATGCGGGCGAGCTTCGCGGTGTCACCACTTGCACAGAGAAAAATACACGCAAAACCCAAATTGGTGATTTTTGCCTGATTTCCCTTGAAGACAAGCTGGAAGAGAAAAAACCGAACATGACAAGTCCAACCATGACTGATAAAATGATGGATATGGCAAAGGACGAGGCAGAAAAAGCCGTTAAAGATAAAGCCAAGAAAAAAATGATGGCTGCTATGAACGGTAAGTAATTCAATTTAAACGCACATTACAAAGCGCACATTGATAAAGCTCTGACGAAGCTTTGATTTCGTCGGGGCTTTTTCGTGACTTGCACTTGGGCGATAAAATAGCGACAAGGCTTTCATGTTATCAAAAGGCTTTCATGTTTTCTGTTGTCATTCCCACGCTAAATGCAAAGCCCTATCTGCCCAAATTGCTGCGGCAGCTTGACGGGAAGGTTGACACCATTGTAGTGTCGGACGCCGGCTCTACCGACGGCACTTTGGATGAGGCCCTTAAGGGGGGGGTATTGGGCGCACAGGTGCGGATTGCTCTTGGCTGCAAGGGCCGGGGCTGGCAATTGGCGCGCGGGGCCAGATGGGCTACCCTTGATCAAAATCAAGACGACTGGTTGTTGTTTTTGCACGCGGACACACAGCTAGGGCGGGGTTGGCGCGCCGAGGTTGGACACCATATCAAGCATTTTCCCGCACAGGCGGGTTATTTCCAGTTTAAATTTGATGGGCGCAGGTTTTGGCCCCGGTGGATCGAGTTTTGGGTCTGGCTCCGGTGTGTTTTTGCCCGCTTGCCCTACGGCGATCAGGGGCTTTTGATCCGCCGGGATTTGTATGAGGCCGTGGGCGGGTTTGCGGACACAGTTTTATTTGAAGATGTCGCCATTGTCCGCAAACTTGGTCGCCGTAGGCTGCGGGCTTGGGCACACATGTGGTGACCAGTGCGGCCCGATATGAACAACAAGGCTATGTGCGCCGAGGGCTTGGGAATTTGCTATTATTGACCCGGTATTTTCTCGGTGCAAACACGGATAGCTTGAGCGAGCGCTATACCAAATGAAACCTCGCCTATATATTTTCGCCAAAGCCCCGCGCCTTGGCCGGGTCAAGACGCGGCTGGCGGCAGATATTGGCCATGTCCATGCACGGCGTATCTACCGGGCTATGACCGCAAAAGTCCTGCGCGAAATGCAAGACCCGCGCTGGCAGACCATTTTATATGTAACACCTGACCAATATACCAATGAGAGCTTTGGCGGCTTGTGGCCTGATAGTCTGCCGCGTTTGGCCCAACCAGGCGGCGACCTCACGCCGCGCTCCGCCCGCCTGTTCACCCATAAAGGGCCGACCATAATTATCGGCACTGACATCCCGGCCATGCAGCGCCGCCATATTGCTGATGGTTTCAAGGCTTTGAAACATAATGAAGCGGTCATTGGCCCGGCCACAGACGGCGGGTTTTGGCTGCTCGGCCTAAATGCTCCGGCCCGCCCCGGATTATTTCCAGGCATAAGATGGTCACACCAACAGACCTGCAAAGACATGTGCGCCGCTATCAATGGAGATATCCGGTTTTGCCGCGCCTGACGGATGTGGACGATCTGGCCGGGTATCGAATTTATAAGGGCAAGCCTTAATAGGTGCAAGTTTTAATAGAAACTGACCCTAAGCAATAACTTTGTCAGCCCACTTCACAAATTCTGCCACCACTGCGCCCCGTTCGGCTTTTGGTTCATTTAGGGCTTCGTGGCGGCCGTGATTGCGGATGGTGGTTATGACATCGGTCAGGCCGGCGGCTTTGAGACGTGCGGCGAGTTCCTCTTGCGCTTTGGCGTTTCTGGTGGACGGGTCGGCGTCGCCGCCCAGTAGGTATATGGGCATGGGTTTGGGGACATTTTCCAAGCCTATGTCCGAGCTGCCGTAAGTAATGCCGGACAAAACATCTTGCCACATGGACACGGTAACCGGCCAACCGCAGTCGGGATCGTCGTCGTATTCCCGGCATTCATCCACATCCTTGGATAACCAATCGCACTTGGTCTGGCCCGGTTTAAATTTTTTATTAAACGCCCCAAAGGTCATGGCATTGGCGATACTGGGGGCCTTTGCGCCTTTGAGTTTGTTTTCAATACGCAAGATAAGCCCGAGCAATTTCAACGCCGGGTTTTTGGACAAATCCGCATTCCACACGGCGGCCGCGTCAATACTGTCCGGCCAACGCAACAGATAATTATATGTAAGCATGGCCCCCATGGAGTGGCCAAATATGATAACCGGGATGCCCTTATGGCGTTTGCGGATTTCGCCGTTGACATATTTCATATCGGCAAGAACTTTGTTCCACCCGTCCTCGCCTGCGAATATAGCTTGGCTAGCATCCGGCGCGGTGGTGGCTCCGTGGCCCCTATGGTCTTGGGCATAAACCGCGTAACCCGCCTTGCTGAGGGCAGCAGAGAACCGGGCATAACGGCCCGCGTGTTCGCCGAGCCCGTGATTGATGTGAACCACTGCCTTTGGTGTGCCTTTCGCCTTTTTATGGTAGACACACAGGGACGCGCCCGTTGGGCTTTCCCAAGCTTGGGTTTTCGTATATGTGCCGTTTCGGCGAGTGGGTAGTTTTCTCATGGCTTTATCATAACGCTATGGGGGACTTGAATACCAGTGTTAATCTGGTTTGTTTGTGTGGAGGGATCAGTGCTCACCGAAACCTCATTTCTCCTCACCTTGTTTCTTTTGTGGGACAGACAGGGGTTATGTTTTTTACGGCTCTTGGGGTGTTACCACTTTATTGCGGTGATAGACCCATGAAAAATGTGGCGACGGATTTGGTTAGCAGGGTTTCGTAATCATTGGCACTGAACGCGAAGAATTTAAGTCCCCTTGCGCTGGCGATAAACAATTGCGCCAATTCCCGCGCCGCCAAATTATCAGGCCCGCCCGTGATGGTGTTAGCTTTGAGGCCGGATTGCAGCTCGTCCGTCAACATGCGCAAAAACCTGTCGTCGGCTTCGGCGTTTATATCAGCGGAAATGCTTTTGCTTATATCGAATATCTCGGTGCCGTGGGCGGTGTCATAAACCAGAGCATAGAGCGGGGTCATGCGAGCGGTCGTGGCATTGGCGATACGGGTTTTGAGCGGCAGGTCTTTGGCCAGTTCATTCTTAGCATCGGTCAGGGTTTGATTGTGGATTTTTTCCGTAACCGAGCGGAATATATCTGTCTTGTCTTTAAACACCAAATAAAGCGCCGAGCGCGATATGCCAGATGCCAAGGCGATGTCCGCCATGCTGGTGCGTTTAAAGCCGTATTGTTTGACGCAGTTAAATGCGGCTTGCAAAATACGGTCGGTTTTGTTGGCGGGGTCAAAGTTTTTCATAGTGATTGACACATTGACAAAATATCTATAATTTGTCAAATCAATAAGAATAATACCAACAAGAACAATACCAACAAGAACAATAAAGGGATTAAGCCGTGGCCGCTAAAAAAAAGATACCAACAAAAAAGCAAACCGTACTCGTCACCGGCGCGAGCGGGTTTATTGCCAAGCATTGTATCGTCAGACTTTTGAACGCAGGCTATAAGGTGCGCGGTTCGCTGCGTAGTCTTGATAAGGCGGACGCCGTGCGCGCCGCCATTGCCACGAAAGCAAATGTGGATAATTTATCCTTTGTGACGCTAGACCTGGGCTCTGACGCAGGTTGGGACGCGGCCATGAAAGGCTGCAGCTTCGTACAGCATGTGGCCTCGCCGTTTCCGAACACGGAACCCGACGACGAAAATGAATTGATTATTCCAGCCCGGGACGGGGCGCTGCGGGCCTTGCGCACGGCAGCCAAAGCCGGCGTAAAACGGGTGGTTCTGACATCGTCCATGGTGGCAATTGCTTACGGCCATGAACGCGGCGACGATTATATTTACACTGAAGATGATTGGTCAAATCTGGACGGGGATATTGGCGCTTATAGTAAAAGTAAAACCATCGCCGAGAAAGCAGCTTGGGATTTCATGGAGACCAAAGCGGCGGGCAATATGGAGCTTTCGGTTATCAACCCCGGCGCGGTTTTCGGGCCGCTGCTTGATAACAGTTTCTCGACTTCCGGCGAGATTTTAACCAAGCTCTTGGACGGTTCCGTGCCGGCCTGTCCCGCCCTTGGGTTTTCCTGTATTGATGTGCGCGACGTGGCCGATGCGCACTTTAATGCCATGACCATGAAAGTCGCAGCGGGGCGGCGGTATGCATGTGTGAGCGGCTTTGCCTGGATGCTGGATATTTCAAAAATTCTTTACGAAGCGGGCTATAAAACACCGACAAAGAGCTTGCCAAATTTCATGGTGCATTTTTTAGCTCTGTTCGACAAAACCATCCGCATGATCAAGGGGGTCATTGGCATTAAAACCCTGAGCAGCAATGAACGCCTGCGCACAGAGCTAGGCATTGAGCCGCGCTCCATAAAACAGATGACACTTTCAATGGTCGAAAGTATGATTGAGTTTGGGGTGGTGATGCCGAAAATGCGTTAAACTAGGTGTTGTTGACTTTTTGCATATTTGCTTTCACTTTATACGGCATAAGGAAACCGTGAAGGGGAGGTTGCCGTCTATGAACCGTAATCTACAATTATTAGTTTTTGTTCTTCTGGCACTTGCTTTGACCGCGTGCGGTAAAACGTCTCCGCCTGCGACATCCGGCGCTGAGGGTGAGGCCATTGGGTTAATCCGTAAAGCGTTTAAAGACCCCGTGCGCAAGTCCTGGAGCGGGAATGAGGCGAGGCCTCTCACTACATATATTTGGTACGCCGCCTCTCCTGGGGTAAAAATGGTCGAAATAGGCATCCCGCCTTCCCGCCCGGTCTTTATTGGCGGGTATGCGGCACGAGATGCTGAATTGGCCCCGACGCAAACGAAAAAAACCTTGATTATCATGTCTCACGGAACGGGCGGAGCGGGTATGCAGATGATGTGGCTTGGCCGGGAATTGGCAGCTCAGGGCTATATTGTGGCCGCTGTCGACCACCACGGCAATACGGCGGCTGAAGAGAATTTTGACGCGCGCGGCTTTCGTTTGCCGTGGGAGCGAGCTTTGGATATGTCTGCGGTGATAGACCATGTATTGGCTGATCCGGTATTTGGGCCAAATATTGACCCAAACCGTATTGGCGCGGTCGGGCTCTCTTTAGGGGGATATACAGTCACGGCACTTGCGGGGGCTATGTCAGATTTTGCGCTGTTTGATGTATTTTGTGCCAGCTCTTCGCGCGATGCTACATGCCACGGCCAAAGTGAATATCCCGGTGCATCTGCGGATTTTGAAAAACTGCGCAAAACCGACCCGCGCATTGACATTAGTCTGGCCGGGCACGGCAAACCGTTTCGCGATGAGCGCGTGCAAGCCGTCGTCGCACTTGCCCCGGCACTGGCACAAGCGTTTACAGATGATAGCCTTAAAAACATAAATACACCCATGCTGATAATCAGCGGCAGTGCAGATAAAATAGCGCCCACGCGCACAAATGCGTCCCGGCTAGCAGAGATGATACCGGATGCAGAATTATATGAAATCAGCGGGGCAGGGCATTACGTATTTTTAAACACTTGCAACAAGCGCGGCAAAAAATATGTACCAATTTGCAAAGACGGTGACGGTATTGGACGCGGTCAAATCCACGCGGAGGCCGTGAAACAGGTCTCGGAGTTTTTTGCCGACCAATTTGGTGAATGAGCCCGCATTGGAACTGCTCTAGGGATAGACCCTAGCTAAATATCTCCGGGCATTCGCGGCAGCATTTATTGTTGACGATTATATAGATCAAATGAATGGTCGCGAGGCCTGCGAGTAGGCAGAAAAACGAGATATTGGCGTAGGAGAAGAACGCCCAGACAATGGCGACAACCGCGATCATGGTCAGGCCGAAAATCCGCATATGTTTATAGGTGGAGAGCAAAGGCGGGATGATCAACAGCACCATATATATGGCGTATGTCCCCCATCTGGGCATGATATAATCCAAGAGCATAGTGTCTTCATAGGTGATGGAGTGGCGGCTGATTTTAACCTGAACCCAGTCGGGATTAAACAAATGCGGGACGTATAGGGTCAGTCCGAATGTCAAGCCCGCCAAAGCAAAGAGCATCAGCGGTTTTTTGCGCTTGCTGCCGGGCGGTTCCAAAAAATACATAGCGAACGGCACCCAGGTCGGCCACATCAGCCACGAGAACAAAATAAAGCCCATAGCCGCCCACCAGATCATATCCGGTGCGCCTGCATTAAGCCCCATCCAGACATGGCCCTCCATAAATTGTTGGATACCGGCAAAGATCGGCATCAGGGCAATGGGCAGATAACGCTTGTTGATAGTCCAAGCTTTCCAGACGGCAAACCCGCCGCCCGTGGCTAAAACCCCGGCGGCCATAAAACTAACGGATGCGGACAAGCACATAATTATTCCCCCTTTTTATTTAGTATAACTATTTTTGATTTTTATTCAATGGCGCGATCTTACGCCCCTACTGATTTGCGAAAGCGCGGGATAAAGCGCGGTGTTTTGCTGGCGTAAGCATCATAAGCCTCGCCAAATACGGCTCTCGTGTCGCGTTCTTCCTTTAAGGCCAGCCGCCAATACATGATCAGCAAAACCGGGAACATCACCAGAGTTAAAATGGTTGGCCACTGCACCAAAAATCCGAACATGATCAAAATGAAGGCTACATATTGCGGGTGGCGGATTTTCGCATATATGCCGCTTTGGGCCAAGCTTGCCGTGCGTAGGGCTTTTTGCAAGACCGGCCAGGCGGAGGACAGCAAGATGAAGCCGGCAAAAATAAACCCGAAGCTGATCCAGTGAAATGGCCCGAAATGCGGGTTGGTACGCCAACCAAATATCATCTCCCAGAAATGCCCGGAATCGTGGGCTAGCCAGTTGACATCCGGGAAACGCGAGGACAGCCAACCCGACAGGAAATAAATCGACAAAGGAAACCCGTACATTTCCGTAAACAGCGCAATTATAAAGGCGCTAAAGGCGCCAAATGATTTCCAGTCTTTGGCGCTTGACGGCTTGGTAAAGCTAAAGGCGAAAATTATGAAGATCGCCGAGTTCAGGATAACCAGAGGCCAAAGCCCGTAGCTGGTGAATGTTGATGTGGCATCAGTCATTTTTTGTCTCTATTATCATTGTCGGGAGCTGCTTCG